>JAZRFZ010000096.1:0-3454 GCA_045643925.1 Acutalibacteraceae bacterium | reverse complement strand
CTCGGGACATTTGATTGTAACAGCATCAATGTAAGGTCTGTGAAGCTCGATATCATCGGGGCAGTTATCGCTCATTGACTTAAGCTCTTCAATAGAGCCGATTGAATGACGGTGACCGCACTCACACTCCCAGATGTTAAGAGGTGTACCCCAATAACGGTTACGTGAAATACCCCAGTCCTGAACATTCTCAAGCCAGTCGCCAAAACGGCCCTTACCGATGCTTTCGGGAATCCAGTTAATGGTGTTATTATTTCTGATAAGGTCGTCCTTAACCTCTGTCATCTTAATAAACCAAGACTCTCTTGCATAGTAGATAAGGGGTGTATTACATCTCCAGCAATGGGGATATTCGTGCTCAAACTTAGGTGCATCAAAGAGAAGACCTGCCTTATCAAGGTCAACAAGCACCATGGGGTCTGCATTTTTTACGAATGTGCCGGCATAAGGTGTGGGCTCTGCCATTTCACCCTTGCCGTCAACAAGCTGAACGAAGGGAAGGTCGTAACGTCTGCCAACCTTGGCGTCATCCTCACCGAATGCAGGTGCAATGTGAACGATACCTGTACCGTCTGTCATTGTAACATAGCTGTCTGCTGTGATGAAGAAGGCCTTTTTATTCTGCTTGTCACAGATGGGCTTAACGTAATCGAAAAGGGGCTCGTACTCTTTGTGCTCAAGGTCGATACCCTTGTATGTTTCGAGAACTTCATAAGCAGGTGCATCCTCTGTTGCAAGCTTGCCGAGAACCTTGTCAAGGAGTGCCTCTGCCATATAGTATGTGAAGCCGTCTGCTGCCTTAACCTTGCAGTAAACATCACTGGGGTTTACGCAAAGTGCAACGTTTGAGGGAAGTGTCCAGGGAGTAGTTGTCCATGCAAGGAAGTAAGCATCCTCGCCAACAACCTTGAAGCGTACAACTGCTGAACGCTCTTTAACAGTCTTATAACCCTGTGCTACCTCGTGTGATGAAAGAGGTGTTCCGCAACGGGGGCAATAGGGAACAATCTTGAAGCCCTTGTAGAGAAGATTTTTCTCATAAATCTTCTTAAGTGCCCACCACTCGGACTCAATGAATTCGTTGTGGTATGTTACGTAAGGGTCATCCATATCTGCCCAGAAACCAACTGTACGTGAGAAATCCTCCCACATACCCTTGTACTTCCAAACACTTTCTTTACAATGACCGATAAAGGGGTCAAGACCATATTCTTCAATCTGCTCCTTACCATCAAGACCAAGAAGCTTTTCAACCTCAAGCTCAACGGGGAGACCGTGTGTATCCCAGCCGGCTTTACGGGGTACCATACAACCCTTCATTGTACGGTAACGAGGAATCATATCCTTGATAACACGTGTAAGCACGTGACCGATATGAGGCTTGCCGTTTGCTGTGGGGGGACCATCGTAAAAGACATAAGGTGTTCCGTCTTTTCTGTCCTCAATACTTTTTTCAAATATTTTTTCGTCGCGCCAGAATTTTTCAATCTGTTTCTCCTGCTCGACAAAGTTAACATTTGGGGAAATAGGATCGTACATTGACTTTTACCTCCAAAATTATACTTTAATTATAAATTTAAAATTTAAAATTCAAAATTGTGGGGAAGCTCCGCTTCCGAACATTATATAACTTTGCAACACTTCAGCTTAACAATAGCAATATAATCAACGCGTAGCGTTCCGAAATTTTTAATTTAAAATTTATGATTTAAAATTAAAAAAGTCCTTGCCCCGTAATACGGGACAAAGACCTGCTTTGCTAACCACCCTTATTACAAGCGTACTGTCATACGCCGCCCCTGTAACGGTGGGCACCGGAGAAGCCTACTGCAATTCAGCCCTCTGCTCGGGAGTGATATTCGACATCTGCACATCATATCAGGCTCACACCGTCCCTGACTCGCTTTAATCCGTTACAGAGCTACTGTCTCCGTCACTGCATTTCATACGGATGCTATAATAACACGAAAATATAAATATTGCAAGTGTTTTGTAATTTTTGTATTTATATATATCATAAATACTTATTTTTTAAAACTTTTGTCTTTACATACAGGGGATTTTTGGATATAATAGTTATTTGTAAAAATATGCAACAAACCATTTTGAGAAAGGAATATATATATGCTTCAGTTTGAAGAATTACGACTTGAACTCAACTCTTACGAAGGTAAGCTTACAGACCTTGCAGAGGCACTGGGTCTTAAGAAGATGATTGAAGAGGTTGAGGAATTAGAGGCAGAGAGTGCCAAGGACGGTTTCTGGGATGATATTCAGCGCTCACAGAAGCTCACTCAGCACATGGCTTCGCTCAAGAACAAAATCAAAGCTTATGATGACCTTAAGGCATCATTCGATGATACTCTCACACTTATTGAACTTGCTAACGAGGAGGAGGACGAAAGTCTTTTCCCCGAGTGCCGCGAAAGTGTGGATACATTCATTTCACAGCTTGATGCAATGACACTTTCAACTCTCCTCACAGGTGAGTATGACAAAAACAATGCTATTCTCACATTCCACGCAGGTGCAGGCGGAACAGAGGCTCAGGACTGGGCACAGATGCTTTTCCGTATGTACAACCGTTGGGGTGAGCGTCACGGTTTCAAGGTTTCAACACTTGACTACCTTGACGGTGACGAAGCTGGTCTTAAATCTGCAGTTAACCTTATCGAGGGTGAAAATGCTTACGGCTATATGAAGAGTGAAAGCGGTATCCACCGACTTGTTCGTGTATCACCCTTTGATGCATCCGGCAGACGTCACACCTCATTCGCTTCCCTCGAGGTAATGCCCGAAATCGACGACAGCATCGAGGTTGATATTGCCCCTGAAGATATCAAGATGGACGTTTACCGTTCATCAGGTGCAGGTGGACAGAAGGTTAACAAAACATCATCCGCTGTTCGTCTTACACATATCCCCACAGGTATTGTATGCTCATGTCAGGTTGAGCGTAGCCAGCATCAGAACCGTGAGGTTGCTATGCGTATGCTCAAGTCAAAGCTTATTGAAATCAAAGAGCGTGAGCACCTTGACAAAATCAGTGACATCAAGGGTGTTCAGAAGGAAATCGCATGGGGCAGCCAGATTCGTTCATACGTATTTATGCCCTACACACTTGCAAAGGACCACAGAACAAGCTTCGAAAACGGTAACATCAATGCGGTTATGGACGGTGACATTGACGGCTTTATCAATGCTTACCTCAAGATGCAGGCAAACCAGGAATAATTATGGACATTAAAGCAGAATCACTGAAAAAACACTACGAATGGAACGGTAAAATCGAGGTAGTAACCCGTTGTCCCGTTGACACCCGTGAGGATATGTCACTTGCCTACACCCCCGGTGTAGCAGAGGCTTGTCTTGAGATACAGAAGGATGTAAGCAAGTCGTTCCAGCTTACCCGCAGAAATAACCTTGTGGCAGTTGTAACCGACGGCACGGCAGT
>JAZRFZ010000095.1:0-10532 GCA_045643925.1 Acutalibacteraceae bacterium | reverse complement strand
GGTAATCCGTGACCGTGGTGGGCTTATAGGCCTTAACTTCTGTGCCGACTTTTTACAACAAGAAAATCACCCCGGGTTGCTGTCTTTAGGTGAGCAAATCAGATACTTGCTATCTTTAGGCTGTGATGATGTTATAGCCCTCGGAAGTGACTTTGATGGATGTGAAATGATTGATGAATTAGAGGGCGCGGAGAAAATGAAACAAATCTACGACTTCCTGTTGAACCAAGGCTTTACAAGAGAACTACTTGACAAAATATTCTATGAAAATGCAAAATGCTTTTTTACTGAAAATATAAAATAAATAAAACTAAACGCCATTAGGGAGTGTAAATTAGGGATTTAATAGCCTTAAATCATTAACTTTGGCGCATAGCGTTGTTAAAATGGGAGGGAACCCGTCAGGGTGCCCTCCCATTTGTGTCTTGCTCTGCATCCAAATTTAAAAGATTTAAGGTGCAGTGCAGTTTAAATTTGAACAGTTTTCGTTCAGACGAAATAACAAAACCATCGTAAGGCTGGCGCCTACGATGGTTTTGTTCATAAAGTATTAACGGAAAATATTAAATTTAAACCTAATAAATCCCTGATTTACGCTCCCTTTTGCGGTGGCGTTCGTTGTTATATCATTAACTTAATATGTTGCTGTTGAAGCTGCGTTTGTGATATTCTTAGCGATTGTTTTCTCGAGTCTGTCTGCAAAGAAGTTAACAACTGCATCTTTGAGTTCTATACCTTCGCCGATAGAATCGTAAATCTCATTTGAGAATTCTTCGAAGCCTGTTGAAGCAATAGCGGAACGAACGTCAGTTTCCCATTTCTGCTCTACATCAGCACCAACGTAGTACATAATGTGGTAACCGTATGTTGTCTTAACGATACCTGTGTCGCCCTTTGCGTGGGGAGCAAGTGCCCAATCACGGAACTCAGTAACGTACTGGCTTGTTGAGTTGATATCCTCGTAGAGACCGCCTGATTCTGCAGAAGCAGTGTCGTCGGTATGTTCTTTAACGAGTGCTGCAAAGCTTTCTTCAGTTGCGTCGCCTGCTTTCCACTCTGCGAGAAGCTTGTCAGCCTCTGTCTTAGCAGTAGCGAAGTTAGCATCGATTTCTGACTGAGGTAACTTTGTCTGGTTGCCCTCTGCGTCTGTCTTGGATGTTTCTGCCTGTACAAGGAGGTGGCGAACGTCTGCACCTGCGGAAGCAGTATCCTTAGCAGCGGGTTTCACAACCATAATGATGTAATATGCTTCGAAATCTGCAAGGTCGAACACTTTGATTTCGCCTGCCTGTCTCTTTGCATCAAATGTCCAGTCTGTGAGCTCTGATGTGAGCTGAGAAAGGCTTGATTTTGTAAGGTTTGCACCAAGAGTTGTGCCGTCCTCTTTGTAAGCATCCTTAAGTGAGGGGGGAGCAAATTCAGCAGCTGCTGCAACGAATGCTGCTTCGTCAGTTGCCTTTGCAACGAACTGGTCTGCACGAGCCTTAGCCTCTTCCTTAGTGTAAACGGGGTCAGTTGAGCCTTCCTGTGCAGCGGCATAAGAAACAGTGAAGAAACGAACTGTTGCAATGTCGTAATCTGCCTTATGTGCTTCGTAGTATGTGTTTACATCTTCGTTGGAAATATCCTTTGAAAGGTGCTCCTGGTACCACTCAAGATAGTACTGAGCGTAGTAATCTCTCTCGAGAAGCTCTCTGTATGATTCCTCGTTGAGACCTTCACCGCAAGTCTTTGCAATGTAGTTTGTCAATGAGTAGTCTGCAGTTTTAGCATTTTCTGCAAGAGTATCCATATGCTCGTCGATTGCAGTGTTCATTTCTTTTGTCTGCTCATCGGTAAGAGCAAAGCCTGCGTTCTTGGCGTCATCACTTGTAGCTTTCTTGTAAAGTTCTTTTACAACAAAGCCCTGTTCAGAAGCGTGGTATCTGAAGTAATCAGCCCATGTTTTAACTTTTTCGTCAGCATTGTCACCAGGGTATTCCTGGTCAGCAGGGTTAACGCTTACATCGAAGTACTGTGAACCCATACCGCTCTGCTGCTGGTCATAGTACTGTGAGTTCTGAACTGCCTGGTTGTACAGTGAATTGTAGTAGTAGTTGTATTCTGCAACAGTAAGCTTCTCGCCGTTGTATGTAGCAGCGGTAAGAACCTTCTGAGGAACACAGAGAACAGATGTGAGAATCTGACCTACAAAATAAAGAACAAGTGCTGCAACAAGTGCAATGCAAACTATTTTGATAAGAATACTGAGAACCTTATCACCCTTGCCGGATTTTTTCTTTTTGGCTGCCTTTGCAAGACGAGCCTTTCGCTGTTCGCGGTAAATTTCGGCATTAGTTTTGATTTCGTTGTTTGCCATAAATTTTCATCCTTTGCTTTCTTTTCTCGTGTGTTGTCAAACACACAAACAGTATTTCTATTTTATAACATAAATTCAATTTTTACAAGGCTTTTTGCAGAATTTATTGTATATATATACTATGTTTACATTTAGTTTAGAAAAAATTTAATTTTAAAAGGCCTTAAAGTGTCGCCATAGTTTGACAATGTACCCGAAGGCGTGGTATTATATGTTGTATTTATTTTTAAAAAAGGTGTATTTATGAAGTTCAATAAACAAAATGCTCCCAAAATCATAATAATATGCTGTGCCGTTGTGATTGCTTCAGTTTTAGCGGCAATGCTTCTGCCTGCCCTTGTGACAGTCAAACCGGAAAATCACACCTTCTATGACGGTAAGCAAAAGGGTGTGGAGTTTTCGGATTCTTTCGATACCTCCGTTAAAGGCTCTGATTCACAGAAATTGCTCATAAATAAGAGTAATGGCGCAGTTGCTCTCGTTTCCTCTGGAGGTAAAATCATCTTTAACGCAATGTCAGAGGATGCTGCCAAATACTCTCTTGCAAGCGTTGTTAAGGTCAGGTTAAGAAACAAAAAAGGCGACATTTATTCAATGAATTCAACTGATAACAGCGTTGAATTCGGTACATTTGAGGTTCTTCCTATTGACAGTACAAAGACTTCTGTCAGCTTTCGACTTTTCCCTGATGCAGAGTCCTCACAAAAGGGCGTAGAAAATGCGGATATTTACGCGGTGGTTACCGTGGACTTCTCCTTTGTGGGGAGCTCATTTTCCGCGTCAGTTGATACAACCAAGGTGTCATTGCCCAAAGGCTTCTGCCTTGAAAAAATCAGTATATTACCCGGTCTTTTCTCTGTGAACAAGGGCGTTGCAGGTGATTCATATTTTATCCCCGATGGGTGTGGTGCGCACATTGACATCAGTGCCAAAAATCAGGAGGATTATACACTGAGTCTGCCAATGTATGGTGCAGATGCAACATTACACGCACAGACAGATGGTGCCCGACTTCCCTATTTCGCTTATGGCAAAAAGGGGTGCCTTGTAAATAGCATAATAACCGAGGGTGACGCACTTTCGGAGATTACTGTTAAGAAATTCGCTGATGGTGGCGGTTATCTTTACAATACCTTTACTGTTACCGCTTGTGGTATTGTGAAGGACCGTTATGTTAAAGGACCGTCTTATGATGGCGTCATTTCTCAATCATATACAATCAGCGAAAAGCAGACCGATTATAATGTGATTGCCCAACAGGTAAGACAGCATCTTCTTGCAAAAGGCTACATTACAGAGAAAATGAGTGAAAAATTCTCTGATTTGCCCTTCTTTATAAATGTTATCGGTAGTATTGATGGCAAAAATGCTCTCACTACCTTTGAGGATGCAACGGAAATCACCACACTTTTAAAATCACGTGGTGTCCGCAATATTGCTCTGCGTTATTCGGGCGCGGGTAGTAATGGTGTGCAGTCAACCGCAGAGAAGGGGATGAAGCTCTCCTCGGAAATGGGCGGTGAAGATGATTTCAAAAATGCCGTGTCAAAAATCACGGGACAGGGTAATACAATATGGCTTGATGTAAATATTGCCAACAATAGGGCAAATTACAACAAGCGTACAGTAACAATATATAATGATGAATTGAAGTTTGCAGGTTACTCCGCCAAGGATTTTACCCTTGCGGGTACCGATGAAATAAGCAGAAATATCTCCAAATGGTATAAGGATCTTGGTGACTACGAGGGCGCAGATGTCTGCCTTAACGATACATCCAAAATCCTTTATACGGATGTTGAGGACAAATATAATCGTCAGGATATGCTCACCAATATCCGCAACAAGACAAGTGCACTCGGTGCACACAGGGGCGTAATGCTCTCTGAACCTGCAGTTTACCTTATCAGTAACGCCGATGCAGTTTTCTCAATGCCTGAAACTGCAAGTTGCCAAAATATCAATGGTGTGTCTGTTGTTCCCGTCTTGCAGATGGCAATCCACGGTAGCGTTGTTTACGGTAGCAGTTATATGAATGTGAGTAACCTTTCCGGTCAGGATGCGCTGCTTAAGTGTATCGAATATGGTGCAGTGCCCTCATTCCTATTCACACATAGCAGCGGCAGTACACTTGACTACAATGCCTACGTGTCACAGACAGCGTCTATTTACGGTGAGGCAAAGCAGATTTTACCGCTCCTTGATATGTCCATAACCTCACACGAGATTGCTGTTCCCGGTGTGTACAAGATAACCTATGACTATTCAAGAGTTGTGTATGTGAACTACAATCCTTCGGTTGTTGAAGTTGACGGCATTATGATTCCTGCCAAGGATTTCGTTATTATATGAGCTTTTCTCCCTTCACCATCGGGTGAAGGGAGTTTTTTGTAGAAAAACAAATATTGTGTTATCTTTTTAACAAAAAAGTATTTGCTTTTTTTGTAATTTATGTTAAAATAAATTCGTCTAAGTGTAATTCAAGAAAGGATGAAAATAATGGACTACAAAATGGAATTAACCCCCGAACAGTCCGCCATTCTTAATGGCGAAAAAGGGGAAGTAATGGCAAAGGTTATGAAGACCCTTGTTATGTACGGTGAAGCATTTGGTGCAACTAAGATGATTCCCGTTACAAGCGAAAAAGGTCACCTTGTTACAAGCTTCGGTCTTAAGGTTATGAGCCCTGTTTACGACCTTATGGATCAGCTTATTGAGGCAGGTATCACATCAACACAGAAGTTCTCTGTTGACCCCAAGCCTGTTGACCCCAAGGTTCCCTCAAACTTCGCAAAGAATCTTGTTTTCAACAAGTTTATGTACACTAAGCAGGATAGCTATGACGAGCAGCTCAGGAAGCTCGGTCTTCTTAGCGATGATGCTTACACTTGTACTTGCTATATGGATGAGGTTGGCAACACTCCCAAGAAGGGTGAAATCCTCTCATGGGCAGAGTCCAGCGGGGTTGTATATGCAAACTCTGTTCTCGGTGCACGTTGTAACCGTAACTCCGGTATTATTGAGCTTTTCGGTTCTATCGTTGGTTGCGTACCTTACTTCGGTCTTGTTACTGATGAGGGCAGAAAGGCAACATGGATTGTTGAAGTTAAGACAACCAAGAAGCCCGAAGCTCAGATTCTCGGTAGTGCTATCGGTATGAAGGTTATGGAAGATGTTCCTTATGTAAAGGGACTTACAGACTGGATTGGTACAGAGCTTGACGATGCTACAAAGGCATACCTTAAAGACTTCGGTGCTGCTACAGCATCAAACGGTGCGGTAGGTCTCTACCATATCGCAGGTCTTACACCCGAAGCAGTTGAGCAGGGTGAGAGCCTTATTGCAGATAATGCACAGGTTTATGTTATTGACGATGCAGAGCTTGAGAGAGTTTACAAGTCATATCCCATTATGTGGAAGAAGCCCGAAAAGGCACCTCAGCTTTGCTTTATCGGTTGTCCTCACCTTTCACTTCAGCAGCTCAAAGAGTGGACAGACAATGTTTGCGAAGGACTTAAGAAGAGCGGTAAGAAGAAGGTTACTATTCCCACAGTATTTACAGCTGCTCCCGCAGTTTGTGACGAGTTCAACAAGACTGAGTACGCTGCAAAGCTTGCTGCAACAGGCGTAACACTCAGCTACATTTGTCCTCTTATGTATATGAATAACCCTCTTGCTAAAATGGGCAGAGTTATCACTAACTCAAACAAACTCCGTACATACACAACATCTCGTTATTACACAAGTGATGAGATTCTTGACATAATCACAAAGGGGGCAAAATAAGATGAAAACATTTAAAGGTCGTCCCGTTGTACCGGGCACAGCAGAGGCTATAGCTCTCGTTTCACACGGCGGTTTCAATACACTCGCATCATTCCAGAACGCTCTTCAGTTCGATAAGGAAGAAGATAAGACAGCAAAATGCGGTGACCAGAACAACCCCGATATTTACAAGCAGCCCATGGGCGGTTCAGCACTTTGCCTTCCTCAGACAATCGGTTCTACAACCGGTGGTATGGTTCTTTATTGTGCAAAGGTTCTTGGCAAGTGTCCCGCATGTATGCTCTTCTCTGAGCACATCGACTCACTTGCAGCTGCAGGCGCAATCCTCGGTGCTGTATGGACAGATACTCCCATGCCCACTATTGACTGCCTTGGCGAGGAATTCCTCAACACAGTTAAGACAGGCGACAAAATCAAGGTTTACGAAGACGGTACAGTTGAAGTAGGCTAATTACTAAAGGCGTTATGCGAAAGCATAACTCCTTTTATAAATGCAAAATTTAAAATTCAAAATGCAAATTATCGGGGAAGCTCCGCTTCCGAACATTATATTGCTATCGCTTAATTAAGGTTATGCGAAGCTTTATAATAACGGCGTTGCCCCTAAACTGTCCGAAGGACAACTTCACTTGCAATGCAGACTTCACTACGCAGTAACTTCACTTGCGAAGCAAACTTCACCATTTTTAATTCAATAGGTACACACTAAAATTCAACACACTTGCAAATGTTACCCAGATGATATATGGTATCATAAGGTAAGCGGCTTTCGGGTTGATTTTGTTGAACTCGATTGTGGTCGCAATAATCAGTAACCACAAAATGATAATCCATATAAATGCGAACAGATAATTTCCGAACGTGAAGAATATAAAACTCCAAGCGAAGTTGAAGAACAACTGAACATAGTAGAGCGTCTGTGCTAATTTTTTGTTTTTGGTGTCGGGGGCTACCTCGACAAGATATGCGGAAATTCCCATAAGTATATAAAGAATTGTCCACGCTACAGGGAAAACCCACCCCGGTGGCATAAAAAATGGCTTGATTGTCGTAGCATTAAATTCCTCAACACCGCCACGTGTCAGAAATCCCGAAATCAACCCTACACCAAGGGGAATGGCTATGTTTTTTATAAGCTTCTTAAAATTAATCTGCATTACCATCAAAACACCGCTTTCAACCACAATATATTTACTATATTATATTTGCCCACAAGCATAATAATGTATGCAAAATATAAATCTGCATTGACTCAGTAGAGAATCAATGCAGATTTTTAAATTGAATTTAATCTTCTTCTACAATCTTTCTGCCCATAAGAACACCCATAACAGATGCCATCATAAGACCTCGAGTCCAACCCGATGAATCACCGAGACAATGAAGTCCCTGAACACTTGTGTTAAGGCTTGTATCCATTTTGATTTTGTTACTGTAGAACTTAAGCTCGGGTGAGTAAAGCAACGTTTCTGTGGATGCAAAGCCGGGTACAACATGGTCAACCGCCTGAATGAAGTTGATGATGTTTGTCATTGCACGATAGGGCATTGCCGCGGTAATGTCACCTGCAACCGCATCGGGGAGAGAGGGGCGCAGGTTTGACTGTGCCAATTCTTTTGGCCAGGTACGTTTGCCGTCAAGTATATCGCCATAGCGCTGTACAAGAATGTGTCCCGCACCAAGCATATTTGTAAGCTCACCAACCTTTTGAGCATATTCAATAGGCTGATTGAAGGGATGATTGAAGTTGTGTGAGCAAAGTATAGCAACATTTGTGTTGTTCGACTTTTTCTCCTTGTAGGAGTGTCCGTTTACAACTGCAAGGTCGTTGTCGTAGTTTTCCTGACTAACAAAGCCGCCGGGATTCTGACAGAATGTACGAACCTTATTTTTGAAGGGCTTGGGGTAACCGATTAACTTGCTTTCGTAGAGCACACGGTTTACCTTTTCCATAACCTCGTTACGCACTTCCACACGTACACCGATGTCAACTGTACCTGCCTGGTGCTCAATGCCGTGCTCTGTGCAGAGCTTTTCGAGCCAGTCAGCACCTCGTCTGCCTGTGGCAACAACAATTTTATCAGCATCTATCTGTTGGTGGTCATCGCCCTTGCTGATAAGCACACCCTTGCAAACGCCGTCTTCAATGATTATGTTGTTACACTCGTAACCGAACATCATATCTACATTGTTGTTGCGAAGATGATTTTCAATATCAAGGTAGAGTGAATGTGCCTTTTCCGTGCCAAGGTGACGGATGGGACAGTCAACAAGCTTAAGACCTGCCTGAATAGCATTTTTGCGGATTTCTTTTACCTCGGCATCGTTGCTGATACCCTCAATATGCTCATCTGCACCAAATTCAAGATAAATCTTGTCTGTGTAGTCAATGAGCTCCTGTGCGAAATCTTCACCAATGAGTGAGGGTAAATCACCGCCAACCTCGTAGCTCAATGAGAGCTTACCGTCGGAGAATGCACCTGCACCCGAAAAGCCTGTCGTGATATGGCAATAGGGCTTACAGTTAACACATTGCTTTGTAATGGCCTTAGGGCAGCTGCGCTTTTCAACAGGCTGACCCTTTTCAACTATGAGTATTGTTTTCTGTGAACCTTTGCGGCGCATTTCAAGTGCGGTGAATATACCCGCAGGACCTGCACCAACAATAACAACATCGTATTTCATAATGCATCATCCTTTAAATAGATTTGTATTTATATGAGTGAAACAGTTCCTCTGCTTCAGGTGTGTAACTTCCGTCGGGATTTTCCAGGATAAGCGGAGCTTGGATTCTGAATCCCGGTGCGGAGCCTTTCTTACCCTCAACAAGTACAAGGCTCGGTTCTTTACCGGGGCGTTGAATAACCTCGCGCATTGATTTGGGTTCAATCTTGAACTTTCGCATAGCCTCAAATATATCGGGTAGCCTTTCGGGTCGTTGACAGATACAGAATCTGCCCCCAAACTTCAGGAGAAGTGATGCCGCCTTTGCACAATCATCAAGTGTGCATGTGAATTCGTGTCGGGCATTCTGATAGTCCGTTTCCTCATTTACAATGCCTGTGCCCAACTTTTTATAAGGTGGGTTAATGCTTACTACATCGTAATATTCATTTGGCAAAACGCCCTTTAAGGTGCGCAAATCGTGGTGAATAACGTTGATTTTATCATCAATATTGTTTTCTTTAAGTGTTTTGTTGAGTAGGTTAACGGCACTGTCCGAAAGCTCAACACCTGTGATTTCCTTGGGTTTGAAGTCCCTCAGCCACAGGAGGGGGATTATGCCGTTACCCGTGCCAAGGTCACAGCATTTGTCCTTGTGCCGTGGCGCACAGAAGGATGCAAGTACAATGGCATCCGATGTGAAAATGTGTGCCTCGCTTACGTATATATTCAGATTTGTGGCAAGTGCCTCTGTTCTTTCGTTTCGTGAAGCCATAAAAAACTCCTTGCAGTAATCTGTCTTAGTCAGCCTTAGCCAACTATTTCATTTTACCACAAAGAGTTGTTTTTTACAATGTGAAATGCTCCCAGCGAATCTGTTTTGGAAGAATGCACAAATATATCCGATGTCTTTTGTGTGCAATTATTATCTACCTCGTGCCGTCAGTACAAAATCTTATCTATAAAGCGAAGCCTTACCTCCCTATCCCTAGGGAGGGGGACCAAAAGCAACGCTTTTGGTGGTGGGGAGTTCCGCTAAATGTTAGCTTTATATTGTTTGGAAGCGGAGCTTCCCTGATACATTTTGCGAAGCAAAATATATCGCATTGTGCAAACAATATATCACACGCGTAAGCGTATATCACAAATCCGAAGGATTTATATCGTGCAAAGTCGTAAGACTTTGCCTTACAAAACTATCTTGTCCGCAGGACATATCGCATCGAAGATATATCGAATACGAAGTATATATCGCAAATCCGCAAGGATTTATATCGCGCAAAGTCATAAGACTTTGCCTTACTCTTCCATCTGCTTTCCCAAAAATGCCGCCGCAACCTGTGCAAGCTTGATTTCTGTGTCGGTTAATGCTTTGCCGTCGTCTGATTCGAGGAAAATAACAGACCCCGCAATGTCACCTGCGGCAATGATTGGGTATGCTATTGATGCAGTTACCTCAAGACCCATAATAGGGTAGAGGGGCTTGCTTTCTCTACTACGGATAAAGCTTTCGCGGTTTTCCATAAATTCCTCAAGCTCGGGTGAAACGTGCTTATCCATGGCGTCACGCTTCGGGAAGCCCGAAACAGAAATTACGTGGTCGCGGTCTGTGATGATAACAGGTAACCCTGCAGTCCTGTTGAGTACATCGGAATATTGTCCCGAAAACTCCGAAATCTCACCCATAGGTGAATATTTTTTGAAAATAACCTCACCATCACTT
>JAZRFZ010000094.1:0-18101 GCA_045643925.1 Acutalibacteraceae bacterium | reverse complement strand
CAACAGACCGAAGCACCTACCGAGGCTGCCACTCAGGCTCCCGTACAGAACTCCGGCTCTGTTGCAACAATCATTTATGACGAAGCAACTCCCCGACAGACTGTTTATTGTCCCCCAAATATGAACACGAGCAACACAAGCTACCCCGTGCTTGTATGGGCAAACGGAACAATGGTAAAGGCAGATTTCTACGCAAGCCTTCTCATTGAACTTTCCCATATGGGTTACATTGTTGTGGCGAACGATGAAAGCATGTCGGCAGACGGCTCTGCACAGTTATATTCACTTGATTTTATAATCAATGAGGGCAATAATCCCGAATCTCCTTTTTACGGCAAGGTTGATGCCAACAGAGTTGCACTCATTGGTCACTCACAGGGTGGCAGAAGTTCTGTAAACGCATCAACAGATAGCAGAGTAAAATGTGTCGTTTCAATCGCAGGAAGCAACTTCGATTACGAAGCTGCCCTTGATACAAAACCCACTCTCTTCTTTGGTGGCACAAATGACTGGATTGTAAATCCCGAGCAATGGCTTGTAACCGCATTTGATGCAGTTAAGGGCCCCGCAGTTTACGGTTGTCTTGAAGGTGCAACCCACACAACCTGCACAAGTGACCCAGGTAAATATACATACTATATTTCAAAATGGTGCGATGCCTGGCTTAACGGCAATGAACAGGCAAAAGGCATTTTCCGCAATGGTGGAGAAATGTCAAGCGACTCCGCTTGGAGTGACTTCAGAAGCAAGGGCTTCTAAAGTAATTTAACACGATATAAAAAGCCTTAAGGAACAATAAATTCCTTAAGGCTTTTTTGTTACATAAATGCTTTATCGTATTTTTTTGACCACTCAAGGACTTTTTCCTTATCCCACTCTTGTGGCATCTGATTAGAAAGCATAACCACCTTCACCATTTTACCAACGGCACCTCCGAGAGTTTTGATAAGGTACTTGTTGCCTGTTGCGCCCTTAATTTTCTTTTTGATGTCTTCTTTATCAAATGCAAACAGGTCACCCATACTACCGAAATCTGCCGACATTGTAATATCGTCACTATTCACAATGCCTGACTCGAAGCAATATTCAACATCCTGAGGTCTCAGTTTAAGAAGCGCACTTCTTACGCACTCAAGAGGTGCAAGACCCGAACCAAGCTCCTTGTGATATTTAACCGCATACTGCCACAGCACCTCGGCAGTGTAAGTATCCTTCCCATCGGCAATTATTGTATCTGCAAGGATTTTGGCAGCCTTAAAGGCGTTTGCCATACCCGAACCAATAAGAGGAACAGGCATAAATGCACTGTCACCGATTGCAGCATAGCCATCTGCAACAGGCACGGAAAGTGTGTGTCTGATGGGAATTTCCACAAACTGACCGCCACGGAGCTTTTCCTCACCAAGGCGAGGATTCTTCTTGCGGAGATTTTCAAGTGTTTTTTCAACCTCGGCAATATCGAACTCTTTGAATCTGCCGATAAGGACATCTGTATATTCATCCTCTGCCGCAACCCAGTTTATACCCGGCTTGCCACCTGCGAAAAGAATAACTTTGAATTTATCCTCGGTAGGCTCATCACTTGCTTTATTGAAGAATGCTCTATAAATAGAGATTTTGTGAGCACGGTCAATCTCATTCTGCACACCTGTGCTCTTGGGCATATTGCGACGAACAGGAGAATTGACACCACAAGCATCAATTACGAGGTCACCCAAAATGTCACCCTGCTGAGTTTTGATACCAACCACTCTGTCACCGTCGAGCAAAGGACCGTAAACCTCGCAATCATAAGTAATCTTAACACCGCACTTAAGGGCGTTATCAATAAGGTGATTGTAAATATCACGACGCTCCATTTTTATCTCGCGTTTATCAAGCGGAACGTGCTGTTTGAGAGGATTGTTACCACAGGGTCCGCAGAATGTCATATCCTCTTTGTAAACATATTTGTCCTCAGAAGGCATAGGAATCTCTGCAACACCCAATGCCTTAGGGTCAAAAATATCCGTCCAGTCATATCCGAGAGTACCCTCACTCTTTTTTTCATACACAGTTACGTCATAGCCTGCCTTGGAGAGCAATGCTGCCGCTGCAATACCACCGTGACCTAAACCCGCAACGATAATGTTTTTACCCATAAATCTTTCCTCCATTACAAAAAAGAAAACTACTGTTCCTATTCTAGCACAATAATATTTATTTTTATATTCGCATATTTACACAAAGATACAAAAGTGTTATTATGTAAAAAAACGAAAAGAGGTTTTTTATGGATATCTTAAAAGAAATATGGGCAGTAAATCCCCCTGCTATGTTTGCTACAATCTGCCTTGCGCTTTACTTCTTCGGTATGGCGATTGTCTTCATTTCAAACCCACTCAAAAATGCCGAAAGTTTTTCAGTAAAGCCTGTTGACAATGCAGGTAAAACAGAAATCCGCGTTTACTACGGTGGTATTTCATTTGCCCTCGGTGCATTTCTGTTGTACCTTATGTTTGCCCTCGGAACCGCTTTCCACTCACTTGTGGGCGGTATGTTCTTCGCAACAACAGTCCTTGTTACGAGAACAATATTCCTGTGTGTGGATAAGGGATGGAAATGTCCTTATACAAAACTTGCAATCCCTGCAGAAAGTGCATTTGTAGTTGCATTGTGGGTATGCTTCTTCCTCGCAAGGAATTATTTATAATACATAAAAAACTAAGCACGACAGGATGTTCCTGTCGTGCTTTTTTTAGAACAAAAATGTTTTTGCAAGTAACAGAAGCACCGTACCGGGCACAGAAAACATAGCACAAAAAATCAAGCTGTACACATTCAGACCAACGGTAAGAGGCACAAAGCAGGATATTGCACCAACGGCACACAGTGAGCCCACGCCACCTAGAACACTTGTAAAAAGCGCCTTTATAAATGAGCCGCTGTTTTTGAAAATCCACAAGGCAATACACAAAAGGAAAACACCTATTACATAAATCACCGTAACACATCCTTATTAAAAACTTAATACAAATTTTGTATTCTGTTAAAAAGTATGATTTAAAATAGTGTTATATTACATATTATATAAGCACTACTTTGTGCATACTATAATTCGAGGTGATTTTTTGAACAAGCATTCTTTTACTTTTGAGCAATATTGCAACATCGTGGATAAAAACATTATCCTTGAAGAAACAACATACCACAACGGTAACAAGCGTATCAAGTGCCTTAACATTCATAAGTGCAATCAGTTAAACGGTGGTTGCCGTAACCCTTATGTTATAAGACGAATGGAAAATGCGGTTGAAAACTACGATAAAAAATAGTATAATATAACCCCAAAAGACTGAAAGGCGGTGAGGTTTTGAACGGCATATATATTCACATTCCATTCTGTAAATCCAAGTGCCCTTATTGTGATTTTTACTCAATGCGGTGCGATGAGGAAACAAAGCAGAAATATGTTGACGCACTCCTTGACGAAATCAAAACCTTGCGCCGTTGCAAGGACTTCACGGGAGAAATTTTCGCAGATGCAGACACGCTCTACCTTGGCGGTGGCACACCGTCGGTGCTTTCGGGGGAACAAATTGCACTCATTGTAAACACCGCCAAAGAAAGCTTCAACATCCCCCACACAGGTGAAATCACCGTGGAATGTAACCCCCGCTCGGATATTGAAGGTCTTATACCCTATTTCAAAGAGTGCGGAGTAAACAGAGTTTCACTTGGTATGCAATCGGCTGTGGACACAGAGCGTAAAACACTGGGAAGAAACGCCGACAGAAATCGCATTAAACAAGTCATAAATCTTTTTAAAGATAATGGCATAACTAATATTTCACTGGACATTATGTTGGGCATACCTCACCAAACTGCCGAAAGTCTGAAAAGCACCCTTGAGTTCGTAAAGGAATGTGACATTCCCCACATCAGTGCATATATGCTGAAAATTGAGGAAGGAACTTTCTTTGACACTCACAGTGAAAGATACACCTTCCCCGACGATGATGAGGTGTGCGACCTTTATACACAATGTGCGGATTATCTCGTAAACAACGGATATTGCCACTATGAAATATCAAACTTTGCAAAGCCCGGTTATGAAAGCCGTCACAACACAAAATATTGGAGACTTGATAATTATCTTGGCATCGGCCCTTCAGCACATTCCTTCGTAAGTGGTAAAAGGTTTTATTTTGAAAATAATCTTGAGAGTTTCATCAACGGAGAAAAACCTGTTTTTGATAGTACAGGCGGAGACCGTAACGAATACATAATGCTTCGTTTACGCTTACAGGAAGGTTTAAATATTGACACCCTCAAAGAAAAATATGGAAAAGATTCCGCTGACAGTATAACAAAAAAAGCCCCGCTCTTAAAGGAGCAAGGCTTTATAGAATATGACGGCAAAAGTATTGCCTTAACCGAGAAAGGCTTTCTGTTGTCAAACAGTATAATTATTGAATTGCTTGGAGAGTAAAATCTCCGCTTTCACACTCAATATCAACGATACCGCTTGTATAAAGGATTTCGTTATCAGTTGTAACAATAATATAATCATAGTCGTTGCTTTTCTTTGCAAAGGCAACGGCTTTTTCTTTTCCCATTACATAAAGTGCCGTTGAATACGCATCACAAAGAGCGCCATCCTCACCTATTACGGTAACACTCAATATGTCACTTTCTGCAGGGTGCCCTGTTTTGGGGTCAATGATATGATGATACGTCTTATCCTCATACTCGAAACATCTCTCGTAACCACCCGAGGTTACAACAGATTTGTTCCCCGCGCTTTTGAAGGTACAAGCAAGGCTTTCTGTATCGCGTGGATTTTTCACACCCACGCTCCACAATGAGCCATCTGACTTGTCACCACAGAGAACAATGTTACCGCCGAGAGAAATCAATGCAGTAACGCCCTCTGCCTTGGTGATTTCAAGAAGCTCGTCACCAAGATACCCCTTTGCAATACCACCAAGGGTTATTTCCACACCCTCGGACTTTTTCACCCAATTATCCGCTGTACTGACGGTAATTCCGTTGGATTTTACACGTGAAAGTGCTTCGTTGAGTTTTGTTTCATCGGGTACGCCGTATGTGCCGTCGTGGAATCCCCATTCCTTTACAACAGGCATAACAGTAATATTAAAATTATATTTTGTACTTTGAAAAGCCGAAAGTGATTTTGCCACAACCTCTGCAGTTTCGGGTGAAACCTGAATTCTGGTTTCTGCCTCACCATTATTTATACGGTAAACATCGCTGTCGTTTTTATTGGCATCCATAAGGGAGTCAATTTCCATAACACGGTCAGACAACATACCGAGGACACGCTCATTTTCTGCCCTTGAATTATTGAACACGGTTATTTGCATAACCGTGTTCATTGCAGTTAAAGTAAGCGTATCATCCACATAATCACCACAAGAACAACACATAAAAAGTGTGGCAAAAACGAGCATCAATGATACTATTTTTTTCATAATCAATTAATACCTGCTTCGCGCAGATTGCGATTGTGCTCAGAGTTTGAACTTGCAAAGAATACTTCGCCTGTATCTACATTATGACAGAAATAGTAGTAATTTGTATCTGAGGGGAAGAGCGCTGCGTGAAGTGCGTCGTTACCCGGGTTAGCAATAGCACCTACGGGCAAGCCCTTGCAACCATCGGGACCATAAGTTTTGTAAAGATCAAGATACTCTACAAGTTTCTTTGCATCCTCAACAGTTGATGAAAGCTGTGGTTCAATTACATCTGTAACATAAGCTGTAGTTGAGTCCATATCAAGCCAAGGGAATGTAGCAGGCTTATTGAGTCTGTTATGAATAACAGATGAAATATCTGCCATCTGATCTTTTGAGGCAGCCTCCATCTGAATTATTGAAGCAATAATTACAGCTTCGTCAACTGTGATACCAAGCTTGTCTGCCTGAGCCTGATATTCCTCGGTCCACTTGGCATCAAAGTTGTTAAGGAAGCGTCTTACAACGCTTGATGCATTTTCACCCAAATAGAACTCGTATGTATCAGGGAAAATGTAACCCTCAAGTGTACGGAATCGTTTTTCCTTATCAGTGATGGGAGCAATGAAATCATACTCACTAGAGAAATCAACTGTCTGCAATGTTGTAATAAAGCTACTTGCAGTACAAACACCATTAACCTCAAGCTTTTCGGCAATCTGCTGAATGGTGTAGCCCTCAGGGAATGTAAGGCTGATTGTTTCACCGCCTGTGTAATCGGTCTTCATTGTGGCAATCATTTTCTCAACGCCCATTTTGGGGTTAAGTGTATAAACACCGGGAATGTAATTGCCGTCCACATCAAATATCTTCAGGAAAATCTCGCAGAAAGCCTTGTTTTCGATAAGGTTCTTTTCCTTGAGGAGGTCAAGCACATCTGAATCTGTCATACCCTCCTGCACGGTAACCTCAACAGAGGTATCCTCTGCATCAAGTGCAAGAACATCGTTGATACACTGAATACCGAAATAGCAAAGTATGGTACTTACCACAGCAATCACGGCAATCATTATCGCAAAGCGCTTGAATCCCTTTGATGTAAAGAAACGAACAACAGCGTTTTTCTGTTTTTGTCCGCCATCCACATCTATCTTTCTGCCAGAGCCTCTGCGCTTGGGCGCGGTCTTTGACTTCTGCGCCTGTGAATTCATTGTTCTGGGAGGATTTGAAAAATACACACCGCCCTTAAGCTTAGTTTTATCCTGTGGTTCATTGTTCACTTTTTTCACAGGTGGAGGGGCAGTCTTTTTATCTTCAAACCCACTTAAAAGGTCGTTATAATCCTTACCGTTAGCCATTTTGAAAACTCCTTTTGAAAATCAATCCTCACGGACTGTAATAATCTCTTTTTCCGTCACCACAAGTCCGACTGTTCTGTCATACTTACCGTGGTAAAGCTCTTCTACTATATTATCATCGTAGCAAATACCGATGGTACTTCCTTTATAGCCTGACAGATACCTGTCATAATAGCCCTTGCCGTAGCCTAACCTGTAACCTGATTTATCAAACATAAATGCAGGTACAATACAAACCGAGCCTTCAGTTTTACCCACCATAACACATTTCTGAGGGTCAGGCTCATCCACACCGAAGCTACCTGACGAAAGGCTGTCGAGAGAATCAATATAATAAAAATTCATCTCAGTTTTGCCATCCTCACATCGAGGTACTGCTACACGCTTACCCATCTGCAAAAGGGCGGTTATAAACTCGCGCGTATCCACCTCGATATCAGTTGAAACATAGCATAACACCGTGTCCACCTGGCGTATTGCCCACATATTAAGCAATCGGTTTTTTATTTTCCTGTCAAGAATCTGTTTTCCCTCAGGACTCATCCCGCGCCTCATCTGTCGTGCTTCAGCGCGCAATTTTTTCTTTATTGGTCGGATATCAATTACTTTTTCCATTGAATCGCTCCGAGAATAGCCTTGCTTTTTTCTTCGCCTACAATCATGGCGGCAATTTCTGCCCCGAATTCCCAAGCAACGCCTGCGCCCTTGGCTGTGATTATATTACCGTCCCTTACGACGCCATCACCTGTTACGGTTGCACCCTCAAGGAACTCCTCAAACCCGGGGAAGCAGGTTGCTCGTTTGCCGTTCAGCAAACCCTTCTTGCCGAGAATGAAAGGTGCCGCGCATATTGCCGAGATTATTTTACCACTTTGTGCACAGAAATCAATAGCATTTTGAACTTCAGGACAGTTATCCAGATTTTCGGCACCGGGCATACCGCCGGGTAAGATTATGCCGTCCAGGTCATCAGAAAGCACAACATCCTTCAAAGGAATATCCACCTTAACTTCAATGTTATGTGCACCGCGTACTACGTCACCCGTAACACCAACGGTAACTGTATTTATACCTGCACGTCTGAGAAAATCCGCAGGCGCAAGAGCCTCGATTTCTTCAAACCCATCTGCAAGGAAAACATATATCACAAAATCACCCTCCGTAAGGAATCCCGAAAAAACCATCCGTAATCTCAGGTGCATCTCCTACAGTTTTGTACATACCGTAAGGCTCACCATCCGAAACCGCAGGCTTCTTCAGAACAAGTGTATCACAATCCAGAACATCAAAAATGCAACTCATAACCACATTTTCATTACCAAAAAGTTCGTGGACAATATATCTGCCGTCACAAAGCTCTGCCACACCGTAGCCCTCGCCATCCACGCAGACGACCTTAACCTCATCACCTGCAGGACGATAAAAACTGTCAAACATTTTTTCACAAGGGTTGGCTAATGTACAGTTTGCTCCTTGACGGTATTTTATAAAATCATCATAAGTCAGTTGAACAAGTGGGTAACCATCATTCGGGAAATCACTTTTATTCAATTCAACGTCGTTATAATAAAAACCTGTTTTATATCCGCATTTACCATAAAGTTCAAAGAGTGACTTTTGGGCAGGCACAAGGTACAGATAATCCACTCTGTCACGAACTGCTTTTTCATAAGCCATATCAAGCAATCGTTTCATAAGACCAGCACCGCGGTGCTCCCTTTTGGTGCACACTGCATACACATAGTAAGCCTTATGCGCCCTTTCGCAAACGCTGATTGTACTATCAAGAAGATACAAAACGCTGACAGGCTCATCACCGTAAAATGCGGCTATTATATTACTTGCTTCTGCGGTTTCACGAAAGAAATTATCAACTACTTTTTCCGAATCACCGAAAATATTGCACCACATCTTTTTGAGTGCAGGAAAATCCTCGGTTGTAACCGCTCTGAAATCATATAACCTTTGCATAGTATTTTTTCAAAAGATACTCGGGCTGATAAGAAAGCTTTGCTCTTCGCAAACCCTCAACCCCTGCATCATCTTCACGATTTATATACTGAAACTCACCCGCAAGTCTATCAGCGAATAATTTATTCACCGCTGCATACGCTTGAGGAAAATCAGGAGAAGCCTTTTCGAAATGAACACAGAAGGTTTTGCCGTCCGCCATTGGCTCACCGAGAGCATAAGCAACGATATTGCCATCTACACGAAGGATTATTCCTCTGTAATTCAATGTGTTGAACTTTGAAAAAGCACAGTCAATAACCTGACGCTCTGCTTCGAGCCGTTGGGTGCTTTCATTCTGCATATGCCATTTGTGCGAAAACTCAAGGCACTCCTTAAGATTGGTGTCGGTAATATCTTCAACTGTGTAATTGAACTTTTTCACAAACGAATTCACATGATTTTTCTTGGAATGAAGTTTTCTGCCCTTAAGGAGTGACAGATTCTCACTAAGATAAATATAATCAAAATAATCACGTTGCTCTTTAACCACAAGTCGGTTGCCAAAAAACTTCTTCAAATATGGAATCTGTTCTTCACTGACACAGTAAAAGCTCAAATCAGATTCACGCTCAGTTGCATCGTCCACCACGGTCTGCAATGCTTTATTGACATCCCCATCACCCCAAGGAAAGGCATAGGATGTAACACCGTTAAAGGTGGAACGCAGATACAGAAAGCCGTCGCAAACCGCAAGCTCCGTGTGCTCGGCGGCACTCCATGTATAAAGGTTGCCAAAGCTGAAATCACACATCTGACGGCAGCAGTCGGGCATAAAGCTGTACACAAGCTCTTTGTCGTTTGTTTTTATATGGTGTAAATCAAGCATATAATCCTTTTTCTTTCAAAGTTGCTTTTAAAACTTCATAAACCTTGTCATTGATAACCTCAATAGGTAAGGGTTCACCATTTTCAGCACAACAAATTACGCTCCAGCCGTATTTGTCTGCTGCATAAAGTGCTGCCTCACGACAAGCATTAAGAAACTCAACATTTGCTTCGTGAACATCCTTCTTACTTTCATCACCATTATAGCGTGATGTCATAAGACGCTGTGAAACATCCACGGGCATATCAAGGAAAATCACCTTATCGGGAGCAGGAATTCCGATTTTGTTATACTCAAAATCAAAAAGCCACTCAAGGAATGAATCCCAATCGCATTTATTAAGCTTTGTCATCTGATAAAGTGCATTGGCAGGAGTATATCTGTCGGCAAAGATAAGCTTGCCTGATTTGTAGTCCTGTCCCCACTTCTCGGTAAATGAAGCAAAGCGGTCTGCGGCATAAAGCACAGATGCTGCATACGCATTCACATCACCTGCATTTTTGCCGAAATCACCTGCAAGGTACTTCCTGACAAGTATGCTTGACTCACTGTCATAGTCGGGGAGCTTTATTCGCTTGTAATCAATGCCGTCCGCCTCAAGGCGTTTGCATATCAGCTCGGTCTGAGTTGTCTTGCCGCTACCGTCAAGACCCTCAAGGTCAATAAAAATACCCATCGGAAAAAGTCCTTTCAAGCGCAATTATACTTTTACCCATAAATAATACTATAATTCAACTCAACTGTCAAATATTGTTTTAATATTTATTTAATTATTATAAATAATTTATAGAAATTTAATATTTAATGATGATTGATAAAAATAAGCTTGCAGAGAACTCCCCTGCAAGCTTACAATCATTGATTGATAAATGACAAAATCTGCTCCTTGGTGCGAAGACCAACGAGGGTATCCACCGCCTGACCGTTCTTCATAAGAACGAGTGTGGGAATACTTGCAATACCAAACTTCTGCGCAAGTGAAATCTCCTGGTCAACGTCAACCTTACCAACAACAATATCGTCATTTTCCTCTGCAATCTGATGCACGATGGGTGCAATCATCTGACAAGGGCCACACCAGGTTGCCCAGAAGTCAAGGAGTACAGGCTTTTCACTTTTCAAAACCGCCTCTTCAAAATTAACGCTTGTTACAACTATTTCTGCCATATTTAAAACCTCTCAATCCTTTGATTTATAGTAGAGCATACAGTGACAGTAGCCCTCAAAATCGGGGTCGGCAATCTGCTGACGGAACTCCTCGCAGATACACTTGTTCTCAGGTGTTTTTGCAAGTCTGCACGGACAATAGCCGTCCTTTGCTTTGAGTCCTTCTTTTATCCTTGCAACTACCTCTTTATCCTCATTAAAGCGGACACTCATATTGTCACCCCGTTTAATATTATTTACAGTTTTAGGATAACCTAATCTGCGCTTAAATTCAACAGAAATTTGTAAATATTCCTTTACTTTTTCAAAAAAGAGTGTAAAATATTTATATATCATTTTATGGAGATTTTAATATGAACAATATCTTTGAACAGGCGTATGCAACCGCCCGTGAAATTATAGAAACCGCAAAACTTAAAAAAGGCAATATCCTTGTTGTAGGTTGCTCTACAAGTGAGGTTACAGGCAGTAAAATCGGCACAAATTCAAGCCCCGATACCGCAAACAACCTGTTCGACGGCATCAAGAAAGCCGCTGACGAAAAGGGCGTTTTCATTGCCGCACAATGCTGTGAGCACCTTAACCGAGCCATCATAATTGAGGCTGCTGCCGTGTACGGTGACACCGTGAACGTTGTGCCACAACCCAAGGCAGGCGGTTCATTTGCAACTGCGGCATACAAAGCTTTTAAGGAGCCTGTTGCAGTAGAGGAAATCAAGGCAGATGCAGGTATCGACATCGGCTTCACAATGATTGGTATGCACCTGAAAAAGGTTGCTGTGCCTGTAAGACTGCAGAATAACAGAATCGGCGAAGCACTTGTTCTCGGAGCACGTTGCAGACCAAAATTCATCGGCGGTGAAAGAGCCGCTTATGATGAGAATTTGTTATAAAAATTATGAGCAGAATGACAAAAAATCATTCTGCTCAATTTTCATTTCATTATCATTTAATCAAAGCACCTGACAAAGAAATTTCGGGTAAAACTGTTGTTATAGTTTCTTCAGCAACAGGCTCCAAAGGCTCTTGCTCCATAGTAACGCTCATCACTATGGGGCAATGGTCACTGATATATACACCATCAGCTGTTGTAGCAGGTAAAACGTCATAAGAATTAACCTGGAAGCCTGTCTTGGAAATCATAAAATAATCGATTCGTTTAAACTTCGCTGAATCGCCCCAACCGTTGTAGGTATAGGCTTTGTCGGGGTTTTCCACTCTGTAAATCGCATCGTCATAATTCTCTGTCACGCTGTTATAAGTTACAGAGCCTTCCTCTGCATTGAAGTCACCCATAATTACCGCGGGAAGTGAGCCAAACTCCGCAATTTTATCAAGCACAACGTTGATTCCGTTAATACGAGCTTCGTCACTTACGTGGCTGAGGTGAGTGTTGAAAACAACAAAATCCTTGCCTGATGCGATATCGGTAAGAATCACGTAACTGCACACTCTGTTATACTGTGCACCCCAGGATTTACTGGGCACTTCGGGTGTTTCTGAAAGCCAGAATGAGCCTTTATCAACAAGCTTATAGAGTGATGTGTTGTAGAATATTGGGCACCCCTCTGAATTGAAAGCATCGTCACGATAAGTTATAACAGAATCGTAGCCCTTAAGGGTGTCACAAAGGTATGAATAATGCCACTTTGTAGCCTCCTGAAAACCAATGATACCGGGAGCCTGTTTGCCAATTGCATCCATCATCAGGTCTGCACGGTAAAACCACGCTTTTTTGCCCCAGTCTGTAGGGCTTATGCAACGAAGGTTACAGCTCATCATTCTGATGTTATCTGCGTTTTCTATGGTAATATCCACAGGTTTTTTATTGTCCTTATAATGACCATAATACAAGAATGTGTTACCCACAAGCACAATTGCAACAACAAGGATTATGGCAACCAAGCCGAGCAATGTGAATTTAATAAACTTTTTCATAAAACACCTCGAAATAAAAATACAAGTTCAGTATAAAGCAAAGTGGAGATAATTACAATAGAAACATTTTTCTAACCAAAAACAAAGAGTACTACCTTTTCAGGTAATACTCCTTAATTTTTGGCGGAGAGCAAGGGATTCGATGGGCTCTGCCCATCGTTTGCTCCGCAAACCCCGATTGTGTTCGGCTTCGCCGAGGGGGTTCGAATCCCTCACACCTTATAAAAAACAAGGAGTACTACCTTTTCAGGTAATACTCTTTATTTTTGGCGGAGAGCAAGGGATTCGATGGGCTCTGCCCATCGTTTGCTTCGCAAACCCCGATTGTGTTCGGCTTCGCCGAGGGGGTTCGAATCCCTTTTCAGTTTCAACAAAAAATTCAAGGAGTACTATCTTGCGATAATACTCCTTAATTTTTGGCGGAGAGCAAGGGATTCGAACCCTCGAAACGGTTTTGGCCGTTTACACGATTTCCAATCGTGCTCCTTCGACCGACTCGGACAACTCTCCATACAGTCAAATTGATACAAATTATTGTTGCACTCATAAAGTGCCTTGCTATTATAACCAATTACTATAAAAAAATCAAGTACCAATTTAATATTTGAAAAACAAATTATTTTCGTTATTCTACACTATTTTACACCCATTTATTTTAGCATATTATACATTGTAGTAATATACTACTTTATGATATTATACATTATATAGTTTTTGGGAGCAGATAAAATGATAACTAACCTGAAAAACACTCCTGTTTACGAGTGCAAAACGAAAAAACAAAACCCCAATTACGGCAAAAGCGTTATTGCTTTCCCTTGTGATTATACGGTGCTTGACCTTGAGACCACAGGTCTTAATCCTGCCACAGACCTGATAATTGAATTTGCCGCTGTCAAGGTTCGTAGCGGTAAGGTGGTTGATACCTTCCAGAGCCTTTGTGACCCAGGGTTTCCTATCCCACCACAGATTGAAATGATTACAGGCATTACAACCGAAATGGTGAGGAATGCACCCAATCCACGGTCTGTCCTGCCTGACTTCCTTGACTTTGTGGGTGATGACTTTATTGTTGGTCACAACGTACTGTTTGACGTGCGGTTTATTTCTGCCTCAGCAGGCACATTCTGCAACCCGTACATAGACACAATGAAGATTTTCCGTAAGCTTCACCCCTCGCTCCCCCACCACAGGCTGTGCGATATGGTTGACTACTACGGCAAAAACAACGAGAGCGCTCACCGAGCCCTTTCCGACTGCCTTGCCACAAATGACTGTATGTGTGCCATGGCAAATGAAGTATCAAAAGACTTCGGTTCAACCGAAGATTTTATAAAAACGCTAAAATAAAACTCTTGATGAGGTGTTAATATGAAATTTCCACAATTCCACAAAAGTCTTGAAACCCTTCACTACGGCACAGAAAAGCCCCGTGCATATTTCATCCCCTACGATGATTTGCAGGATGCTCTGTCAGGTGACCGAAATTCATCCTACTATCTGACAAATCTGTGTGGTGAATGGAGCTTTAAGTTCTACAGTTCATTTGAAGATATTGACGAAAGTCTTTATGCAGAGGACTACAACCCCCAGGATTTACCCAAGGTAACCGTTCCTGGTTGTATTCAGCTTTACAAGGATGCAGGTGTAACTGACGTTCCTCTCTATTCCAACCTTATGTATCCCTTCTCTGTTGACCCACCCCACGTGCCTGAGGACAACCCTTGTGCATTCCACATCAGGGATTTTGAGGTAACGGCAGAGATGCTCCAGCGTGACAACATCATCACATTTGAGGGTGTTTCATCTTGTTTCTATTTATGGGTAAACGGTCAGTTTGCAGGCTACAGTCAGGTAAGCCATTGCACAAGTGAATTTGATATTTCAAAATATCTCAAAGAAGGCAAAAACCGTCTTTGTGTGCTTGTTGTTAAATGGTGCGACGGCTCATATCTTGAGGACCAGGACTATTTCCGTCTTTCAGGTATTTTCAGAGAGGTTTATATCCTCTCCCGTAGCAAGACACGTCTTGAAGACGTACAAATCAAGCAGGAATTCAACGACGATTTTTCACTCTGCACACTTAACGTTGACTGCACACTCAAGGGCTCAGCAGAGGTTTACTACGGTGTTGTAGCACCCGACGGTTCTGTTATCAAGCAGGGCGAAAGCAACACACCCGACTTCAAAATTCAAATTGAAAATCCCCTTATGTGGAACGATGAAAAGCCCTACGTTTACACAGTTTTCATCACAGTTGAGGATGAAATCATTCCCTTCCAGACAGCGCTCCGCAAAATTGAAATCAAGGACAAAAAGCTTATCATCAACGGCAAGGCACTCAAGCTTCGCGGTATCAACCGCCACGATTCTTCACCCGACACAGGCTACGCTGTTGACCTTGACCATATGAAACGCGACCTGCTTATGATGAAGCGCGCAAACGTTAACGCTATCCGTACATCACACTATCCCAACGACCCTCGTTTCTACGATTTGGCAGAGGCTCTTGGTATGTACTTCATTGACGAGGCAGACATCGAAACCCACGGTATGGGCTTCAATACAGATGCCGATTGGGATTGGATGCGTTGGTCAATGCTTTCAACCGTACCCGAGTGGAAAGAGGCTTACGTTGACCGTGCCGCTCGTCTTTATGAACGTGACAAAAACCACGGTTCGGTTATTATGTGGAGCCTTGGTAACGAAAGCGGTTGCGGTGTGAACCACCGTGCAATGCGCGAATACATCAAATCACGCGACCCCGAAGCACTTGTGCACTACGAGAACGCTCACCTTGAATTCAAGGCAGTACCCGAGGGAGAATGCTTTGCTGATATTTCGGATGTTGAAAGCCGTATGTATCCCTCTTACGAATATTCTATTGACTACCTTAACAACCCCGAATATGACAAGCCCTTCTATATGTGCGAATACGTTTGCTCAATGACAACAGGTGACGTTTACGACTTCTGGGAGTTGGTTGATAAATACGACAACTTCTGCGGTGGTTGTATTTGGGAGTGGTGTGACCACGCTATAAACGTACCGGATGAAAACGGCAATCCCCGTTACTACTATGGCGGTGACTTCGGTGACTTCCCCAACAACGCAATCTGTTGCCTTGACGGCCTTGTATTTGCCGACAGAAAAGAACGCCCCGGTTACTATGATATGAAAAAGGTTTACGAACCCTTCCGTGGCAGTTTCGAGAATGGCGTACTTACAGTAAAGAGTGTGCGCTACTTCGAAGATATGAGTGACCTTTCACTTAAATGGGTACTTTCACAAGACGGCAAAGAGGTTGCAAGTGGTGAAATTGAAACTCTTGACATCAAGGCACAGGAAAGTGCAGATTACACACTCTTTGATATGGCTGACTATGACCTTAAGGGTGATTGCTTCTTAACAGCAACTATTCACCAGAAGGCCGATACATTATGGGCAGAAAAAGGCTACGAGCTTGGCTTCTTACAGTTTGAAATTGACTGTGCTGATGCCGTTACTGAAAAGGCAGAAAATGCAATCGCGCTTACACAGACAGACCGCCTTGCAAACATCGTTTGCGGTGATACAGAGTACGTATTTGACAAGACCTACGGCAGAATTGTAAGCATCAAAAAGGATGGTGCAGACCTTATCACAGAGCCCGTTAAGTTTAAAATGTGGCACGCGCCCACATACAACGAGGGTTCAAAGAACGACTGGTATATGAACCACCTTCACAGAATTTATCAGAAAACATATTCTGCAACAGTAACCGAGAATAGTGACTCTGTTGTTATTGAAACAAAGGTTGCTCTTGGTGGTGCGGCTAATCCGCCCATTATCAAGATGGATGTAAACTACACATTCGCAAATGATGGCTCCGTTAAGGTTGATGTAAAGGGTGACATCAGAGAAACCGCACCCTTACTCCCCCGACTTGGTCTTGAGCTTATCTTACCCGAGGATAACGAGACTGTTACATACTTCGGACTTGGTGAAACAGAAACCTATCCCGACAGATACAAGGCTGCACGTTACGGCGAGTACACACTGGATGTAAACGATGATTTCGTTCACTATGTTCGTCCTCAGGAAAACTCTAACCACTTCAAGACACGTCGTGTAGCAATCGGTAAGGAAAACGGTGCAGGACTTTTCGTAACAGGTACAGGCACTGCAAAGGAATTCTCATTCCACGCTTCACACATTTCTGCCGAGCAGTTAACAGAGGTCAAGCACGACTTCGAGCTCAAAAACGAGCCCCGCACAATATTCAACATTGACGGCAGATTCAATGCAATAAGCGAAGATACACAGCTTGACAATGACGAAAACAATCGTCGCTTTGATGAGAAGCAGGTTGACTTCGGTTTTGTTATTAAGCCTGTTAAAATCTAACGGTTTAATTGCGGATACTTTATTATGAAAGAAAAGAAATCATTAAAAAGTAAATTTACCTATGGTGTGGGTGCAATAGGTCTTGACCTGAGCTACGGTATGTTTTACTCATACCTTGCAAAATACCTGACAGATATTCTCAGGCTCAACAAAAAATTCCTGTTGTTCCTCACACCCATAGCCCGTATATGGGACGGTATCAATGACCCTATGATGGGTACACTTGTCGACAACACAAACACAAAGTTCGGCAAATACCGTCCGTGGATTATCGCAGGCTCCTGCTGTAACGCGGTTGTTCTCGCCCTTATGTTTACAAACCCCGGCTTTCAGTTGGGCGGAATACCCCTATACATCTACGTTGCAGTGCTTTACGTAATGTGGGGTATGACAAACACAATGGCAGATATTCCCTACTGGTCAATGGTGCCATCATTTACAAGTGACCCCGGTGAAAGAAATATTATTGCTACCATTGCCCGTGCATTTTCAGGCCTTGGTCAGGGTATAATATCCATACTCACCCCTGTTATTCTCCCCTTGCTTAGTGTTACCACAGGTGCAGACGGAGAAAAGATATGGGACGCGAGAGGCTTCAGTATCTGGGCAATTATATGTGCGGTTGGTCTTGTTATGTTCTCGACAATTTCAATGTCAACCACCAAGGAAACTCACATTGTACCCCCTGCCGCTGAAAAGTTCTCATTCAAAAAGATGTTTCAGATTGCCAAGAGCAATGACCAATTACTTGTATTTATGCTCTTTGCGATGCTTTCAAATGCCGGTTGGTATATGATTTCGGGCGTGGGCGCTTATTACTTCGACGTTGTTATCGGTGACCCATCGGCACAGAGTGCGTTCAACACAATCGGTGCGGTTGGCTCCGTGCTTGGTCTTGCGGTAGTACCCGTTATGACAAAGTTCACAAGCCGTCGCAGAACATATCAGTTCTCACTG
>JAZRFZ010000093.1:0-9003 GCA_045643925.1 Acutalibacteraceae bacterium | reverse complement strand
TTGCAAAAACAACATCAACCTTGTATCGTGATACAAATGTTGAAAATGGTAAGACCTATACCTACACAGTCAAGGCATACCATGGTGCAAATGTTTCAAGCTTCAATTATTCGGGTAAAAGTGCGAAGTTTATTACCGCTCCCACAGTTACGGTTAAAAACAATATCAGCGGTGTAAGTCTTGCTTGGGATAAGGTTTCAGGAGCAAGTAGTTACTATGTTTACAGAAAAGCAGGTAATGCTAAATCCTGGACAAAGATTGCAACTGTTACAAAGACAAACTATGTTGACACGAATGTAAAGAGCGGTACAGTTTATCTTTACACAGTTAAGGCATATGCTTCCAAAGAACTTTCAGGATGTAATCTTAACGGTTGGAAAACATACTTCTTGTCAACACCTAAGCTTGTGTCCGTGCTCAGCTATCCCTCTGGTGTTAATATCCGTTGGGAAAAGGTGCAGGGGGCTACATGGTACGCTGTTTACCGCAAGGGTACAACAGGCACATGGACAAGAATAGGCACAACAACAGGAAATAATAAAGTAACATTTATCGACACCACCGCAGAAAAGAACAAGCGCTATACTTATACAGTAAAGGCTTGCTACGGCGGATATATGAGTTCATATTATACAGGTGAAAAGGTTACAGTAAGCTATTAAATAAATGAAAAACGCGACTCAATAGAGTCGCGTTTTTATTTTTTAAGCCAATTCAGCATTGTTTCAATTTTATGGTCGGGCAGGTGGATGAAGCAGTTTTCGGGGATACGCATATTCTCGAGATAATGGGCATCCGAGTCTGTAACAATCCGCATATCATTTATAATGGGATGTTTGGTTTTCAATTCATCTGCCTTTGTCATATCAAATATTTCAACACAGTTAAAGCCGAAGGTTTCATCAATCAGACCTAAGTTTGACAGTATGCTGAATGATGAGCGGTCAATGTGAGCAGGGTAGCAGATACCATTATATTCTGCCACGGTTTCAACCGCCTTTGCGGTACTGATACCCGATGCGGTTATGAGGAGCTTTTCCTCGTAGTCTATTATGTTGTCATTTTCATCACATATTGCCTGTTCACCGAAAACATTCGGTTTGTTTTTTATGGGCGGCAATGTGGAGTAAACATAGTCGGAAAACTTTTTTGCATCCTGTAGGGTTGGAAATAAGCACACGATGTGCACTTCTTCCGATGTGCAAAGCTCCATACCCGGTATTACGGTTATGCCGACTGCTTCACCGACCTTCATAGCTGCCTCGCAGTTGCCACATGTGTTGTGGTCTGTAAGGGCGATTATGTCATAACCCATAATCTTTGACATATTGACGATGTTGCAGGGGGTCATATCCATATCACCACAAGGGCTCAGGCAAGAGTGTATGTGTAAATCGTACGCCGTTTTCATATCAGTTTTGAAATCTCCGTAGCAAGCTGGTATGAGTTTTTGCTTGTGGTAAGTATTACTACATCATTTTCCTCTGCTCGTTTTTTTGCATCCTCGTCAAGTGCGGCATTCTCTGTGAGAATGATGCAGGAAATATCCGCAAGCACAGCCACGCCGATGGAGTTTATATTGCCCATAACCGTAAGCCATATATTACCTGCCTCTGCTCGGGACATAACCCAACTGAGCAGGTCACCGCAGTAGCAACCACAAATTTCCTTTTCGGGTGCAATGTCCTCGCAGCAAAGATAGGTGAGACCTAACTCTTTCTGTAAAACATCAACTGTCATATAATCAATCCTCTTTTTTTCTGAATGGTGCGGGAATAACCTTGCGAAGTTCCTCTGCCGTATCAATTTCGTGGAGATTTTCACGCAGACGGAAAACACAGTCGTCGGGGTGACCAAAGCCACGTACAATATCCTCTGCAAGTGCTTTGCAGGATGGTGCACCACAAGTGCCACAGTCGAGACCGGGGAAGGTTTTCAGTAATTCCTCCATTCTTGACATACGCGCCATTGCTTCACCAACGTTATCGGCAAGCTTCATTACTTCGTCATTAGGCTCGATTGTAACACCGCAATACAATTCCTTGGGAAAAACCTTGGTGCCAAGATGATTACAAGACACGGGGTTATATCTTCTAAGTTTCATAAGACGGGATTTGGCAATAAATGGATTTTCTGCAGTAAGGCTGCCGCCAACACAACCTCCCTGACAGGCGTTGAGTTCGATAAAGTCGATGGTGTCAAGGTTGCCGCGGTCTACCTCTTCAAGAATTTTCATACAATTTTCGATGCCGTCCGCTGCAAGGGTATTGTCATTGAGTGTACCGGAAACCTCACCACCGCTTGTTGCCCAACTGATTCCTATAACACCTGACTCGTGCATAGCTTTGAGTTCATCGGTTGTTTCGAGCTTCTCCATAGCTTTAAGCAAAACGGGGTAAATATCGTTAATGGCGATTGCACCGTCAATATTTGATTTTTCAACACCGATAGGCTGTTTGAAGGATGTCATTTTAGCGGGGCAGGGTGAAATGAAAAACACACCTATTTCTTCAGGGGGGAGACCTGTTTTCTGTATAGCCTTGTTTCTTGCAAGTCTGCCAGCTTCTTCGACAGGTGCATTTACAAGGCAGATATTGTCAATAAGCTCAGGAAAGCAGACTCTGATAAGGCGCACAACAGCAGGACAAGCTGAGGAAATAATGGGCTTTACATGAGGTTGTGTTTCTATGTAAAGTCTTGTTGCTTCGGAAACAAGCTCTGCAGCCTTTGATACCTCAAAAACTGCATCAAACCCAATCTGGGGTAAGGCGTTGAGAATGATATTTATATCATCCAAATTATTGAACTGTCCGTAAAGGGCAGGGGCGGGGAGCGCAATTTTATATTTAAATTTATTTATCTGTTCAAGTGAATCTCGTGCCGCATATTTTGCATGATGAGGACAGACTCTGATGCATTCGCCACAGTCAATGCAACGCTCGTCAATAATATGGGCTCTTCCTTCACGTACACGGATTGCCTGAGTGGGACAACGCTTGATACAGTTTGTACAACCGCGGCATTTGTCCTTATCAAGGCGTACTGAATGGAAATACTGTTCCATAAAATACTCCTTTCGCAGTTATTTTGCGAAAACCTTAAGTTTGATTGTTGTTCCTTTTCCGACCTCAGTTTCAATAATCATTTCGTCGGTGTATTTCTTGATGTTGGGCAGACCCATACCTGCACCGAAGCCCAACTGACGAACGTTGTCGGGTGCAGTTGAATAACCTTCCTGCATAGCGAGTGCAACGTCAGGAATACCCGGGCCCTGGTCGGCAAGTTCAATGGAAATACATTCGGGAGTTATAACAACGTCGATAACACCACCGCCGCCATGGATAACCATATTGATTTCACCCTCGTAAACGGCAATGGCAACGTTTCGTGTCAATGATGCAGGAAAACCTAATTCCTTAAGGGTCTTTTTTATTTTACCTGATGCCTCACCGGCACAGGTGAAGTCAGTTCCGCTGACATCATAGTGTAATGAAATTGGTTCCATCAGATTCCGCTGCCTCCCTTGAGACCGTTTTTATAAAGGAGTCCGCAAGCGGTAAACATTTCGAGCTTTGTGCCAAGAAGGACGATGTCGCGCTCTATGGCAAGGTCAATCATATCGGGGTCGGGCGTTTTACCGCGAACAAACACGATGCACTTCATATCCATCATCTCAGCGGTACGAACAACCTGAGGATTTACAAGACCGGAAAGGAGAACTGCCTGCTCTTTTACATAGGCGAGTACGTCACTCATCATATCACTACCGCAAGCAGTAAAAACTTCGTTGTCAATAAACTCTTCACCACAGATAAGCTCTGCGTTGAGAATGTTTTTTATTTCACTGATTTTCATATAGGTCCTCCTATAAATCAAATATTATATACCTTAATAAGTTTAGCACAGAAAAGCCTTTTTTAAAAGCCGTTTTGGGGGAAGGGGTATTTATTTTGTATAGAAAATAACCTCTTTGATTTGTGCAATATATAAAAATGTTAAAAATATGTCAAAAAAACGAAAAAAGTCGTTTTTTGGTATAGACAATAATCCTTCTTGTGTGATATAATTCAAACGTATGTGTTATACATTTAATATGTATTACTACGGCAGTAAAATCTGCCAGAACAAAATGCCTTTATATTTGTAAAGGTTTATTCGAATGGAGGAAATCTGAATGGTAAAGAAAATAAGCACAATACCCTTCAACGGCACTCCTGAGCAGAAGGCAAAGCTTGATGAAGTTATTGCAAAATGCAGTGGCGACAAGAGTCAGCTTATGCACGTTATGCAGGAAGCACAGGGTATTTACGGCTATCTTCCCCGCGAAGTACAGGTTATGATTGCTGAGGGAATGGACGTACCACTTGAGAAGGTTTATGGTGTTGCTACCTTCTATGCACAGTTCTCACTTTCACCTAAGGGTGAGTACGACATCTCTGTTTGTCTTGGTACTGCATGCTACGTTAAGGGTGCACAGCAGCTCACAGACAAAATTGTTGAGATTCTCGGTATTGAGCCCGGTGAGTGTACCGCAGACGGCAAATTCTCACTTGAAGAGTGTCGTTGTATAGGTGCTTGCGGTCTTGCTCCCGTTCTTACTGTTAACGGTGAGGTTTACGGTAAGATTACAGCAGACGATGTTCCTGGTATTCTCGCAAAATATATGAACTAAGCGTTATGCGCGAATTATCACTTAATGTTCTCGACATTGCCCAGAATTCTATTGCTGCAGGGGCATCCCTTACCGAGATTGTTATCAGAGAGGATACCGTTAAAAAAGAGCTTTTAATCGGCATCTATGATAACGGCAAGGGTATGACCGATGAGCAGGTCAGAAACGTTCAGGACCCCTTCTTCACCACACGGACAACTCGCAAGGTGGGTATGGGTATTCCGCTTTTCAAAATGGCGGCTGAACAGACGGGTGGCAGATTCACTATTGAATCACAGGTCGGCGTCGGTACAAGAGTGGAAGCACTCTTTAAAACCGATAGCATTGACTTCACTCCCGTGGGTGATATGGAGGCTACTATCTCAACGATAGTTTCCATGAATGAGGACAAAGATTTCATCTATATCCGTTCAGTCGATGACCGTGAGTTCACTTTTTCATCACAGGAAATCAAACAGATTCTTGACGGTGTGCCCCTTTCGGAGCCATCGGTGATTATGTGGATTGAAGGTCACCTGAAGGAACAGACAGACGAATTATTTAAGAATTAACGAAAGGACTAAATAATATGAAATCACTTGAAGAGTTACTTGCTATAAAAGAAAAAGCACAGGCTCAGATTGCCGCACGTGACGCTGAAGGTAACGACGGTATCAGAGTAGTGGTTGGTATGGCTACCTGCGGTATCGCAGCAGGTGCACGTCCCGTTCTCAAGGCTCTCACAGAAGAGATTGAGAAAAGAAATATTAAGAATGTTGCTATCGCTCAGACAGGTTGCATCGGTATGTGCCAGTATGAGCCCATTATCGAGGTTTATGAACCCGGTAAGGAAAAGGTAACTTATGTACAGATGACAGCAGACAAAGCAGTTAAGGTTGTAACGGACCACCTTGTTAATGGCACGGTTGTTACAGAATATACTGTTGGCGCTGTTACCGAATAAGGAGGAAAAATAAATGTATCGTTCTCATGTACTTGTCTGCGGCGGTACCGGTTGTACCTCCAGCCACAGCAACGAGATTATCGACGCTCTCAATGCCAATATTCAGGAAAAAGGTCTTGAAGAGGAAATCAAAGTCGTAAGAACAGGTTGCTTTGGTCTTTGTGCTCTCGGTCCCATTATGATTGTTTACCCCGAAGGTTGTTTCTACAGCGAGGTTAGTGTTGATGATATCCCTGAAATCGTTGAAGAACATCTTCTCAAAGGTCGTATTGTAAAGAGACTTCTTTACAAAGAGACAGTTGAAGCAGATAATGTTAAGCCTCTTAACGAGACTAACTTCTATAAAAAACAGCACCGTGTTGCACTTCGTAACTGTGGTGTTATCGACCCCGAAAATATCGAAGAATATATTGCATATGACGGTTATGCAGCCCTCGCAAAGGCTCTTACAGAAATGACTCCTCAGGATGTTATCCAGACAGTTATTGATTCAGGCCTTCGTGGTCGTGGCGGCGGCGGATTCCCCACCGGTAGAAAGTGGAGCTTCACAGCTGCTAACCAGGCAGACCAGAAGTATGTTGTATGTAACGCTGACGAAGGTGACCCCGGCGCATTCATGGACCGTTCAGTTCTTGAAGGTGACCCCCACTGTATCGTTGAAGCTATGGCACTTTGCGGTTATGCAACAGGCGCAACTGAAGGTTACGTTTATGTTCGTGCAGAGTACCCCATCGCTGTTGAGCGTTTGCAGAAGGCTATTGATGATGCTCGTGCATACGGCCTTCTTGGTAAAAATATCTTCGGTTCAGGCTTTGATTTTGACCTCTTTATCCGTCTTGGTGCAGGTGCATTCGTTTGTGGTGAAGAGACAGCTCTTATGACATCAATCGAAGGTAACCGTGGTGAGCCCCGTCCCCGTCCTCCCTATCCGGCAGTTAAGGGTCTTTTCGGCAAACCCACCACAGAAAACAACGTTGAAACATTCGCTAACATTCCTCAGATTATTCTCCACGGTGCTGAGTTCTTCAACACAATGGGTACAGAAACCAGCAAGGGTACAAAGGTATTTGCCCTCGGTGGTAAAATCAACAACACAGGTCTTGTTGAGGTTCCCATGGGTACAACTCTCCGTGAAATCGTTGAGGATATCGGTGGCGGTATTCCCAATGGTAAGAAGTTCAAGGCTGCTCAGACAGGTGGTCCCTCAGGTGGATGTCTCCCTGCAAGCCTTCTTGATATTGAAATCGACTATGACAACCTCGTTGCTAAAGGTGCAATGATGGGTTCAGGCGGTCTTATCGTTATGGACGAAGACGACTGTATGGTTGATATTGCTAAGTTCTTCCTTAAGTTTACTGTTGACGAGTCCTGCGGTAAGTGTACTCCCTGCCGTGTTGGTACCAGAAGACTTCTTGAAATCCTTGAAAAGATTACAAGCGGTAAAGGTACAATGGAAGACCTTGACAGAATGGTTAAGCTCAGCCAATACATCAAGGAGAACTCTCTCTGCGGTCTTGGTCAGACAGCTCCCAACCCCGTTCTTTCCACATACGAGCGCTTTAAGGATGAGTATATTGCTCACGTAGCAGATAAGAAGTGTCCCGCAGGCGTATGTAAGGATCTTGTTACATTCTCCATTGATAAGGAAAAATGTATCGGTTGCGGTATCTGTGCTAAGAACTGTCCTGTTGATGCAATTACAAGAACTGACTACATCGCTCCCGGCCACAAGCTTGCTTCATTCACTATCGATACTGACAAGTGCGTTAAGTGTGGCGTTTGTGTTGGTAACTGTAAGTTTAAGGCAGTAATTAAATAAGGAGGAACTAATGATGGTAAATATTAAAATTAACGGCTTTGATTATCAGGTTCCTGCCGGTTCTACTATTCTTGAAGCCGCTCATTCAGTAGGTATCGAAATTCCTACACTCTGCTACCTCAAGGAAATCAACGCTATCGGTGCTTGCCGTATTTGTGTTGTAGAGGTTAAGGGCGCTCGTGGTCTTGTAGCTGCTTGCGTATTCCCCGTAAATGAGGGTATGGAAATCTTCACAAATACCCCCAAGGTAATTGAGGCAAGAAAGACAACTCTTGAACTCATCCTTTCAACTCATAAAAAAGAATGCCTTTCTTGTGTAAGAAGTGGTAACTGCGAATTGCAGAAGCTTTGTGCAGATTACGGCATCGAAGATGAAAATGCTTTTGCAGGTGAGATGATTTCTTACGCTATCGATGACAGTGCAACTCATATGTACCGTGATAACGAGAAATGTATCCTTTGCCGTCGTTGCTCAGCAGTTTGCGAAAAGGTTCAGGATATTGCAGTTATCGGTGCTAACGATCGTGGTTTCGATACACACATCGGTTCTGCATTTGAGTACAAGCTCGGTGATGTTGCTTGTGTATCTTGTGGTCAGTGTATCACAGCTTGTCCCACAGGCGCTCTTTCTGAAAGAGATGATACAAAGAAGGTTCTTGATGCTATCAATGATCCCGCTAAGCATGTTATCGTTCAGACTGCTCCCGCAGTTCGTGTAGGTCTCGGTGAAGAGTTCGGCTACGAAATGGGTACAGTTGTAACAGGTAAGATGGTTGCATCTCTTAAGATGCTCGGCTTTGACCGTGTATTCGATACAAACTTTGCTGCTGACCTTACTATTATGGAAGAAGCAACAGAGTTCCTTGACAGATTCAATAAGAAGGAAAATCTTCCCCTTATTACATCATGCTCACCCGGTTGGATTAAGTACTGTGAGCACTACTATCCCGAATTCATCAACAACCTTTCATCATGTAAGTCTCCTCAGGGTATGTTCGGCTCAGTTGCTAAGACATTCTATGCTGAGAAGATGGGCATTGATCCCAAGGATATCTTCGTTGTATCTGTTATGCCTTGTACAGCTAAGAAGTTCGAGGCTGAAAGAGTTGACCATTCTGCAGTTAAGGGTCTTGCTGATATTGATGCTTCAATCACAGTAAGAGAGCTTGCAAGAATGATTAAAAAAGCAGGTATCAACTTCAATAACATTCCTGATATGGAATTCGACGCTCCCTTTGGACTTGGTTCAGGTGCAGGTACAATCTTCGGTGCAACAGGCGGTGTTATGGAGGCTGCTCTCCGTACAGCTTACGAGGTTGTTACAGGTAACGAGCTTACAGATATGGCTACATTCAAGGCAGTTCGTGGTGTTGAGGGTGTTAAGGAAGCATCTTATGACCTTAACGGTGTTACTGTTAACGTTGCTGTTGCTTCAGGCCTTGCAAACGCTAAGAAGGTTCTTGAAATGGTTAAGTCAGGCGAGAAGAGCTATGACTTCATCGAGATTATGGCTTGTCCCGGCGGTTGTGTAAACGGTGGCGGTCAGCCTATCGTTCCTGCAGTTGTTCG
>JAZRFZ010000092.1:0-1671 GCA_045643925.1 Acutalibacteraceae bacterium | reverse complement strand
CAGCCTTGGATTGTTAAGCACAGAGCAGACCGTTTCTTACTTGCTCCTCATAAGGATTATGAGCTTGTTGGTGACGTTCCAAACGTTGTGTTCCCTTGCGCTGCACTTGCTGATGCTGATAGCGGTAAAATCGCCATTTACTACGGCGGTGCTGATACAGTTGTTGCACTTGCTTTCACAACTGTTGACGAGGTTGTTGATTACATTAAAGCGAACGATTTAATGAACAAATAAGGTATTGCTATGAATCCTTTTGACGAATTACATAGTGGGGATATATATTATCCCTCGTCCGATGAAATAATGACAGCTCAGGCTGAGTGCCTTGAAAAGCAGTATGACTACAATATGACACGTCCCTCAGAGGGCGCCAAGCGTGCAGCAATGCTCAAATGTATGTTTGCCGAAATAGGGGAGAACTGCTACATTGAGCCACCCTTACACGCTAACTGGGGCGGTAAGCATTGTCACTTTGGTAATAACGTGTATGCAAATTTCAACCTGACAATGGTTGATGATACACATATTTACGTTGGTGATAACACAATGCTTGGCCCTAATGTGGTTATTGCTACTGCAGGTCACCCGATTTTGCCCGAGTTACGTGAAAAGGCTTATCAGTTCAATATACCCGTTCACATCGGCAAAAACTGTTGGCTTGGTGCAGGTGTTCTTGTTATGCCGGGGGTGACTATCGGTGATAATTCTGTTATCGGTGCAGGTAGCGTCGTTACAAAGGATATTCCCGCAAATGTGGTTGCAGTGGGTAATCCTTGTAAGGTGTTACGACCTATAAATGACCACGATAGAGAGTATTATTTCAAGGATAGAAAAATAGATAAATCAATTTTATAAAACATTTTTTTACTGCCACCGGGTAGTGAATGCTATAGCATTCGTTTACACATCGTTAGGTCTTAGAAGATGTGTTGACGGATGCTTTGCTTTTAGGAGGTTAAATTGAAGCTTTTAAATTATTTCAGTAAGTTCGAAAAATTTTTGTGGCTTTTTTCAGTTGCTTTTATAATCCTTTCCTTTGTGCTTTTCAGTGAAGATGGATATATTTCGTTGGTTGCCTCGCTTGTTGGTGTTACTTCATTGATTTTCTTTGCTAAAGGTAATCCGTTCGGCAACGTTCTTATGATTATATTTTCAATAATTTACGGTTATATTTCATACACATTTTCTTATTTTGGTGAAATGATTACCTACCTTGCTATGACCTTGCCTATGGCTGTTTTCTCCTTGGTCAGTTGGCTCAGAAATCCGTACAGGGGCAACAAATCACAGGTTACCATAAGCGGTTTGAGTAAGAAAATTATTTTACAGATGCTTGCATCAACAGTTATTGTTACTATTGTTCTTGGTGTTGTATTAGTGAAATTCAATACTGCTAATATTGTTCCGAGTATATTGTCTGTTGCAACAAGCTTTGCGGCAGCCTTCCTGACCTATAAGCGCACACCGTATTTCCCCTTGGCGTATGCCTTTAATGACGTTGTGCTAATCGTTTTGTGGGTGCTCGCATCATTAAAGGACTTGTCGTATATTTCTGTTGTTGTATGCTTTGTGGTCTTTCTTGTAAACGATTTATATGGCTTCGTAAGCTGGAAGAAAATGGAGAAAAAGCAGAAGAGTTATGATAATTGTTTTAATTCTTGAATATTTTTT
>JAZRFZ010000091.1:0-14936 GCA_045643925.1 Acutalibacteraceae bacterium | reverse complement strand
CCTACAACATCACAGTTGATAAGTTCGCATGGTCACCTGACGACCCCTCAATTGAGAACCCCACTACACTTAAGGATGACGCTTCACGAGAGCTTTACATGAAAGAGCTTTACCCCAAATATACAGAATGCTCAAAGCTTGTACCTACAGAGAGTGAGCTGTCCGTTACAAACGGCACACTCACATTCAACACAACCCTTGCACCACATGCAGTTGTGGTTTATGAGATAACAGAAGGATAATGCAAAATGCAGAATGCAGAATGCAAAATTAAAGGGCGCAAGCGCGGATTGTAATTTTAAATTTAAAATGTTAAATGATAAATTTCGGAACGCTACGCGTTGATTATAATGTTGGCGTTGAGTTGAAGTAAAACGACACTATGCCCTCCTGCTTTGGAGGAGGGGGGACCATTCCTGAATTTAATAGTTATTTTGAGTGAGTATATTCGGGTGAATATACTCACCTTTTTCTTTTAGTTTGGGCGGAATGGTGGGAGGTCCCTAAGAGTTGTTTTTGAGTAAACCCACTGAATCTAAGCATAAAGTCTGAGGGACCTTCCACCACTCCGATAGAAGTATATCGTTTATTGAAGTAATACCACGCTTACTACCTTATTGACAAATAAAGTTATGACAAGGTGGTCCCCCTTCCTGCAAGCAGGACGGTATGGGCTATCGCATCGCTTTTAGCTAATCGCTATCTGCTATTTGCTAACAGCTTATATAATGCGTCGCAGACCCTTATTTCCTCATTCCTAATTAAAAATACTCATAAACATCTTCGTCATTATAAACCCCAACACTCCACAGCCTGGAAAGGTGAAAATCCAGGCAAGCGCCATATCCTTTATAACAATCGGGTTCACTCCCCTTACACCATTCACACAGGCGCAACCCATCATTGCCGTTGTTTTGGCGTGGGTGGTTGAAACCGGCAGACCAAGGCCTGTGCTGACAAACAATGACAACGCACCCGAAAGGTCTGCACCAAAGCCTTGATACCTTTGTAGCTTCACCATATCCATTCCCACAGATTTAATAATTTTTTTACCGCCCGACATAGTACCCATTGCCATAACAAGTGAGCAAAGGAGTATTACAACGGGTGGTATTTTTTGCCCCTCGTTCCCATTTAATCCCGCGCACATCATAAGTACCGCCATAAATTTTTGTCCGTCCTGTGCGCCGTGCATAAAGCTCATCAGAACAGATGCAAAAATCTGCCCGTACTTAAAAACAACTTCAGTTTTTTGACGTTTCACATTACGGAAAAGCACAAGTATTATTCGGCAGATAATGTATCCACAGATAAACCCACCAAAGCAGGAAATAAACAGACCGTATATGGTTTTCATCCACTCCCCTATATTCACCCCATCAAGACTTCCGTTAACACAAATGGCACTACCTGTAAGCCCTGCAATAAGGGCGTGGCTTTCACTTGTAGGAATTCCGAAATACCAGGCAAGTACAGCCCACAGAACAATGGCAAACATGGATGCAGACAAGGCAATTATGCTTATCCTTTCATCTGTACCGAAATCCACCATATTCATCACAGTTTCCGTAACGGAAGCCCCCGCCTTGCCCGAAACCAGTACACCGAGGAAATTAAAAACTGCCGACATAAAAATCGCCCTACCCACGGCCATACATCGTGTTGTAACACAGGTTGCAATAGCATTTGGCGCATCGGTCAAGCCATTCACAAAAATCACACCCAGGGTAAGTAGCAACGATGTTATTGTTAATGGTGACATACCTAAAATATATTGCATATTGCTACCCCCCCTTGTCTTTTTAAGTATATTCGATAGAATAAAATAAAATTCCGTAAGGCACTACACCTTACGGAATTTTTAATGTAATTATTCAATAATATCAAAATGTCTGCCCAACCAATACAAGAACAAATATGTAAGCCCGCTATCGTGACCGCCTCTGCCGCCGTCAACGTTGAAGGCACGGAGACCAAGCTTTGAATAGGGTCTTTCATCCCACGCAAGCGGTGTTTTTATACGAGGCTTTTCACCCCAATAAACAGGCTCATCGTCATATTCAAGGCCGCGGCGCATACTGTTGTACATCGGGAAATTTTTCAAATCGAGAGGCTGGTCCTGAAGATGCTTCACCATTGTGTCAACGTCGCAGGGAGCGCCTGTAAAGCCCTTGTAAATAAAGGCAAAATAGGGGTTGCCCTCGATTTTTTCATAATCGTAATGTGATGCAAGGCCCAATAATATATACTGTCTTATTGCAGGGTCATTTTCAAGCCTTAAATATGCAAGTGTATTGCACATTGCAAGGTTATCGTCAATATGGCAGGTGTGTCCATCTGCCTTTTTGTGATATGCAGCATTTATAAGGAAATGGTGGTCACGAATAAGCTCGTTATACTTATCCATATACTTCTCATCACCTGACATATGGTAGCTGATTCTGAGGAAGCCAAGATACTGAAGTGAATTCACACCCTTTTCCCAAGTCCACATACTGTCGTTATTAAGTGCATCCTCATTCCAACATGCCCAGGTGGTGGGCTTGCCGTCAATATCAAAAAGATATCCGTCGTGCTCCATTACATGGTCCGTAATATCGCAAACCGCCTTGCGGATTTCTGCCTTTTCAGCCTCATCGGCACAAAGGTCATAGTAAAGTGAAAAACCTAAGTAATGACCTGTCATTTCGTCACTTGAGGTTTCACCAAGCCACTCGTAGGTGCCGTCACTTGAGCGGTGCCACTCGTTGCCGATTTCCTGTGTATCAATGCCCTGACCCCAGGTTGCTTCATCGGGGTATCTCACCGCACGTGCGGTAAAGCCCTTAAGCTCCGGTGCACGGGTAAGCACAAGCATTGCATCCTTGTATCGGCGCGCGGCTTTAAGGATTTTCTCATCCTTTGTTTTGTCATACCAAAGGCAAAGTGCTGCAAGGTACATCTGAGTCCACAAACCGTCGTTATCGCTGATATTTGAAAAGCTACCTTCTTTCAACTCACCTGAAACACCTGTAATAAATCCATCTTTTCGAGGAAAATATTTTTCAGTAATTTCAAAAAGATGCACTGCCTTATCGTAAAGGGTCATTTCTTTTTCGCTGATTTTTACAATACCGCCGTCGGAAACCGTGTAAATATCGTTGCCGCTGAATGCAACTGCAGTAACGTTAGAATTAAAGGCATATCTTGTAGCGGGAAGGTACTTGCGAAGTCCGTTTTTAATAAGCACCGCGCCTGCATCTGTTCCCACAAGGATACTGCCGTCCTCGGCAACATCTATTGAATAAACGCTTTCCTCAGGCAATGCGGAAATTTCCTTGTGTGAATACCAGCCACTTTTGTAATCGTAAATATACAAGCCCTCTTTTGCGCCAACAAGAAGATTACCGATTTTATCAAAGGCAATGGCGTTGATTTCAATCTCGGGCATTGTTGAATGATACGGGAAAATGCAACGCCACGTTCTGCGCTTGCCCTCCATACGCTGTAGGCAACGACTGTTTGATACACAAACTCTTTCACCAAAAAGTGCAAGGCACTCTGCCTCCTGCTCACATTTTGACAGACGGTAAAAGCCCTCGTCACGCTCCACGTAAAGCGCACTTTGAGTAAGCACATAAAGTTGGTTGTTATCTTTAATATCGGTTACGTCAACATCAAATTCACCGAGTAGCTCTGCACCCTTGTCACCGATAACGTAAACCTTGTTGCCGCAACCTGCCAAAACTCTGCCGTCCTTACAGATGTGAACAGTTGTAAAAATCAAGTCACTTGAAAGTGTATTGATTTTATCACCTGTGAGCTTTACAAGACCCTCGCTTGTACAAAGGTAAATTTCATTTTCACCTACAGCAACAGAGTGAACTGTACCATCAATTGGGTAGCGCTCTGTTACACGCTGAGGATATTTGCCTGTTTTTAAAATACCCATAACATCACCCTATAATCAATATTTAAGTTTTTCGTTAGCTCTCTTCATAACCTCGGGTGTGATTTTCACAACCTCGCGGTCATAGGTAAGAAGTCCGTTACACTCATCCTCAACGTCACTTACCTCTGTGTAAATAATGGCTGACAAGCCTTTATTTTTCATACAGTTGTAAATTCTGTTTTCATAGAGATTTGCGATAGCATCGTCGAATTTCTCCTGTGTGTAATACTTACGGTAGCCGAAGAACTTTTCTGTATTGAATGAATGCTCCTTCAACTGCATTGAATAACCGCCGAACTCTGTAAGAGCAATGGGGCGCTTATCATCCTTGCTGTATTTGGGAAACATAAAGGGGGTGAAGTAAATGTGGAAGCTGTTTACGTCACCTGAGCCGTGGTCAACCCAACCGCTTGCGTGGTCAACAAGTCTTGTGGGGTCTTTTTCTTTATAGAACTCATAAGCCTTTTCACTGTCAAACTGACCCCAACCCTCGTTCATAGGAGTCCATAATGCAAGTGAGGGTACGTTATAGAGAAGGTTAATCATCTCCTCGGACTCTCTGTAAAATTCATCTCTGCCCTCTGCATCCTTACGTGCAAAGTAGCCGTAGTGATTCTCGCCGTCTGACACCTTACCTACGTGCTTGTTGTTGAAAACCATAGCAAGCGCAGGAGCAGAACCGATAGCAACAAAGTTATACTTTCCGCCACCGTTAATCATATCCTGCCAACAAATCATACCGAGTCTGTCGCAATGGTAGTACCAACGAAGAGGCTCAATCTTGATGTGCTTTCTGAGAGTGTTGAAGCCTAAATCCTTCATTGTCTGAATATCATAAATAAGGGCATCGTCGTGGGGTGCGGTGTACATACCGTCACTCCAATAGCCCTGGTCAAGAAGACCGTTAAAGAAATAGGGCTTGTTGTTGAGCATAAGACGGGGTGTACCCTCGCTATCCTCACCAACGCTGAATTTACGCATACCGAAATAACTTTCAATCTGGTCGTTACCTGCAACAATCTTAAGGTCATAGAGCTTGGGATTTTCAGGGCTCCAGCACTCATAGTCGGTAAGCTTAATAACGCCTTTACCGTCAACAAGCTTGATACCTGCCATAACCTCACCATTATCAAGTGCGATTGCTGCCATTTCATCGGTGGATTTGCCGTTATAGTTTATTTCAACACGGAGTTCGTCTGCATCAATATCGGGTGTGAGCTTGATTGACTCAATATATCCCTCACAAACCTCCTCAAGCCATACTGTCTGCCAGATACCTGACTGAGGTGTGTACCAGATACCGCCACGCTTAAAGGTCTGCTTACCACGGGCATGATAGCTTGTATCAGTAGGGTCCTTGACCTCAAGACGAAGGTCATTTTCACCGTCAAGAATGTAAGGTGTAACATCAAAGGTAAAGGGAAGATAGCCACCCTTGTGCTCACCTACAACGCTGTTATTAAGTGTAACGGTGCACTCATAGTCAACTGCACCGAAGTGAAGAAGAACGCGATGATTTGTGCGCTTGAAATCAAATATCTTCTGATAATAGAGCACATCGGTGGGCTCAACCATCTTTTCAACGCCACTGAGAATACACTCCGGGCTGAAGGGAACCGTAATTTTACCCTGATAACCCGCAAATTTCTTGTATTCATCATAAATAGCATAGTTCCACTCACCGTTAAGGTTTATGAAGCTGTTACGTCTGAGTTGAGGTCTGGGATAATCATTGAGAGGTAAATTCTTATCTAATTCTCTACCCCAACGTGTATATAATCTTTGCATACTACAAAATCCTCCGTAGAAATTATTAAAAAAATCATTTAAAATATGATAACATATATATTGTTTCTTTTCAATAAAAAAATAGTTCTTCAAAAATATCATTGACGAAAATTACCTTTAGTGATATAATTAGGAAAAATATTATGGAAAAGGATGTATTTTTCATGGCACATTTCAGTGACGCTATATTTCAGTTGATTTCAATGCTTATGTCATTGCTTATGTCCTTCGGTGCTATCACAACACCTGCGACAGATGACGTAATCAAGCAGATTGAAAACGACACAGTTATCAACTTTGTTGTTACAGGTGACCCTCAGGTATGTAACTACAACCCCTCACGTGAGACAAACCTTATCTCAACTGCTGAGGACCTTACAAATTCAGAAACTACCCTCGATGCATTCATCATCGCAGGTGACGTTGTAGAAAACGGCTTCCAGGATGAGTTCGACAGAGTTTACGAGGACATTAAGGGCATCAATGCAGCAAACTTCATTATGGCTGCAGGTAACCACGATATCCGACTTCGCGAGTATGAACAATCTTCAACACGCTTTGTAAACTTCACAAATTCTCTTAATCTTGAGCAGAATGCGGTTGATGCTCTTCGCTACACATATGAGGTTAACGGTTATAAGTTCATCGTTATGGCTTCTGACAAATCAGAGTTTGAAGAGGCATTCATCAGCGACGAACAGCTTCAGTGGCTCAACCTTGAGCTTAAGGCTGCGAATGCAGACGGCAAACCCGTTTTCGTTATTTGCCACTATCCTCTTGCAGAGGGTCACGGTCTTCCCAACACTTGGGGTAGCGCAAATATGCCCGGTGAGCCCGGCAGACTTCCCGAGTATGAGCGTAAGGATGACTACGATTTCACAGGTTCAATCGGTGAACACTCAAACGATGTTTATGACATCCTTGCTAAGTACAAGAACGTTTTCTTCATCACAGGCCACCTTCACACAGGTTTTGGTGTGAACACATACCAGGCAATCAATGAAGCAAACAATGTTCAGGGTATCAACGTTCCTTCAATCGGTATCAACAACAAGGACGGCACATACAACAACCCCGGCACAGGACTTTATGTTGAGGTTACTCCCGATGAAGTTATCTTCTATGCAAGAGACTTCGTAAACGGCAAATACCTTTCAGTTGACGAGTTCTCAGAGACTGTTGCTGAGTTCAAGCTTGTTTAATTAAACAAACATTTCGGCTGTCGGATTTTCCGACAGCCTTTTATTTTACCCAAATCACACCTTCTGCATATTATAATGCAGGAGGTTTTTTTATGATAACTGAAATTGTCACTTTCATATTTGCCCTGTTGGGACTCATTTTTACTCTGTGGTTTATGTCATTCCGCATCACTGCCTGGCGGACAGATAAAATCACAATAACACTTCCCCTACTTGATGATAACCGTGAGATTTTTGACCGTGTTTACTGTGTGTATTCATTAGCCGACTTTTGCGGTATAAAAAAGAAATGCACCATAGTTCTTGTAAACTACGGTGCATCAACTGAATTTTGTGATACTATAAATGATTTCTATAAAAACTATGCTTCAATAAAAATCATTGAGCCAAAAGATTTAATCAAAGAGTTGCATACATAACTGCTTTGATTGTGTGCATTCTGTTCTCCGCCTCCTGGAAGACAACTGACTGTTCACTCTCGAACACTCCGTCTGTAACCTCCATTGCATCGCGGTTGAACTTTTCACACATACGTTTGCCGATTTCTGTCTTTTTGTCGTGGTATGAAGGAAGACAGTGCATAAATATTGCCTTATCTCCTGCATTCGCCATAAGCTTTTCATTAACCTGATAATCAGACAAATCGTTGATACGCTCTGCCCATACCAATTCGGGCTCACCCATAGAAACCCAGATGTCGGTGTAAATTACATCGGCATTTTTTGTTGCCTCTACGGGGTCTTCAATGAATGAAAGCTTTGCGCCTGTTTCGGCAGCAATCTTTTTACACTCATCAACAAGTGCAGAATCAGGGAAATACTTTTTGGGTGCACAAGCGGTAAAGTTAAGACCCATCTTTGCACAACCTACCATAAGTGAGTTACCCATATTATATCTTGCATCACCCATATAAACGAAGTTGATACCCTTAAGGTAACCGAAGCGTTCCTTTATAGTGAGGAAGTCTGCGAGAATCTGGGTGGGGTGGAATTCATTTGTAAGACCGTTCCAAACAGGTACGCTTGAATATTTTGCAAGCTCTTCAACAATTTCCTGACCGTGACCACGGTACTCAATGCCGTCGTACATTGAGCTGAGCACTCGTGCAGTGTCTGCAATACTCTCTTTTCTGCCAATCTGTGATGCGGTTGGGTCGAGGTAGGTTACACCCATTCCCAAATCCCTTGCGGCAACCTCAAAGCTGCAGCGTGTACGTGTGCTTGTCTTTTCAAATATAAGAGCAATGTTTTTGCCCTTGAGTGTATCGTGAGGAATACCGCTTTTCTTTTTCTTTTTTAAATCTGCAGCAAGATTGATAAGGTAATCAATCTCCTCACTTGTAAAATCAAGTAATTTTAAATAATCTCTACCTTTAAGATTCATATCTGCACCTCAAATACAAGCATTTTTGATAACCTCAACTGCCTTTTCCAAATCCTCAAAGGAAATGTTAAGCGGCGGAAGAAGTCTGAGTTTATTTTTTGCTTTAATGGGTAAAACCCCGTTTTCCTGACAATATTTCAGAACCTCGTTCACATCCTTGACTGTTTCAATGCCAAGCATAAGACCAAGACCTGTAATGCCTTTGACACCCTCACAAGCAGAAAGTGTTTCTACAATGTAGTCGTGCTTCTTGTTGACCTCACTGAGGAAAGCATCATCAAGACGTTCAATGATATTCACTGCACCTGCCGCGGCAACAGGGTTACCGCCAAAGGTTGAACCGTGACTGCCGGGTGTGTAAACTGTGGCAGTTTTTCCAAAGAACATTGTAGCGCCAATAGGCAAACCACCGCCAAGACCCTTTGCGGTTGACACGATATCAGGTGTGATACCGAACTTCATATAGCCGTAAAGAGCACCTGTTCTGCCGTTACCTGTCTGAACCTCGTCAACGATGAGAAGGATATCATTATCCTTGCAGAATTTTTGAAGGTTCTTAACAAAATCAGCATCAAGGGGAACAACTCCACCCTCGCCCTGAACAGTTTCAATCATAACTGCGGCAACCTTGTTTTCTGCTACAAGGTTCTTGATACCATCAAGGTCACCTGCATCTGCATAAAGGAAGCCCTGTGTAAGGGGAAGGAAATCTTTATGGAAGCTATCCTGTCCTGTTGCGGCAAGTGTTGTGATTGTTCTGCCGTGGAAGCTGTTATTGAGTGTGATTATATTGAAATACTCTGCGCCCTTTTTCTCTGCGGCATATTTACGAGCGGCTTTTATTGCACACTCGTTTGCCTCGGCACCTGAGTTTGAGAAGAAAACCTTTTCGGCACCTGTTTTTTCACAGAGAAGCTGTGCTAATTTTGCACAAGGTGAAGTGTAATAAAGGTTTGATGTGTGCTGTAATGTAGTAAGCTGACTTGTAACAGCATTTACCCATCCTTCGTCACCTACACCGAAAACACTTACACCGATGCCTGTACCCATATCGATATATTCCTTGCCTGTGTCGTCATAAAGCTTACTGCCCTTACCGCTCACAAGTTCAATATCGAAACGAGCATAGGTATTTGCTACATATTTTTTATCAAGCTCTTTAATGCTCATAGCTTACTCTCCCTTAACCATTGTACCTGCACCCTCGTCGGTAAGCAGTTCAAGAAGAACCGCATGGGGCACACGACCGTCAAGAATTGTAACACGTCTTACACCGCGCTCAACCGCCTCGATACAACACTCTACCTTTGGTATCATACCGCCTGTTACAATGCCGTCTGCAAAAAGCTGACGAGCCTCTTTGATGTTAACACGCTTAATCAAAGAATCGGGGTCATTAACATCCCTGAGAATACCGGGAATATCTGTCATTGTGATAAGACGCTCTGCCTTCATTGCACCTGCTATATATGATGCGGCTGTGTCTGCATTTATGTTATAAACGTTACCCTCATTATCGCAACCAACTGTTGAAACAACGGGAATGTAGCCTTTTTCAATAAGGTCGAGGATAGGCTGAACGTTGACATTTGTAATCTCACCAACAAAGCCGAGTCTTTCGTCCTTTACCTCGGCTTCAATAAGGTGACCGTCAATACCTGAAATACCGATTGCATTACCGCCGTGCTCACCGAGAAGGTTAACAAGCTGTTTGTTGATTTTACCTGCAAGAACCATCTGCACGATTTCTGCAGTTTCCTTATCGGTAACACGCAAGCCCTCAACGAACTCACTCTTTTTACCAACCTTTTTGAGCATATCGGAAATTTCGGGACCACCGCCGTGAACAAGCACAGGCTTAACACCGATAAGCCACAGAAGAACAATATCCTCCATAACCTGCATTTTAAGGTCCTCGCTTATCATAGCGTTGCCGCCATATTTTACAACGATAATTTTATCGTGATATTTTTGAATATAAGGAAGTGCCTGAGTAATAACCTCTGCACGCTGATGATTATCTATATACATACCATTAAGTTCTGTAATCGCCGTTGATTTTTACGTATTCATATGTAAGGTCACAACCCCATGCAGTAGCTGATGCGCTACCGGAATTAAGACCAACGGAAATCACAATCTCCTTTTCCAAAAGTATTTCCTTTGCCTTTTCCTCTGAGAAATCAATGCCTGCGCCGTCTTTGCATACAGGTATTTCACCCTTAGCGGAAATGAAAGAAACGTCAACTTTATTTACATCTACATCTGCACCGCTGTAGCCGATTGCACAAAGCACTCTGCCCCAGTTTGCATCTGCACCGAACATTGCAGCCTTTGTAAGTGATGAGCAGATAATGCTCTTGGCAACTGTTTTGGCAGTCTGTTCATCAGCAGCACCTGTAACCTGACACTCAAGGAGCTTTGTTGCACCCTCACCGTCACCTGCAATCATTCTGCAAAGGTGTACTGTTACTGTATTAAGTGCTTTCATAAACGTGTTGAAGGACTCACCCTCTGCGGTGATTTCCTTGTTACCTGCCTTGCCGTTTGCAAGGACACATACCATATCATTTGTTGATGTATCACCGTCAACGCTTACCATATTGAATGTATTTTGAATATCATTTGAAAGCGCTTTTGAAAGAAGCTCTGACGAAATGGCACAGTCTGTTGTAATGAATACAAGCATTGTTGCCATATTGGGGTGAATCATACCTGAACCCTTGGCAATACCACCGATTTTACAGGTAACACCGTCAACTTCAAAAGAAACCGCAATCTCTTTCATAACCGTATCGGTAGTCATAATGCCCTCTGCAGCAGCATCACTGTTGTCACCCAGTGCACCTACCAATTCGGGCATACCGTTAGCAATGGGTGTGATGTCAAGAGGCTGACCGATAACACCCGTAGATGCAACCACAACATCTTCCTTGTTGATATTTAATGCATCCGCTGTAAGGGTTGCCATTTTTTCTGCAATTTCAATGCCGTTTGCGTTGCAGGTATTGGCATTACCGCTATTGCAGATAACTGCCTGTGCCTTGCCGTCTGCAAGGTGCATTTTTGTTACTACAAGGGGTGCACCCTTAACAAGATTGGTTGTATAAACCGCAGCAGCACTTGCTACGTTTTCGCTTAAAATAAGTGCCAAATCTCTTTTTGATTTATTCTTTCTTATACCGCAATGAATACCGCTTGCGGTAAAGCCCTGTGCGGCACAAATACCGCCCTTAATTAACTCCATAATATTAAACCTCTAATCCTGTGGTATCGTCATTGCCGAGAATAATGTTAAGGCACTCAACTGCCGCACCGCTTGCACCCTTACCAAGGTTATCGTAACGTGCAACAAGGATAATTCTGTCATCGTTACCATAAGCAGAAACAATCATTGAATCCTTACCCGAAAGAATGCCCGCAGAAAGGAAGCCATCCTCACTATCTTCACAAAATTCCACCAAAGGTCCGTTATATTTGTTTTTGTAAAGCTCTTTGATTTTTTCAATATCAAAGCCATTCTTCAACTGACTTTTAAACAGAGGAACGGTTACTTCCATACCCGAATAGAAGTCGCCTACCACGGGACAGAAAACAGGAGCATTTTTGATGCCTGTTATCTTAACCATTTCCTTAAGATGCTTGTGATTCTGAGTGAGTGCATACTGTCTGGGAGCACCAAGAAGTACGTCCGGCTCCTCCTCGTAATCTGCAATCATCTTCTTACCGCCACCTGAATAGCCTGTAAGTGAAAAACAGGACAACTCCTCACTTCCGTCAAGGGCTCCCGCCTCCACCAAGGGATAAATAAGGCTTATAAATCCGCTTGCGTGACAACCAGGCACTGCAACACGCTTTGATTTCTGAAGCTTTTCGCGGTGTGCGGGTGAAAGCTCGGGGAAACCATAAGCCCAATCATCAAGTGTACGGTGTGCGGTTGAAGTATCAATCACAACCGTGTTGTCATTTTCAATAAGTGAAACAGACTCTCTTGCCGCATCATCGGGAAGGCACAAAAAAGCAATATCCGCTTCATTGAGTGCCGCCTTACGACAGGCAGGGTCTTTTCTTTTCTCATCATCAAGGGTAATGAGTTCAATACCCTCAAAGGTTTCTAATCTTTCATATATTCTCAGACCGGTTGTTCCGGCCTTACCGTCAATAAATACTTTCTTTGCCATTTATAAACTCCGTAACATCCGCAATCTGCTTTTTAACCGATTCATAACCTGTTGAACCTGCGGAAATTCTTGTAGAAATACATGTTTCAAGTGAAATTTCATGGAACAAATCTTCCTCGAAAAGGTCACTGTGTGCCTTGTATTCTTCAAGTGTAAGTGTTTCAAGAACCTTGTCCTTTTCAATGCACTCTGCGACTGTCTGACCAACGATTTTATACGCTGTACGGAAGGGCATACCCTTCTTAACAAGATAGTCTGCAAGGTCAGTTGCATTGATAAAGCCCTTCTGTGCGGCAGAATACATATTGTCCTTGAGGACAGTCATTGTTGCAATCATAGGAGCAAAGATGCTGAGGCACTTTTCAACTGTTTCAATACTGTCAAAGATAGCCTCCTTATCCTCCTGCATATCCTTATTGTATGCAAGGGGAATACCCTTAAGTGAAGTAAGAAGTGCAAAAAGGTCACCGTAAACTCTGCCGGTTTTACCTCTTACAAGCTCTGCCATATCGGGATTCTTCTTCTGGGGCATAATGCTTGAGCCTGTTGTGTAAGAATCATCAAGCTCAACAAACTTGAACTCCCATGAACTCCAGAGGATAATCTCCTCAGAAAATCTTGAAAGGTGCATCATAATAATTGAGAATGCAGACATCAGTTCAACACAGAAATCCCTGTCGGAAACACCGTCGATACTGTTACCCATGATACCATAGAAGCCTAATTTTTCTGCCTCGAAGTAACGGTCTGTGTTGTAGGTTGTGCCCGAAAGTGCACAGGAACCAAGGGGAGAATAATTCATCCTCTTAACAGCGTCCTTAAGTCTTGTGGCATCACGCATAAACATCTGTGCATAAGCAAGTAAGTGATGAGCAAATGTTATGGGTTGTGCACGCTGAAGGTGTGTGTAGCCGGGAAGAATCGCATCCTGATTCTCCTCTGCCTTATCACGGATAGCCTCAATGAGAGTATAGATAAGGTCATTCACCTTTTCCGCCTCATCACGGAGATAAAGCCTGATATCAACTGCAACCTGGTCATTACGGCTACGTGCGGTGTGAAGTCTTTTACCAACGTCACCCTTACGTGCGGTAAGTTCACTTTCAATGAACATATGAATATCCTCTGCATCACTGTCAAAGGTAAGCTTACCGCTTTCAATATCCGCAAGGATACCTGTAAGTCCGTCGATTATTTCCTCGCAGTCACCTGCTGTGATAATGCCCTGTTTTGCAAGCATCTGAGCGTGTGCTATTGAACCGCAGATATCCTGACGGAACATCTTGCAATCAAAGTGAAGTGATGAATTAAAGTCATCTGCTTCCTTATCAAGAGCCTTTGTAAATCTGCCTGCCCACATTTTATCCATAACAAAAATACCCTTTCAAAAACCACTTTTGCACATTCGGAGAAAAGCACCGAATGTGCAAAATGTCAATTATTATTCACCGAGATTAGAGAGACCTGCTTTTTCTCTCATATTAGCCATAACCTTAATGGGAAGACCGTAAAGGTTAATGAAGCCTGCGGAATCCTTCTGGTCGTAAACCTCATCCTCATCAAATGTTGCCATATCAGCATCATAAAGTGAATAGGGTGAGCAAACACCTGCGTTAATCATATTACCTTTGTAAAGCTTAAGCTTAACATCACCTGTAACAGTTTCCTGTGTTGAGTCAACAAATGCAAGGATTGCCTTTGTGAGAGGTGTGTACCACTGTGCATTGTAGGTAAGCTCTGCAAGCTTCTGTGCAACGAGAGCTTTATAGTGTGCAGTTTCCTTATCAAGGCAGATTGTCTCAAGAACTGCATGTGCCTTATAGAGGATTGCACCACCGGGAGTCTCGTAAACACCACGGCATTTCATACCAACAAGTCTGTTTTCAACGATATCAAGAAGGCCGATACCGTTTGCACCGCCAAGCTCATTAAGCTTTGTAACGAGCTCAACTGCGCCCATCTCTACGCCGTCAACCGCTGTGGGAATACCCTTTTCAAAGTGGATTGTAACATAGGTGGGTTTGTCGGGAGCCATCTCGGGAGAAACACCCATCTCAAGGAAGCCTTCTTTGTTGTAAAGGGGCTCGTTCATAGGATCTTCAAGGTCAAGACCTTCGTGTGAAAGGTGCCAGATGTTCTTATCCTTTGAGTAGTTTGTTTCTCTGTTGATTTTGAGAGGAACATTGTGTGCTTCTGCATATGCAATTTCTTCTTCACGAGATTTGATATCCCATTCTCTCCAAGGAGCGATTATGGGCATATCAGGAGCATAAGCTTTGATTGCAAGCTCAAATCTTACCTGGTCGTTACCTTTACCTGTACAACCGTGGCAGATAGCGTCTGCACCTTCTGCAATTGCGATTTCAGCAATTCTTTTTGCAATAGGAGGACGTGCGAAAGCAGTACCGAGAAGATACTCTTCATAAACAGCACCTGCCTGAACACAGGGGA
>JAZRFZ010000090.1:0-2983 GCA_045643925.1 Acutalibacteraceae bacterium | reverse complement strand
GATAGAAAACTTCAGTTGACGTTGTCTGTTTCTCTCCATGCACCAAATGATAAAATCAGGTCATCAATTATGCCTGTTAATAAAAGCTGGGGCGTTGATGAGCTTCTTGAAGCTTGTCGGATATACGCTGATGAGACGTCTCGTCGCATTTCCTTCGAGTATGCGATGATGAAGGGTGTCAATGATACACCTGAATGTGCCAGGGAGTTAAGTCAACGACTTAAAGGGATATTGTGTCATGTAAATCTTATTCCTGCTAACGAAGTTCCTGAAAAGGGGCACAGCAGAAGTGATGATAACAGTATTATCGAGTTCAAAAATATTCTTGAAAAATCGGGCCTTGCGGTTACTGTCAGAAGAACCCTTGGTTCTGATATAAATGCTTCCTGCGGTCAGTTGCGCAGAGAGCACATAAATTCTCAAAATTAGTTGTAAGTGAGGTGAAACACCGTGATAATTTCAGCTGCTACTGATATTGGAGCTGTTCGTGAATCCAATCAGGATGCCTTTTGTACTGGATCATTTATATCGGGAGATGCTTGGGCAGTGGTCTGCGATGGTATGGGCGGTGTTTCCGGTGGTCAGATTGCAAGTCAGATTTGCATTGAAAAGGCGTCGTCTGTTATCAAGCGTGGTTATAGACAAGATTTGTCTGTGAAATCAGCCAAGAATCTTTTGCAGAGCGCTATTAACACTGCTAATGCCGCGGTATTTGAAGAATCACAGAAGGATATTTCACTTCACGGTATGGGTACAACTATTGTTGCTGTTATCCTTCTAAAGGGTGTAGCCGTTGTTGGCTATGTTGGTGACAGTAGAGCGTATCTTATAAATGACACAATTAAAAGACTGACAAAAGACCACTCTCTTGTTCAGGTTATGATTGATACGGGTAAGCTTTCCGAGGAAGAGGCAAAGGTTCATCCTGACAGAAATATCATCACAAGAGCAGTCGGTATAATGAATTTCGTCGATATAGACTATGAAATAACAGATTTTTCCGAGGATGATAAAATCCTTTTGTGCACAGATGGTCTTAATGGTTCAGTTGATGATGATGTGATTTTTGAAATTGCTAATTCAGATAATGAGAACAAGGCAGAAGTGCTTATTAAAACCGCTATTGATAGTGGCAGTCGTGATAACATAACAGTTGTGTTGCTTGATTCTGCTATTCAAGGAGAGTAAGTATGGAAAACTATGTTGGTAAAAGATTAGACGGCAGATACGAGATTCGTGATGTTGTTGGTGTTGGCGGTATGGCAGTTGTTTACAAGGCTTACGACAACATTGATGACAGAATTGTTGCTGTTAAAATTCTTAAAGATGAGTATCTCACTAATGAGGAATTCCGTCGTAGATTTAAAAATGAGTCAAAGGCTATCGCCGTTCTTTCTCATAAGAATATTGTTAAAGTTTTTGATGTTAGTTTTGGTGACAGACTTCAGTATATTGTTATGGAGTATATTGAAGGTGTTACTCTTAAGGAATATATCGAAGAGCGTGGCGTTATAGATTGGAATGAAGCACTCTTTTTTAGTATCCAAATTTTGAGAGCACTTCAGCACGCCCACGACAAGGGCATTGTTCATAGGGATGTTAAACCACAGAACATTATGCTTCTTGAAAACGGAACAATTAAGGTTACCGATTTTGGTATTGCTCGTTTTAGCCATAGTGAAACACGAACAATGACGGAAAAGGCAATCGGTTCAGTTCATTACATAAGCCCCGAACAAGCCAAAGGTGAGCTTACTGATGAAAAGGCCGACCTTTATTCAATCGGCGTTGTTCTCTATGAAATGCTTACAGGTAAATTGCCTTTTGAGGCTGAAAGTGCTGTTTCTGTTGCTCTTATGCAGGTTAATAATGAACCTGTGTTACCTCGTTCGATCAATCCGAATATCCCTGTAGGCTTTGAACAGATTACTATGAAGGCTATGCAGAAGAGTACCCGTGATAGGTATCAGACTGCATCCGAGGTTCTTTATGACCTCGAAGAGCTTCGTATGAATCCTTCTATCAAATTTGATTATCAGACTTATTTTGTTGATGACGGTCCCACACGATATATTGGCAAAATTCAGGAAACTAACCGTACTCCCAATAATCGCAGCCGCAGCAATTCTGTGAAAAACAGAGATGAGGTTATTCGAACTGTACCTCCATCAAAGGATGTCCGTCGCAAGGTTGACGGTGTTCGCGAACGCGAGAGAACAGTGAATACCGCTGTTGCTGTTGAGGAAAAGCAAGGCTTAAGCAACAAGACTATTGGCATACTTTTTGGCGTTGGTTTTCTTGTTCTTGCTTTGATTATTGTTGGTATATTCGCACTTCTTAAGAGTGATGGATTTGCTTTGGGTGTTAAAAAGAAGGTTGAGGTTGCAAACTTTGTTGGTCAAAGTTATGAGGAGGAAATAAAAGATAATCCTCTATATAATGAAAACTTCAATTTTGAGAAGATATATGAAAGCTTCAGTGATGCTGAAGAAGGCACCGTTTTCAAGCAGGACCCTGAAGCCGGCACTAAGGTTCCTAAGGGTACAACAATCAGAATATACATCGTTCAGTCAGCTGAAAGTGTAGCGTTACCCGATTATTCGGGACGTGATTATCGCACGGTGTCAGACGACCTAGAATCAATGGGATTACTTGTTTCTCTTGTAGCAAAAGAAAATGAAGATGTTGACGTGAATTCAGTTATCAAAACTGATCCTGCTGCTGATTCAATGGTTCCGGTTGGTTCAACTGTAACAGTTTACTATGCTGTTTCAGCTAAGAGTGACGCTCTTTTCAAAATGCCTTCTCTTAAGGGCAAAAAACTCGATGATGTTAGGAAAATCATTGAGGATAAAGGCTTGAACATTGGTGATATTGAGATTGTTGACAGTTCGGAAGACAAGGATGTTGTCATTGATCAGTCACCGGTAAGCGGTTCACCTGTAAGCAAGGGTGACACAGTTGATATTGTTGTAAGCTCGGG
>JAZRFZ010000089.1:0-3586 GCA_045643925.1 Acutalibacteraceae bacterium | reverse complement strand
AGCTTTCTTAAGAACGGGACGAACATCATCCTCAGACTGAAGAAGTGCACGAGCTATACCGTGACGGATAGCACCTGCCTGACCTGTAACACCGCCGCCTGATACACGACAAACAACGTCGTACTTCTCAAGTGACTCTGTAAGAGCGAGAGGCTGACGAACGATAAGTTTGAGTGTTTCAAGACCAAAGTAATCGTCGATATCTCTGTCGTTGATTGTTACGTTACCTGTGCCGGGATATACACGAACACGAGCAACTGATTTCTTTCTTCTACCTGTGCCGTAGAAATATGCTTTGCTTTCGTACATAATAATTGCCTCCTCCCTTAAAACTCTCTAACGATAGGCTTCTGAGCTGCCTGTTCGTGCTCTGCACCAGCATAAACACGAAGACGAGTCATAGCTGCTCTACCGAGTGTGTTATCGGGGAGCATACCCTTAACAGCCTTCTGAACTGCAAATTCGGGCTTCTCTTTCATAAGGATGCCGTATTTTACAGATTTGAGATGGCCGATGTAGCCTGTGTGATGGTGATAATACTTGTCCTCAAGCTTGTTACCTGTGAGAACAACCTGTGCAGCGTTGATGATGATAACGCTATCGCCGCAATCAGCGTGAGGAGCGAATGTGGGTTTGTGCTTACCGCGAAGAAGAACAGCAGCCTCAACAGCAACTTCGCCGAGAGTTCTGCCTGCAGCGTCAAGAACATACCACTGGCGCTCGGGCTTGCCTGTAGGCATATAAGTAGACATAACAGTTACCTCCGAAATAGTTTTGGGGCATAAAGTACCCCGCATTGCCTTGATATATTATCACAGCACTGCAGGGTTGTCAACACTTTTTTATAAGAAATTTTAAATATCAAACGCGAACTCTCGTTTTCTCGTTTTCTCTCGTTTTTTCATATAGTTTTCTTACTCGGTAATTTAAAAAATATACACAAATACCAATCCAAATATTTGTAAAGGTTGCTATATTATACTTATTATATCAACCTGCTCTGTATTGTTCAAGATTATGAAGCATTGTCTGAGCATATATACCATAACCTTTTGCGGGGTCATCAACCAAAACATGAGTTATTGCTCCCACTAACATACCATTTTGAATTATTGGGCTACCGCTCATCCCCTGAATAATTCCGCCTGTTTTCTCAAGAAGAGCCGGATCAGTTATCTCCACAACAAGATTTTTATTATCTGGTGAATCAGGGTCAATACTTACAATAGACACCTTATACTTTTCAATAACATTGTTTTCCAAAGTGGTATATATATACGCTTCACCGGTTACAACGTATTTTTTCGGAGCAACAGGAAATAACTCTGTCAACGGAACATTATCGAATTTACCATAAACACCTGAGTCACCGTTACAGTATATCTCCCCTGTCCTGTCACTTTCAAGAACACCACACAACTCACCCGCTTTTCCGGTAACACCTTTGCTGAAGCCTGTTAAACTTACATCTGTGCACTCCCCCTGCGAAATCGGAACAACGTCCTTTGTATCAATGTCGCAAACTGCATGACCAAGGGAAGCAAAAAAGCCATCTTTGGTACAAAATGTTACTGTACCTATACCGGCAGAACTGTCACGAATCCATATCCCTGCTTTGAATTTGCCTTCGCTTATGGAGTACTCACTATTGAAAGAATATGTGTGAAATTCACCATTGCGCAAAACCTGAAGTTCAATCACATCACCATTGCTTTCCTCGATAATCTGCGAAACCCTACTGTTAGTAGAAACATATTCACCATTGATAGATTTAATAATATCGCCAACCTTCAGACCGGCTTTATCCGCCGTATTGATATATCCATTCTCTGTATCCACAGGCTCCGTACCAACAATAACAACGCCGTCCGCATACAACTTAAGACCAATAGGGACTCCGCCTACATACACTTCCTCAAGGAGAGTTATATCATCCTTTACTTCTGTCGATTCTTCTGTAAAATGACCCAATATTCTGTCACGAAGAACATCAAGCTGACCACTTACACCCTCAATTTTAACATCAGCAAAGGTTGTGTCGCTGAATGTTGGTGATGTAAACACGGTCAACATAAGTACCGCAGATAAAATCAAGGAGCACAAGCCATATAAAACTTTACTTTTTTTCACAAAAACACCTCCGCACCACATAACTTAATTTGTGTAACAAAGGCATTTTTAAAATTGTTAAATTAAGTAATAAAAAAACTGAGCAGGATTTTCCTGCTCAGTAAATTTTTGAATAATCAGATAGAAATCTCGTTTGCGATTCTGTAAAGCTCAAGGTCGATTGACTTCTTCATATTGAGTGCTTCGATAATATCGTAGTCAACAATCTGGTCCTGCTTTGTAGCAACAACACGGTTACCAATATCCTGCTTGAGGAGCTGAACTGCATAGAAGCCCATCTGACTTGCAAGAACTCTGTCACGAACTGAGGGTGAACCACCGCGCTGAACATGACCAAGAACAGTTGCACGGCTTTCAACGCCTGTTTTCTGCTCGATATATTTTGCAAGAGAAGCAGAGTCAATACCTTTAACGCCTTCAGCAACAACGATAACGAAGTGCTCCTTACCTGTCTTCTGAGTACGTTTCATACGCTCAATGATGTATGAATCGATATCATAATCAACCTCAGGAATAAGGATGCAAGTTGCACCAACTGCGATACCTGCGTTAAGAGCAAGGTAACCTGCATTTCTGCCCATAACCTCAACGATTGAGCAACGGTCATGTGACTCTGTTGTGTCACGGATTCTGTCAACCATATCCATAACAGTATTAAGAGCTGTATCATAACCGATTGTGTGGTCACAGGATGCGATGTCATTGTCGATTGTGCCGGGAATACCAATACAGGGAATACCCTTGAGAGTAAGAGCACGAGCACCCTTGAATGTGCCGTCACCACCGATTGTAACAATACCATCAAGACCGAATTCTTTACAAACTTCAACAGCCTTATCCTGAACCTCGGGATCAGCAAACTCGGGGCAACGAGCTGAATAAAGCATTGTACCGCCACGATGGATAATGTCTGAAACTGTACGAAGATTCATTTCGTACATATCACCTTCAACAAGACCTTTATAACCACGGCGGATACCCATAACGCGCATACCGCTTTCACAAGCACTACGTACAACGGCACGAATAGCCGCATTCATACCGGGGGCGTCGCCACCGCTTGTAAGTACACCAATTGTTTTCACTTTCAGTACCTCCATACCAAAATATTAAATAACTATGGGATTATATCACACAAAAATCAATCTTACAAGAGAAAAAAGTAAAATATTGACTTTTATTGTCTTACGACAACGTTTTCATCACCTAATATATACTTCAACTCTTTAAAGAGGGGGTTGTTTACGCTAACCATATACTCCCTGCCCAAGAATTCATATTGCTTTGTGCTTTCATAATAAACATAAACTGGCATATTTCCCTCAAAAATAGAGAGAAGGTTTTTGATATTATCAACAAGGTATTCACTACCCTGCTTCACACGTAAGAAAACACCCTGCTTGCCTTTAGATGAGTTATCGTTGGATATAGTGCTATCTTTTTTAATTTCATCGGC
>JAZRFZ010000088.1:0-18945 GCA_045643925.1 Acutalibacteraceae bacterium | reverse complement strand
ACGGGCACGAGTATGAATCCGCTCCTCTATCAGGGGCGTGATTTCGTGTTTATCGAAAAGCCCTCATTCCCGCTTGTAGTAGGGGATATACCTCTTTATCGTCGTGATGATGGTGCCTTTGTGTTGCATAGAATAGTTGGCGAGGATGTGAAGGGATATACCTTGTCAGGAGACAACCAGTTTTTGTTGGAGTATGGCATAACCGATGATCACGTTGTCGGTGTTGTGACATCCTTGTGTATTGACGGTAAGCTTATAGATGTTACCGACCCCGAGTATATCAAGCATAAGAATAAATATGTAAAAAATGTCCGCAGACGTTATCCCATACGTCGTTTCAGACATTGGTTTTATGGTGTAAGGCATGGAAAAAAATGAGAAAATCAACTTAACAGTGCAGATGGGGAATGTTGTTATTAGCATTTTCAGGAGCAAGTTGACGGGATGTGAATATTCACTTCCCGATAATTTTGATTTTGGTAAGCTTTACAAATTCTGTGAGATGCACAAGGTGACCTCTCTTGTTGCGGGTGAGGTTGTTAAGTGTGAGGATATCCCGCCTGAAGTGAAAAACCTCTTTCAAAAGCAGCTTTTTCGTTGTGCCGCTCGTCATACGGCACAGGAGAAGGAGATGCATCAGCTTACACAAATGTTTACCCAAAGTGACATAAAGCATTGCTTCCTTAAGGGTACTAAAGTATCTCGATATTATCCTGAACCGGAGCTCCGCTTTATGCTTGATATGGATATATATATTGAACCCGAGAGGTTTGAGCAGGCAAAGGATTTGATGCTCCAGAGAGGGTACGAGGTTATTTCCGTGGAGAGTGACAAGGATATTGCCTTGTCAAAAAAACCGTTTTTGAACATAGACCTTCACAAAGAATTGAAATATGACTATGATAAAGGCTATGATTACTACAAAAGCGCCTTCTCTCGATTGACAGGTATTGATGGTACCACAGCAATGAATATGGCAGATGAGGATTTTTATGTGTATATACTCTCTCATACTGCGCACCACTTTGAAACCGCGGGTACGGGTATCAGAAGTGTGGTTGACCATTATTGTATCAGAAAAGGTCTGTTGCCTGTTTGTGACAGTAAGGCTCTTGAAAAGGGGCTTGTTGATACAGGACTGAAAACTTTCAATGAGCGAATGAATGCGTTGTGCGATTATTGGTTTGATGGTGCAGATGCTGATGAATCCGTACAAGCTATGGCGAGTTACATTTTCCTTAGCGGTGTTTACGGAACTCAGACCAACACATACATGAGTGGTATCGGCAGGGGAGAGTACAGCGAGAGTAAGGCCTCGTATTTTATCAAGAGATTATTTCCGTCCTTTAAATCTATGAGTGCCAGATATCCTATATTGAAAAAACTTGTGTTTTTATTGCCTTTGTTCTGGATTGTTCGCATTATAAGTGCTGTCCTGGGCAAAGAGGATTTTAAAAAAGAGGTTAAAAATGTGAATTCTGCAACGGATAGTGATGTTGCTGCTCATCTTGATTTTATGAAAGAAAACGGACTGTCAAAATATTTAAAAAAACTATTGTAGTTATTTTACAGTTGTGGTATTATACGATATATATGAAATGAAAAAGGGGAATAACAATGGCTTACGAAGAAAAAAGAACCCAGGATGAAGGCTTAGACCTTGAGCCTATTTTAAAATTCATCCGAATCATACTTGCCAAGTGGTGGCTTGTGATGGTTTTCATTCTTGCGTTTTCTATTGCGGGCTTTGGTATTGCTAAGCTTACTTACAGTGAGAGCTATACTTCAAGCATTATCTTCAATGTTTCCAATAAGGACAGGGATATTGTTGGTGAAGCAGGTAAATATACCACCGCCAGTGACGCACAGGCATCTGCTACAATTGCAAGCAACTTCAAGTATATTCTTGAGAATGGACGCGACTTTGCAACAAGAGTTGTTGACACAGTTAAGGCTAAGACAGGTGAGGATATCTCATACAAAGATATCCAGAATATGTTGGATGTAGAGCTTGTTACAGATTCAACACTCGTAAGAGTTTCTGTTAAATCGGGTGACAAGGAGTTAACCTATGATGTTACCACAGCAATCCAGAGTGTTTACCTTGATTTTGCTAAGGAAGCATTCCCCACAGCCAACATAAGCGTTGCTGACAGTGCAACTTCATCGGAGCTTGCATCAGACTCATCTACACTTATCTACACAGCTGCAGGTTTCCTTCTCGGTGCTGCTTTGGCAGTGCTTATCATCCTCATCAGAGCTCGTATTCAGAACAAGCTTCTTTCAACTGAGGATATCAAAAACAAGTTTAATATCAATATTATTGCTACTGTTTCCGATATTAAGGGCAAGAACAAGAAGGGTGACCGCACAAGGCTCCTTATCACCGACAGAAATGTTGGTTTGCCCTTCATTGAAACCTTCAAGCTTATCAGAACAAAGCTTGAGAACGCTAAGCTCAAAAAGGGCTTCTCAGTATTCTCAATTACCAGCTCAACAGAGAGTGAAGGTAAGACAACCTGTTCTGCAAATATTGCACTTTCACTTGCAAAGAGCGGCAAGTCAGTTCTCCTTATAGACGCTGACCTCAGAAAGCCCGCGGTTTGTAAGACTCTCGGTATTGCTATTGAGGGCGAAAAGGGTATCTATGATATCGTTAACGGCAACAAAACATTTGAGGAGTCTGTTAAGTATATCGAAAAATACAATCTGTATCTTCTTGTATGTTCTGCAGCGGTTGCAGATCCCTCTGAGACATTGGCATCTGACCAGATGGCAAAGCTCGTTGAACAGGCAAAGCGTGAGTTCGATTACGTAATTATCGACTGTCCTCCTGCAGGTGTTGTTGCTGACGCAGCTATCGTTGCAAACTACACAGATACAATCATATTCGTTACTGCAGAAGAGCGTGTTGCAATTCCTCAGATTGAATATGCACTCAGCGATATTATGACTACAAAGGCAGACGTTATGGGTTGTATTTACAACCGTGCAGGTACAGGCACTCTCAAAGTTGCATCTGAAAAATCAGGTGGTTATTTCTCAAACCGTTACGGTGGATATTATGGCTCATCTTATTACTACGGTAGCCGTAACCATAAGAGAAGAAAGTAAAATCAGATTTAACTCTCCGAGTAATTCGGAGAGTTTATTTTTTTGTTTAAAATGACAAAAATTGCAGTTAATTTTGTATGGTTTTTTTCAACAGAAATTGAAAAAAGTATTGATTATTTCACATCTATATAGTATAGTAATAATGTGTAATACTCTAATTGGGTTATTGCGCCCAAAAGTGAGAAAAAAGTGAAAAATCAAAGAAAAAAATATCTGTTTTTTATCACGATTACAGTTGAAATAATGTGGAGGTTATTGTATGGCTCTTGAATTACCCAAGCTTACAAAAAAAGATGGTCAGGGTGCCGCAGGCGCACCAAAGGTTGATGTAACACTTAAGATTATGGAGTTCTTCGATAAGAACCCTTTTATGAAGATTCTTATCCCGGTGGTACTGTTCATAATATTGTGTGCAGTATTCCTGTTTGTAATATTTGGTGATGGCGTTATACTCGATGATACTAAGAGTTCGGTTGATAACTCAGCGGTAACTGGTCAAGTAGATGTTATCCCTGGTAACAACATCATTACCGACAAGGCAGTTGTTAAACTGATTGAGAGTGATCCGCTTTCCGAAGATATACTTGCTTCTGCAGTTTACAAGGGTTGCGTTAAAGGCAACAGCGGTCTCAAGACAGGTCTTATACAGATTGGTACACAGAATGATACACTTATCCTCTCCTTGGGCGAGACGGTTGGTGATTCGAAATGGGAGCTCGTTGAGCTTACTGATGACTATGTAGTCTTCAAAGCAGGCGAGAACACCAAGAAGATAGAAGCAAAATAAACTTTAGTAATTTAAGTAATTTACATAAATTAGGGGGATTTTCCAATGAAAACACGAAACAGTAAAATGAGGTCAATCGGCATTTTTGCCTTGGCTCTCGTATTGCTCACAACAACCATTTTGCCTCTTACGGCATCGGGCAGTGAGCCGGGATGTATGGGTACATACGTAGTTAAGTCCGGTGATAGCCTTGCATCTATTTCTGCTTCACACGGTGTTACCGTATCAAGCATAGTTGATGCAAATGGTATTTCTGCATCGGCTAAGCTTTATGAAGGTCAGCGCCTTCTTATTCCCGGTGCATCATCAGTCGAAGAAGACTCTACAACAGTTTTTGGTTCTTCAAGTATTATTTCTGTTAACTTCAAGAAGGATTCAGATCTTGTAGGCGTTCTTGAGACAATTGTTGCACATACAGGCTACACAATTATCTATAAGGGTGCTGCACAGACAGTTCCTGCTATCGCTCTTGATAGTGTAAGTCCTCTTACAGCTATTGATTATGTTCTCAGAATGGTTGATATGACATATATCAAGAACGACCACATAATCTATGTTGGTACTGCAGAAACACTCAACTCAAGTTTTATCGACAATAAGGCGCTTACAAATTTCCGTCTTAAATACATATCAATCGAAACCCTTACTTCTCAGCTTTCTGCACTTGGTATCTCACCCAAGATGGTAAAGATTGACGAGAACATCAGAGAGTTTTGGGTAAGTGGTTATCCCATGGAGCTTGCAAAAATCGGTGAGCTTATCAAAACACTTGATAACAAGACTAATCTTACTCTCGGCAGTGCAAACCTCAGTTCATCACTCAGTGCTATCGAACTCGAGCACATCACAGCCAATGAGTTCAGTGCTTTGCTTTCAGCATTGGGTCTTCACTCAGGTATCACAACCGAATCACATCCCATGACCCTTTATGTTTACGCATCAGGCGATGCTTATCAGGATATTCTCAATATCAAAAAGCTTGTTGACTTCAAGGATGCTAACGCTCCTAAGAATGAGACAGAAGGTGGAGAAGGCACCGAGGGTGGTTCTTCAAGCGAGGTTGAAATTACAAATGGCGAAACCTCACTCGTTAGAGTTGACCTTCAGTACATCAACAAGGATGCTGCAGAATCAATCGTTACAACATTTGGTTACGAAGTTGAAATTCTTGGTCTCGATCTCTATGAAAAGAGAGTTTGGGTACGCGGTTCTGTTGAAGAGGTTAACGATGCTGTTGCACGAATCAAGGAGAATGATACTGCAGACAACAATACTGCTAAGACATTCTTTACATATGAACTTCAGAATATCGTAGCATCTGAACTTCAGAGCAAAATCGGCTTTGTTGACCTTGAGGGTGTTGAGTTCTACTTCGGTTCATATCCTCAGCTTACAAAGTCAATTATGGTTTATTGTTCAACCAATAAGGTTGACGAGGTTAAGGGCATTATTGCTTCACTTGACTCAAACCTTGGCGATATGTACTATCCCATTGCTACTATCACAGATGCAAACGAGCTTTCAGTTCTTGCAGCTAAGGAAGAGCTTGTTGTTAAACTTATCAATAACCCGACAATTTCAGTTACATCATTTGAAATCTCAGGTGACCTTGATCCTTCAGATGACGGTGTTAAATACATTCTTTATGTTCTTGAGTCTCCCGAAAATATCGATCTTATCACAGAGATGTGGGGCAAAATTGCATAAACACTTTTGGAGTTGATTTATTGTGGATTTTTTGAACCAACCAAGTGAATATCCCGTAACGCTTGAGCAGCTGCTCAGGCTTACGGTTGAAAAAAAAGGTTCTGACCTTCATATAGTTGTGGGTATGCCACCATGTATCAGAATTGATGGTGACATCGTCAAGCAGGATTATCCCCCCATGAAGCCTGTTGATGTTGAAAATATGCTCACACCCATTATGTCAGAGAAGAACAAGCGTGACCTTCAAGAGACACTTGAGCTTGACCTTGCTTACTCTGTGCCTCAGTGCGCTCGTTTCAGAGGTAACGTAATCGTTCAGCGAGGTACATTGGCGGCGGTTTTCAGAGCTATTCCCTTTGAGGTTCCCACACTTGATAAGTTGGGTCTTCCCGCAGATGTAAGACGACTTTGCACACTTCCTCGTGGACTTATCTTAGTTACAGGTCCCACGGGTTCAGGTAAATCAACAACTCTTGCGGCTATGATTAACCATATGAACTCTAACTTTGAGTATAACATGGTTACAATCGAGGATCCCATAGAGTTCCTTCACTCCCACAAGCGCTCTATTGTCAGACAGCGTGAGCTCGGTGGTGACACACTTAGCTTTAACAATGCTTTGAGAACAGTTCTTCGTCACGACCCTGATGTTATTATGATTGGTGAGATGCGTGACCCCGAAAGTATCAGTATCGCTCTTACTGCGGCTGAAACAGGTCACTTAGTGCTTTCTACACTTCACACACAGACTGCACCTCTTACCATTGCCCGTATTATTGACTCCTTCCCCAGTGAACAACAGAATCAGATTCGAAGCCAGCTTTCAAACACACTCCGTGCAGTTATTTCACAGCAGCTTCTTCCCCGATTGGGTGGTGGCCGAGTTTCTGCGGTTGAGTATATGGTTGATACACCGGCTATCCGTAATATGATTCGTGAGGGTAAGGATCATCAGATTTATTCCACAATGCAGACCGCACAAAAAGAAGGTATGCAGACAATGGACCAGGCGTTGCTCAAACTTATGCGTGAGCAGAAAATCTCTCGTGAATCTGTCCTTGAAAACTGTGTTGAAAGGTCAGAGGTTCTTCGACAGATGCAGATGTATTGATAAAGCATCTTACAAAAATGCTATACTATTATATATATATGATTCATAAGGGGGCACACTCTTGGAATTTACCTATGAAGCCTTAAACCGACAGGGACAGTCCATAACCGGTAAGGTTGTTGCTAACAACACTTCAGAGGCTTATGAAAAATTACGTGAGGCAGGCGTTGTTGTTACAACACTTACCGAGAATAAAGCAAAAACAAAGAAAAAAGGCGGTAAAAAGGTTACGCTTGCTGATATGTCAATGTTTGCTCGTCAGCTTGCGGCTATGATTGGTGCAGGTATTCCTGTTACACAGGCTATGTCAACACTTGTTAACCAGACTACAAACCCAACCTTGGCAAACGCCATAAAAGAAGTTGCATCAGACGTTGAAGGCGGTGCGGACCTTTCTGAAGCGTTTTCTGCACAGAAACCTATTTTCTCAGATCTGTTCTGTTCAATGATTGCAGCAGGTGAGATGGGCGGTATGCTTGATAAGACACTTCTGGCTATGTCCAACCAGTTACATAAGGATAAACAACTTAAGGACTCAATTAAGTCTGCGACATCCTACCCCAAGATGGTTGGCGGTCTTGCTATTATCATCGTTATATTCATGCTTATATTCATGGTTCCCACATTCCAGGGAATGACAGAAGGTGCAACAGATATTAGCCCTATTACTCAGCTTATTTACAATATGTCTGACGGCCTCAGAACAAAGTGGTATATTGTTGTTCCTGTAATTATTGCCGCTATTTTCGGCTTGGTTCAGCTTATTAAATCACCACCTGTTCAGAAGCTTTGGGAAAATCATAAAATGCACGCACCTATTGTTGGTGAGCTTATTTCCAAAACTATTTTCGCTCGTTTCTGCCGTATCTTCGCAACACTTGTTGCCGGTGGTGTAACGGCGGTTAAAGCCCTAGAAACCGCAGGTCCTACCTCGGGTTCAAAGCTTATTGAAAAAGCAGTTTTCAATGCTATTGAAGCAGTTGAAAACGGTACTACTATTCACGAAGCACTCGATGAGTGCAAATTGTTCCCTCCAATGGTTATCAGTATGATTGCCATCGGTGAGGAGGCAGGTTCACTTCCTGTCATGCTTGACAAGGTTGCTGAGTTCTACGAAGAGGACGTTGACGCACTTGCCAAAAACTTAGGTTCCGTTCTTGAACCTATTATGCTTGTTCTTTTGGGTTCGGTAGTTGGTTTCCTTATTGTTGCACTTTATCTTCCTGTTTTCCAGGCAACTACATCTTACCAGGCATAAAAATAAAACTACAAAAACCGGATTCTTTTGCAAGGGAGAATGATATAAATGGCAAAAGTAAACAGTGCTGTTGGCATTGAATACGATTCACACGAAATAAGAGCCGTTGAACTCATCAAGAATAGTGATGGTTCATACCGCGTATCAGGTTACGGTTCTATTTCTATTAAAGAAGGTGTTATTTCAGAGGGTGTCGTGACTGATTCACCTTTGTTCACCGCTGCTCTTGACGACTTGTTAAAGCAGTCAGGCATCAAAAACACATCACCAATCGTTGTTGGTGTTAATAATGAGAATGTTATTATGCGTTATGCAACATTCCCTAAGGTTCCTCAGGATAAATTGAGGGGCGTTATCTCAATGCAGGCACAGGACTTTATTCCTGTACCTATTAGTGAGCTTGGTCTTGATTTCGTTGTTATCGATGAAACTGTTGATGATGATGATCAGCCTGCACTTAATGTTCTGCTTGTTGGTGCAAGAAATAATATGCTTCAGAATCTTATTATCAACTTTGAGACCGCAAAGTTAGAGGTTGTTGAAATCGACAGTTCATTCCTTGCGTGGACTCGCGTTGCTATTAAAGAGCAACCTCAGGATTCAACATTCGCATTCCTTAAGCTTACAGACGATGTTCTCAACTTCGTGGCAGTTTCTAACGGTGATATCAAGATGGTTCGTTCAATCAACATTCCCGACCGTGCTTCTATTGAGGTGAAGAAGGCGTTTAATAATGGTGATGAAATTACAACATTAGAGCTTGAAACTATTACTGATTTATTATATTCGGAGCTTTCATCTTCAATGAACTATTATCAGATGCAGACAAGTCAGCTTATTGACAATGTTTTGTTCTCTGCATCAACAGTTCTTGAGGAACGTATTGCAGAAATTCTTGCAGAGAAGTGCTATGTTCCGCTTACTGTTCCGACATTCTATAATGAGTATATGACAAGTTCATTTACACCTAAAAACTATGCAGGTTGCATCAGCCTTGCAAAGGTAGCATTGGAGGGATAAGCGTGAAGTATAAAGTTAGTTTGCTCCCTGAGAAAAACAGGAAGCGTTTAAACGGCAAAAAGAAAGCCGAAAAGGTTAAGGTTATCGCGCTTGTTGCTCTGCTTATGAGCTTTGCACTTATTGTTATCGTTCTCGGTGGTAAGCTTGTTGCCGATAAAGAACTTTCAAAAGTGAAAGCAATGAATGCAGAATATGAACAGAAGGTTCAGGGTCTTTCACATTATCGTGAAATCAGTGATACACTTCAGAAAAAGGTTCAGCTTATTAAGGATATTCAGGTTGAAGAGCCTTCACTTTATAACTTTGTGGCACTTATCAGTAATGTAGAGCACACCGATGTGAGCCTTACAGCTATTGAGTGCACAGAGTGGAAAACATCAAGAATTTGTGTTCTGACAGGTACCTGCCAGTCAAGACAGGCGTTCAACGAATACATTGAAAGCCTGAAAGCGATTGAGGGTGTAAACCCTGAATCAGTAATGTGTACAGCATATACTGTAAGCTATAACGAAGGTAAAGCGGTTGCAGATTTCTCAATCTCTTTGAGCTGCTCAGGCGGTGCGGCTCCTATTGTCGTTGAGACTGAGGCTACTGCAGAGACAACAACAGGTGATACAACATCATCTACAGCAGAATAAGGGAGGAGAGTTCTTTTATGAAAAATAAAAACATTGAATTAAAAGATATTACATCCTCACCCTATTTCGTAGCAGTAGTAATGGTTTTACTTATAGGTTTGTGTATTACGGCACTTGTGTTCTTCGTAATGGATATCCAGAACACAAAAAATGAAATTAAAGATGCCCGTGCACTTTATGAGGAAAATGTAAAAGAATATGCAGTCCTTGAGCAACTCAAGGTTAAGAGTGAAGCAGCAGAAAAACAGCTTGAAGAATGTAAGGGTATTTTACCTGATTCGTTGGGTGATGTGTACATTCTTCAGGAGAGTGTTGTAGAAAAATGCAAGGCATTTGGTCTTGAGGTTTCGTCGGTTGAGCACATTACTACAACTAATGAAACAAGTGAAGTTGTATTTACAATTACTGCAAATGGTTCATTTACAAATATTTATAACTTTATGAATTATTATACAAATCTTGAACAACAGCACAGATTCGACTCTGTGATTCTTAAGAAGGATGGCGGAAGTGGCAGCTACAATACCGTGCTTACACTTGCTATTCTTTCTGAGAATGGTGTTGATGGTTCTGTTGCAGTGTCAGCAGATACTGCAGCATAAGCATAAATCCAAGGATTCAAACATAACACAAAGGGGTTATTTATTTTGGCAGATATAATGAATGTTGTGGTTCCCGGCAGTATTGCCTATTATCTTATCGAAGATGACAAAATCACAGAAGAACAGTTAAGAGATGCTCTCGAAAGCCAGAAGGAAAGTAAAAATCTTATTGGTGCAGAGTTAGTTGCACGCGGTTTTTGTACTGAACTTGATATTGCTAAGGCTATGGAGAAGAAGACGGGTTATAAATTCGTTTCAATCGAAGAAGTCGGCATCAACTTCGCTATTGCAAACATAATATCCCCTGACTTGATGGCAAAACGCGGTATTTTGCCCCTTTATCAGGATGAAAAGCGTTTGTTTGTGGTTATGCGTAACCCTAACGACGTTGTTACACGCGACAACTTGTCCGTAAGAACAGGCGGTATGGAGATTGTTCCGCTTATCTCAACTGATTCAGAGCTTACTGCGGCTATCAATACAATCGCAAACAATGCTTCAAACATTGATACATACGATGATGAGGAAGTTCAGGAAGAGGAATATTCAGCACTTGATGAACTTGCCGCTGACGAAAAACCTGCCGTTCAGCTTGTTAACCAGGTTATCACAAATGCGGTTAAATCAGGCGCATCCGATATTCACTTTGAGCCTATGGAGAAGACTATGCGTGTTCGTCTTCGTATAGACGGCGTTCTTCACGAGGTTCTCCAGCAACCCATCAAGCTTCATAATTCAGTTGCTTCACGTGTTAAGGTTATCGGTGGTATGGATATTGCTGAAAGACGTATCCCTCAGGACGGTCGTACAACAGTTAAGGTTGACGAGCGTACATTCGATATCCGTATTGCAGTTCTTCCGTCAGTTTATGGCGAGAAGATTGTTATGCGTCTTCTTGAACGTGGCGCAAAGTCAGTTAAATTATCAGACATCAAATTCTCTGCTTCACAGTCAGACAGATTCTTGAAAACGGTATTTATGCCCTACGGATTCCTGCTTGTTACAGGTCCTACCGGTTCCGGTAAATCAACAACTCTGTATGCTACACTTGCAGAGGTATCAGATATTACAAAGCATACAATTACACTTGAAGACCCTGTTGAGCGCCGTATGCCCGGTCTTTGCCAGGTACAGATGAACACTCGTGCAGGTATGACCTTTGCGGCAGCCCTTCGTTCTGTTCTTCGTGCCGACCCGGATATTGTCATGGTCGGTGAAATTCGTGACGGTGAGACTGCAAAGATCGCCGTTGAGTCAGCTCTTACAGGTCATATGGTTTTCTCTACACTCCATACAAACGACGCTCCCAGTGCTATTACCCGTCTTGATGAAATGGGTGTTGAGCCCTTCCTTACAGCATCATCACTTGTTGGTGTTTTGGCACAGCGTCTTATCCGTGTGCTTTGTCCTCGTTGTAAAGAAGCGGTTGAAATCACTTATCGTGATCTCCGCAATAGTATTGAGGACTTCCCCATCCCCGAAGGAAAAACACTTGATGATACCACAACAATCTACGAGCCCAAGGGCTGTATTGCTTGTAGCAATACAGGTTATAAGGGTCGTCAGGGTGTTTTCGAGTTCCTTCAGGTTACTAATGAGATGAAACAGCTTATTCTCAAGCGCTCAGGCGTTCAGGAGATTAAAGAACTTGCAATGTCACAGGGTATGCATACACTTCACCAGGAAGGTATTGATAAAATTCTTGACGGTTCATCTTCAGTTGAAGAGGTTCTTCGTGTTCTTGTGTAAAATTTTACATCACGTTTGCTATAGTAAATAAGATTGTAAAGGCAGTATTATTCAGTAAATTTGTAAAGGGTGATTCAGATGAGTATATTAACCAAGAAAAACGGTGTTGCATTGATCGCAGTACTGGCAATTCTGCTTATTTTAACACTACTCATTCCTGCAATGTTTACAATGTCTGAAACTGCAACAGAAGCGGCAATGCGTGGTACAGACCAGTTCCGAGCAACATATCTTGCACGAACTATGATTGAAATGTCTGTTGCTGCATTCCAGGATGCTTATGATAATGCAGAGGAAGAAGAGAAGAATCCACCTGAAAACGGTTCCAAATATTATATAGATATGCAGAAATTTCTGACTCAAACCAAGCAAATGGATGCTCAGACTGTGTATATGTATCGTAATGACAGTGTGCAGTTCCCTAAGAAGCCAAAGAGAGCGGATTACCCTACACAAGATGCTTTTGATACAGCTATGGAGTACTTCAATACTCAAATGGATGTTTATGAGCAGAATGGTATTGTGTATTCAACAAGTGCATCTGTTCCTGCGGGTTGTACGCTTGTTGGTCGTGCGGATTGTAAGATTACATATAACGATAAACCAAGTTATTACGCTATTGACCAGGACGGTAATACTACCGAGATAGATGCTGATAAATATTCAGGTGGTGCGGCTGCTCTTGAAAAGCTTATTGCAGATGGTGTTGATATTACAAATGAAACACAATATGTAAAGATTGAAAATAGAAACGTTATTTTCGAATCAAGTGCAAATGTTAACGGTAAGGGCGGTGTAAGACGCTGTGTACTTGTTTTACCTACAAAGCCCTCCGAAGAAAACTGGATTACAGCTGCAAGCCTTGAAGTAGGGTGTAACCAGATTTTCCCCGATACAAAAAAATCCACTGGCAGAACTAATATTAAGTATGACAGTGGTGTTATGATTGACGGCACTGCGATTAAGCAGCCCTTGTACATTTTCTCCTGCGTTGGTAATATGGTTATTTCTGACGAGGACCTTAAGGTTACAAGAAACAATGCAAATGGTCTTGAAGAGACAATTCCGTATCATGAGTACCTTCGTGAGCAAAATGCAAACTATCGTCCACAGGATATGTCCTTCGGACTTCATCCCGAGACAGGTACAAGAGAACCTGATAATGACCCCAAGTTTGGTTGCTTGCGTACGTATAATATGGAAAACTGGCACAATGATGCTCAGCTTGACAACTTTGTTGCTTACACAGCAACAAATGCAATTCAGGTAGACTTGCCTATAAACCTTATTGTTAACCCGAGCCGTGTCGGTGCAGAAAAGGGTAGATTGGGCGACGGCTTTGATAAAAACTTCTCACTTTATAAGGTACTTGTTTTTCAGGCACCCACAATTGTATTTAATAAATCTGTATCAAGCTTCGTTTCACTTTATGAAACAGATGGTGCATACAGAATGACAACAATAATGTTTGCTGCACCTAAGAATACACCTTACAGCTACGTTAACGGTTCGCGTAATCAGAAAACTGTTAAAGCCGGTAAAGTTTTCTTCGCAGAGGATGCCTATATTTGGCTTATTCCATATGGCGAAACAGGTTCAAACTATAAGACACAGACAGTTTACTACAAAGGTAAGGATATTCTCCTTTATAAAATAGCCAATGCTGGCGATATTTACTACTTCAATGCAGAGGTAGAGACTGACATTAACGGTAAAAAGACGAATTCAGGTTTCTCAATGACCGGTTACTTTATGGATGTTATTTACAAGGATAATTCTGATGAATTCGATCAGAGCAAATGGTGGCAGCTTTGGTCACAGGCTAAATATAAGCTCTTCAATGCAATGGTTGAAAATTTCAGCGAAAGAACTTATGTAAAAGATGACTTCAAATGGGTAGGTAATATTTATTCAGGTACAGGGGATAAGTTACCCGTTGTTGATGATTTCTACGTAATCTGGGATAGTTAATCAGATTATTAAACGATTTTTACAGAAAGGGTGGATATTATGAAAAAGCGACTTTTCAATAAGCGTGGTATGACATACGTCGAGTTGCTTGTAGCACTTGCTTTGTTAGCACTTATAATAGTATCCTTTACACCTATGCTCGTATCGTCTTACGAGACCTTGTACAAAGCCGGTGAAAAAACCGAAGAGGTATATGATTCTCAGCAGGAAATCGAAAGAGGCCTTGCTGTAAGAAGCTCTACCCGTCAGGGTACTGTTGCTATGTCATTTAAAATGAATGCTCAGAACGTTTTTGAAACAATGAACGTTAACGGCAGAAAAGTTGTTTCAACTTTACAGGATAAGCTTGAAACAATCTTCTATGGCGTAAGAGCACGTATTGATATCATTACACCAAATGTTGTATATGATGACACATTGACACATGATGTCGTTCTTCAGACTACCGGTATTCCCTTTACAGATGTTAAGAAACGTTCAGAATATACAGGCAATCTTGAGGATATGCCAAAGGATGTAATCCTTATTGACGCTTTCATTCCCGATAAACATACGGGTAGTGAGGGAACAACTACAGATGAAGTCGTTTATCGTAACAATAGAGCATCGCTTGATATTACCGAGAAAAACGCTACTACCGGTAGGATTAGTTTTACGGTGGGTGGTGCAGACTTCACGCTTTCACCAATTAAAATTGTAATTTATTACAAAAATGAACGTGGTATACCCAAAACTTTATCAGATTATCTTTATATTGAGCCGCCAACTATTTTGATGGCCGGTACCAACATTAATGACTATTATACCTCGGCGGGTATTGAGGAAAAAACTGCTGTAGCGGAGGATGGTAGTCAGTCAACAGAGTATACTCTTATTGTACAGCCCCGTACGATGCGTATTGAGAATAGCCCCTATCTTAAAAAATATTTTGGAACTCCTACTCAGACCCAGACTGTTATCAGAAATATTACCTGGGTTGACACTGATGAGGATTCCAACATTGCACCATATTATGTTATGGTTGGTACAAATGGTGCAATGTACCGTATGTACAACTACAATAACCATACATCAGATATATATAAATTAAGTATAGGTAATACAAGCCGCCCCAACGTAAGTGGATATGGACAAACAGATGGACTTACTGGTTGGGACAACACTTTTGAGACGGAGGACGGCTACAGAGTATGTGCTTCTCTCTGGAGTGGTGATAGCAGCCATGTATTCGACTTCTCATCGTGGTGGAAGTCAATGAACTATGGTCTTGACGAAGAGGGCGGCAACGATAACTGCTGGCTTACTGCAGAGCAGTACACAGCAAAAGAAGGTACCAGTATTGTCGGTATCAAGATCGGTAAGGATACCATTGTTAATACTAACAAAGGTGCCGACAAATACAACCTTTTTGGTATGCAAGCAAAATTCAGCTATTATCTTAATGGCTATCGTGTAGGCTTTAACTACGCTTATCAAAAAGCAAGAAATATGTCCTACATTATTACAGAACATGGTGCTCCTCTTAGGGTATTGGGACACCTTAAAAACGAGAGCGACTATAGTGGCTTTACAGAAAACTGGTATCCTTCTGGAACCTATACCACATTTGGTTGGAAAGATTCAAACTCAGATGTAAATACTATATGTCTTTTCACAGGTTCATCAGGTGTTGATGGTCAGGGTTATCGTCATGGTGAAACAGCCTTTTCTGCAATACGTTTTACTAACTTCGGTTCATATAACCCCAATGTTGATACGCTTGTAAACTTTATGAGAACTGACGGTGATGCAACTGATAATCGTGAGCAGGCTCGTCAGATTACAGAAGGTTATGAGTCACTTAAGGGGCTCGAATCTGAAATTAACCTTACAGATGCTATTTATATCCCCACTGCGGGTAACGTTAAGGGTTCAATGCTTTATCTTGGTACTGTTCACGCATATATGAACGTTATGCAAAAGGATAATATAAGCACAACCCAAAACTTCTCATTGAAGGTTGTTAATAGATCCGAGAACAAGGACTTCGATTGGGATGAGTATGTAGCTCATGGTGCATTGACTGATTATGTTATTTTCGGTAATGCTCAGGGTACAGGTACATCAGTACACAAATACAGTAGTAATGCTATAGGTAGACATTATGTTAAGCATACCTTGTTTGGTGCTTCAGAGAGTGGCGTGGATTGGGATAAAACATCCACAAACGGTGTATCTGCTGCTGAAAAACAGCAGAAAATGCAGACTGAGGCAGCTAATCGTCGTGTAGGCGATCATAGACGATATTTCTTTGTAACAAGAGAAAACGGTTGGAAAGATATGTTTATGGAAGACGTGCTCTTTACAATGGGTTACTCATCTAACAGAGAAAAGGTTTTTACAAACATTACATATGATGGACAGCGTGAATACTACCGTTCATACGAGCACTTCTATTTCCAGTCTCATTATGGTGTTGGTGGTGTTAACACAGATGGCTCGCCCAATAAGGTTGCTACAAGAGCGACTGTGGGTAACAGTGCTAACAGAAATATCTATAATAATGACTACTACAACGTATGGTTCCCCGGTGAGATGTACAATCTTACACAGGTTGCATCGGAAGAGGGTATTACTGTTGCAGTAGGATATGCTGTTGCGGGCTCTGCATATCAGTGGATCAACCCTAACCAAACAACAAATACTTCAACAGCACTTGGTGGTATCTATAACGATGGTGTCCTTGCCGCTATGGTTGAAGGTACACAGTCAGCATTTACAAACCTTCTGTACTTTAAGGATAATAGGAGCTTTAACTCTAACTACCTTACTACAACACACGGTGGTGCTGAGTATAGAAATGCCTTTGGTACCTATGGTACTCATGAAAGAGATAGTGTTCAGTTTACTGCTGTTGATATCAATAGTGAGATTATTTATAATGGTTCAGCGACATCCGGTTCAGCATCAGGCACGAAGCACTACTACGCTTATTATGGCGACAACAAGGGTAGAGTATTTAAGTCATTGGTTGCAACGTCACAGGTTACTGTTACAAGTTCAAATGACGAAAAGATTGAAATGACCGAGAATACAAACCTCGTCAGCTTTATTGCAGACGATACCTATGCAGGTACGGCTGCTGCACCTTCACAGATGCAGGAAATCAAACTCGACGATTCAACTCCGTTGAGTCAGTATTTCTCAAAGATTGTTTCAATTGAAGCTGATAATGATATGGTTATTATATCCGGTTCAGGTAGTGACGGAAAGCTTGCTGTTGTTGTAGGCGTAAAATCCGACAACAGCTGGAGCTGGAAGCGTGTTCAGTTGACAGGCCATGCGGGTTTGGCAATTTATTCTGCAAAAACAATTGGTGATTATTATTACTTTGCGGGTACAAACTTCTTTGCAGGTGTAAGTCTTGATGCGCTTAAAAAAGCCGCTAATAATACAATTATTGTTGATAATCAAACCAATGTAGGTGAAAAATCCACCTCAACGGTACCTAACGCAGTTATGTGGGTTGGTACAGCAGACTATATTTATGCAATGGATGGTCGAGATACCAGATAAGAAAGGAGACTCCGAAGATGTTTAAATTCCTTACCTCAAAAAAAGGGTTTACATTAGTAGAACTTCTTATAGTTTTAGTTTTGCTTGGCTTGGGAGTCTTCGCCGTCGGCAATATAGTAAGAGTTTCCTACAGAGCTTTCGATAAGAGTGAAGAGCGTTTTATTAAGCAGGAAGCAGTTAAAACTGCGGCAGAGCTGTTGCGCACAGGCTCAAACAGTGTTGCTGCGGCTATGTCGGCAGACGTATTTCCGTCAGGTGATGCGGTAGGCGCCCAGACTACACCCGAGGGAGTTTACACAAATGCAACAGTTGTACCTGCAGGTAGTTCTGTTGATGAATCTTATTCATACCTCTTTACTGAACCAAGTTATGATGATAACGGAGATATAAACGGATATTTCCTTTATATTCAAAACAAAGGTATGAAGAGAGAAAACGCAATCCTCGTTTCAGATGTACCTATGTATGTTAAAATTGATGCATACATAGATTACAGTTATGAGGGCGCCCCTGATATGGAAAATCAAGGTGCAGTTGATATTATGCTTGCCGCACTCGAGGATGACTATGCCTATGAGGATGGTGATGGCGACGGCAAAATTGACCCGCCAACAGCTGACGATATTTACTACAGTCTTAACGTTGCTTACCATTTCCCCAACATCGTAACTAACGATACAGGTATTATGGTAAACCACGTTAAAAAGAATTTTCGCTCAGAGGCTAACCTTTATGACCAGTCAAATGGTAATATGATTATGTCAGGGTCTGACTACGTAACTGTTAAGTCTATTGATCAGGATGGCTCCGTTCTTCGCGTGTACTGTGACTCAATCCTTTCGGGTGATAACACAAACACAAGTATCGCAGTTCCCAAGCTTTGCTTTGTTGCCACTGCATCATACGGCTATGATTCAGGTGAGGTTGGTCTCCTTTGTGAGTTCCGTGACAAGTGCTTGTTAACTAACCCGCTTGGTACAGCGTTTGTTAACGCTTACTATGCAATTTCACCACCTATCGCTGATTTCATTGCAGAGCACGAGGGTCTTAAGGCAGCTGTAAGAGTTGCACTCAAACCCTTGATTGTGGTTGCTGAGTATGCAATAAATGACGAAATTGCACCTATCGGTGCGGCTTGGTTTGTAGTATTTATGGTTTGCGGACTAACTTCTACTGCAATGATTGTGCATATCGATAAACGCAATAGACGTGAAAAACGTGCAAAAAGTGAATAAATGAGTCAATCACCCTGCAGGTAAATGCAGGGTGATTTTTTTGACCTATTGAATATATTAGTGAATAATGATATAATCTGAACGAAAAATAATAAAAACAATATAAAGGTGTTATATGGATTTTTACGAAAACAAAGTTGAACAGGAGAAAGCAGTGCTTGTATCAGTGGATACAGGAGAGTTCGATGTGGATTCATC
>JAZRFZ010000087.1:0-11797 GCA_045643925.1 Acutalibacteraceae bacterium | reverse complement strand
AACGTAATCCTGAATTTCCTTTTTAAGTTCTTCTGTGGGCTCTGTACCGGGCACGAGAACTATACTTGCCTTAACAACCTGTCCCCTCACTTCGTCGGGTGCGGCAGAAACGCCACACTCAAGAACGTAGGGAAGCTCCATGATAACGTTCTCAATTTCAAATGGTCCGATACGATAACCGGATGACTTGATAACGTCATCAACACGACCAACAAACCAGAGATAGCCGTCCTCATCACGCCATGCGGTGTCACCTGTGTGGTAAAGACCATCGTGCCATGCCTCTTTGGTTTTCTCCTCTTCGTTGTAATAGCCGAGGAAGAGACCGCAAGGAACAGATGCCTCTGTACGAATAACAATTTCACCTGTTTCACCATCCGCAACGGGTCTGCCGTCGGGGTCAACGATGTCAACATCGTAAAGAGGTGTGGGTTTACCCATAGCACCAACTTTGATAGGTGTGCCGTTAAGGGTTGCAATGGAAAGTGTTGTTTCAGTCTGACCAAAGCCCTCGTGGATACGAAGTCCTGTTACCTTCTCAAACTGCTTGAAAACCTCGGGATTAAGCGCCTCACCTGCTGTTGTAGCGTGTACGATAGAGGATAAGTCATACTGTGAAATATCCTGTTTTATAAGCATACGATACATTGTGGGAGGTGCACAGAATGTTGTGATATTGTACTTTGCGAACATTGGCAGAATCTTTGATGCATCAAAGCGTTCAAAGTCATAAACGAATACGCCACCCTCACAGAGCCACTGTCCGTAGAGTTTGCCCCAGAGAGCTTTACCCCAACCTGTTTCGGAAATTGTGAAATGGATGCCATCCCTCTGTACACAGTGCCAATATTTAGCAGTGATGAAATGTCCGAGAGGATATTTGTGACTGTGAGTTGCAATTTTGGGATAGCCTGTTGTACCTGATGTGAAGAACATAATCATAGGATCGTCGCCACAAGCACTATCATCATCACGAACGAAACGACGTGAGAAAAGACCAAATTCCTCATCGAAGCTATGCCAACCATCTTTGGTACCGTTACAAACGATTTTTGTCTTAAGTGTGGGGCAATTTTTCTGTGCTTCGTCGATATAATCAGTTACCTTACCATCTGCAGTAACCACAACTGCACTTACACCGGCAGCATTAAAACGATATTCGTAATCGTGTGTCACAAGCTGATTGGTTGCGGGAATTGCAACCGCGCCCAATTTATGAAGACCAAGGATTGCAAACCAGAACTGATAATGGCGCTTAAGAACGAGGAGAACTCTGTCACCCTTCTTGATGCCGAGAGACTTAAAGTAGTTAGCCGCCTGACTTGAATATTCCTTGATTTCCTTGAATGTGAATCTGCGCTCTGTCATATCGTCGGCAATGTGAAGCATAGCAAGCTTATCGGGATAATTTCTGCCGATTTCATCAACGATGTCAAAGGCAAAGTTGAATTTATCCTCATTATTGAAGCTGACGCCATCACAAACGCCGTTTTCATCAACTGTTGTTGTAATAAACTTATCGCAGATAAGCTTCTCTTCCTTGGAAGCCTTACCAACGTTAACACTGCTCATATGAGAATCTGCAAGGCTTTCATCCTCTGCCATAACCATTGCAAGGAAAAGACAATCCTCACCATCAACGGCAATCATACCGTGAGGAATTGAGCTGTTATAGAAAATACTGTCACCCTCATGAAGAATCTCGACGTGGTCACCAATCTGTACTTTAAGAGCACCCTTAATAACAAGGTCGAATTCCTGACCCGAGTGAGTTGTCACCTCAATGGGCTTGGTCTGAAGCTCGGGTAAATATTCATACTTAACCCAGTAAGGGTTAGCAAGTTTATTTTTGAATTTGGGAGCAAGGTTCTGGATAAGAATGCCTTCCTCGTTTGCAGTAGTCTGTCCTCTGCCCCTGCGGGTAACGTTGTAGGTTGTAAGCTTTGCACTCTGACCCTCAAGAAGGTCTGTAAGCTCAACACCGAATGCAAGAGCACACTTGTGAACGAATGAGAATGGCATATCATCCCTGCCCTCTTCATAAGCAAGGTATTCATCAAGAGAAACGCCTGTTTTCTCCGCCATATCACCGGTACTCAGACCGTAGATATCACGAAGCTCTGAAATTCGCTCTGCTACTTCAACTAATTTGTTTGATAATGAATTGTCCATGTTCAATTCCCCTTTCAGAGTAATGATAGTACAATCAAAAAAGCACAAATAAAAAACAAAAAACGCCCCAAAACGAAACGTAAGTTTCACTTTGAGACGAACACTAAACATATCCGCGGTACCACTCAAATTGCAATAAAAATTGCCACTCAAGGTCTATCAACCCGTTGCACTAACGCAGCATTCTCGGAAGGAGCTTAATAGAAAATCGTTCAGCCCTTCGGCTCAGAAGGGATAGGCTTTTGAAAAATCAAACTATCGGCTCACAGCAACCGCCGACTCTCTGAAAGTTGAAAATTTCTGCCGTCTTCGTCACAGCTTTTATTTGTGATATTTTTAATTTACACAAGATTATCACAAAAGAATTTATCTGTCAATACTTTTCGAAACAAAAGTACGGTTTACACAAATCTTCAACTATCTTTATTAAGGTTTTAAAACATATTGTATAAACATTCTGTGATATTATAAAATAATATTTCAAATGCTTGACATTTTTAACTTAAAGTAGTAAAATACAACAAATTCAATATTCAAAGCGTTGAAGAAGAATGGGCAAGACGGATATATCCAGAGAGTCGGTGGCCGGTGCGAATCGATTATATAGAGCTTGTACCTCTCCCTTCTGAGCAGGAAACCTGAAGTGAAAATGTGTAGGGCGCCCCGTGTTTGCTACGTAAGTGCATAGAAGTTGTCGGACTTCGATAAGGTGGCAGATTTCAATCTGCAATTTGAGTGGTACCGCGAGTGTTAAGTTTATCACACCCGTCTCAAAGCAAAGACGCGCTTTGAGGCGGGTTTTCGTTTACTCCCCCAAAGCAATAGAGGAAAAACAAGTGAAATTCGAAAAGGAGTTCTTAAAATGAAAGAAATTAAAATTTCAGACATCACACTTAAAAAGATTGCAGAGGACAGAGCTGTGTCCTTACTTTTCCGCGAAAAATCAGCTATTGCAAACTGCGCAGATAAAATCGGTGTGGAAGTAATTGAAATCCCTGCCGTAAAATCTGCCCGTGAAGATAAAATTATTTACAAAACAATCGCACAGAATATTGAGAATGCTATTTTTGCAATCCCCGTAGGATTCAATAGTGAAGATATTGCTGTTGCATGGGAGTGCATTAAGGACGCAAAAAGACCCCGTCTTCAGGTTGAACTTCCCGTATCCACAATCCAGATGGAATATACCTACCACGTAAAACAGGCAAAAATGCTTGAGAAGATTGCTGAGCTCATCAAGGAAGCAAAGGCTTTGTGTGACGATGTCGAATTCTCTGCACTTGACGCAACAAGAGCAGACGAGGATTTCCTCATTGCCGCAGTAAAGGAAGCTGAGTCAAACGGCGCAGGTATTGTTACTATCTGTGACGATGCAGGTGTTTCAACTCCCGATAACATTGCAGAGCTTGTTGCAAAGGTAAAGGAAGCAGTAAGCATTCCTGTTTATGTGCAGGTATCAGACCGTATCAATATGGCTGTTGCATCTGCTTTCTCTGCAATTAAATGCGGTGCTGACGGTCTCAAGTGTGCAATGGTTGGCAACAACGTACTTCTCACCGGTGAAATTTCCGATGCAGTAAATGCCTGCGGTGCACAGATTGACACAGAAATCAAGCTCAACAATACAAAAATCCACGCAAGCATCGAGGATATGGTATCAAGCATCAACCACGACGCTTATGAAAACGAAAAGTCAATCAGCGAAGGAAAGAAGATTCTTATTGATTCCGATTCCACAGTTGCTCAGGTTGCTCAGGCAGCCGTTGTGTTGGGATATGAGCTTTCAGATTCCGACATCGGCAACGTTCACAAGGTACTCAAGCAGATTTGCGAAAAGAAGGGTGCTGTTGGTTACAAGGAATTCGAGGCTGTTATTGCAAGCTCTGCTATGCAGGCTCCTTCAACCTATCATTTTGAAACATACACAACTACAAGCAGCAATATGTTAAGCTCAATGTCACAGGTTACATTAAAGTGCAACGATGAAATCATTTGCGGTGTAAGTAACGGCGACGGTCCTATTGACTCCGTTTTCCGTGCAATCGAGCAGTGCATCGGTCACCACTATGAGCTTGATGATTTCCAGGTACAGTCTGTAACAGAGGGTAAAGAGGCTCTCGGCTCTGCACTGGTTAGACTTCGCAACAACGGAAAGCTTTATTCCGGCAACGGTACATCTACTGACATTGTTGCTGCAAGCATCAGAGCATATATCAACGCTTTGAACAAAATCGTATTCGAGGAGGCATAATATGAAAATCGTATTTTCGACTAAAAATGTAAGTCGAGCATCATTCCTTGACACCTGTCGTTATGCCTACGACTATGGTTTTGAAGGCTTTGAAATTTACGATGCTATAAAAGAAAGAAGCGGACACCACGACAGTATCTTAAGACGTGAACGCATTGCTGATGCTAAAAGAAAGCTTGTTAACAGAAACCTTTCTGTTTCAGCACTCCGTATGCCTGCCCCAATCGAGAGCGAAGAAACAACCGCTGAGCTTGTAGAGAAATACGTGAATATGGCAGTCGCATCAGGCATCGAGAATGTTATTGTCCGAGCAGAAGAGGAAATCTCCTTTGACGTATTGGACGAAAAAATGGCGGGTGCTATCAAGCGTGCAGAAGCTGCCGACGTTAACGTTTTATTTGAAACCGTAGGCTATCTTGCAAGAACACAAAACGTTATCGGAATTATCAATCACTTTGCATCTGCAGCAATCGGTGCATCATGGAACGTACGAGGAACATATTTCGACGCAGGTGAAACTGCTGAAACAACCATAAAAAATCTTGGTGCATACATCAAATATGTACGTCTTGGAGATATGAAGGACGGAAAGACTGTCTTAATCGGTGAAGGTGATTTAGAGGTTGAAAAGCTTTTGAATGCGCTTTCTTCACTTAATTACGAAGGCTTTATCTGTGCTGCATGGAACGAAGAAATCAGTGATGCAGACATCGTTCTCACTCACTTTACAAATTATATTTCTGCTTTAGGTCGCGAGAAAAAATCATACGACCGTGCATACTACAACCGTGATAAGACAGGTACATTTGTATGGAAAAAGTACGACGTTATTGACGCAACATTCTCCAACGTGCTTGACACAATGGCAGAAACTTATCCCGACCAGTATGCATTCAAATATCCTACTCTCGATTACACAAGAACATACGAGCAGTTCCGTCGCGACGTTGACGAATGTGCCGCCGCTCTTATCTCCCTTGGAGTAAAGGCGGGTGACCATGTTGCTATCTGGGCAACCAACGTACCTCAATGGTTTGTTACATTCTGGGCAACAACCAAAATCGGCGCTGTTCTCGTTACCGTTAACACAGCATACAAAATTCACGAAATCGAATATTTGCTCAAGCAGTCTGACACTCATACACTCGTTATGATTGAGTACTGCAAGGACATCAACTATAAGGAAATCATCGAGGAGCTTTGTCCCGAGCTTAAAAACCTTGAGCCCGGTTCACCCTTATACTCAAAGAACCTTCCCTTCCTTCGCAATGTCGTAACAGTTGGTTTTGATATGGATGGTTGCCTTACATGGGAACAGATGTTGTCACGTTCAACACTTGTCCCCCGTGAAGAAGTACGCAGACGCGCTTCACTTGTAAAACCCGACGATGTTTGTAATATGCAGTACACTTCAGGTACAACAGGCTTCCCCAAGGGTGTTATGCTTACACACCGCAATATCGTAAACAATGGTAAGACCATCGGTGACAGAATGGATTTGTCAACCTCTGACCGTATGATGATTCAGGTGCCTATGTTCCATTGCTTCGGAATGGTGCTTTCTATGACATCTATGATGACTCACGGTGGAACGCTTTGTCCCATCCCCTACTTTTCACCCAAGTCATCACTTGCTTGTGTAAACGATGAGCGCATCACATGCTTTAACGGTGTTCCCACGATGTTCATCGCAATGTTCAACCATCCGGATTTTGCAAAAACTGATTTCTCATATATGCGAACAGGTATCATGGCAGGTGCAAACTGTCCTGCAGACCTTATGCGACGCGCATCTGTTGAGATGAATATGCGTGAAATTATCTCAGTTTACGGACAGACCGAGGCCTCCCCCGGTTGTACAATGGGTGAAGTAAACGAAGATCTTGACCACCGTGTTGAAACCGTTGGTAGCGCATTCCCCGGTGTTGAATGTAAAATCATCGACCCCGAAACAGGTGACGAGCTTCCTGATGGCGAAAGTGGTGAATTCGTTGCCCGTGGCTTCAACATTATGAAGGGCTATTATAAAATGCCCGAAGCAACCGCACAGGCAATCGATAGCGAGGGTTGGCTCCATTCAGGTGATATTTGTATGAGAACACCTGACGGATATTACAAGGTTACAGGTCGACTCAAGGATATGATTATCCGTGGCGGTGAAAACCTTTATCCTCGTGAAATTGAAGAATTCTACCTTACAAATCCCAAGGTTCGCGACGTCCAGGTTGTGGGCGTTCCCGATGAACAATATGGTGAGGAATGCTGTGCATGGGTTATTCTTCACAAAGGTGAAACCGCTGACGAAAAGGAAATGAAAGAATACGGAAACGCTTCTATCGCAAGGCACAAGGTTCCCAGATACTTCTTATTCGTAAACGAATTCCCCATGAATGCTGCAGGTAAAATCCTCAAGTATAAAATGCGCGAGGAATCTCTTGACAGATACAACCAACAGAATGCAAACAGCTAAAACGCATAATTGACAAATAAACAAAAGTCGGACTTTAGCACAGGACAAATGTGACAGTCCGACTTTTATATTTTACTCCAAGAAGGAATTATAATGAAAAACTTTAAAATAATCGACTCCCATTGTCACATCTTTCCCGACCCGATAGCGCAGAAAGCCACTGACAGTATAGATTTATTTTACGGTATGAGTAAATCAGGCATTATTGACAAGTGCGCCTTTGTGGGCACCGCAGAAAACCTTATAAAACAATGTGACGAAACAGGTGTTGAACGATGTGTTGTAACATCGGTTGCCACCACACCCCACCACGCGCAAAGCATAAACACATATATTGCAGATGAGGTACACAAACACCCCGACAGATTTATCGGTCTGGGCTCACTCCATCCCGAAAGCGAAAGTGTTGAAGAAGATGCAAACCACCTCATTGACCTCGGATTACACGGTGTTAAGCTCCACCCTGATATTCAGAACTTCAAGGTCGATGACCCAAAGGTTATCAGAATTTTTGAAATCTGTAACGAAAAAAAGCTACCGGTTCTTCTGCATACAGGTGACTCAAGATTCGACAACTCCAACCCCGAAAGAGTTGAAAAAATATTAAAAATGTTCCCTGAGTTAACAATAATAGGTGCTCACTTCGGTGGTTGGTCTGTATGGGAGGAGGCTTATCCCGTACTTTCACAATACGAGAATTTCTATGTTGACACCTGTTCATCCTTTTACGCTCTATCAAAGGAAACAACCAAAAAAATCATTGATGCTTACGGCACAGACAAGGTTATATTCGGCACGGATTACCCTATGTGGAAACAACGGGAAGATTTGGAATATCTTATGGATTTGGGCCTTTCCGATAGTGAATTGAGTGATATTCTTCATAACAACATTCTTAGAGCATTGTGTATTGACTGAACAAATCAAACGATGTAGAATAAGGTTGAAAGGAATAAGAAAGGAGCGTATATATGAAACAGAAAGCAATAAGATGTCCAAAAGGACCCGCACGGATTTATCTTTTCGGTGCCATCGCCTACCTTTTCATACTCATAGGTGACATTGCAATAAAAAATATATTTCAGTACCCTGAACAAAAGCCTGTGTTGACAGTAATAAAAACTATATTTTTGATTGCAACAAATTTCTTTATAAGTCGTGTTTTATACTCTAAAAGATACGACAATCTGCTCATAGTTGCCGTGACAACAACGATTCTTCCATTTATTATTTCCCTGTTTATAAAAACAACACCTTTAGTCATCGGTGATGCTATTTTATATTTACTTGTTTTAGCCTTCACTTACATAACTATAAAAAAGCCTGACACACCTCTAAGAGAAAAGTGTGTAAAATTCCGATTTATTATTCCACTTACGCTTGTAGTTCAAACCATTATTTCAACAATATTCACTATTAGTGAGCTCTATGATAAAATGATGCAGACTACAGGAACTGCACCTGACAGCAATATGAGTGTTGCTATTATTATCTTCCCGATTATAATAACAATTCTATCAAGTATTCTCCCCATACTCGGCTACGTAATGCTGACCAACTGGTTAAGCGACCCTTACGAAAAATCGTAGAGTATAACGTACACTCAATACATTGCAAAAATATTAGGAGAAAATTATGGCAGACAGTATATATAAAGCACTTCGCAAGGAGCACGATATGACTCGTGACGAGGCTTGCGATGTGGCGGTAGATTTAGGAAAGCCCCTACAACCCGAAAGGCTCGAAAGAATAGAGAACGGTAAGCTTGAAATTCACCCCGAGGAGGTTATGCTCCTTTCGGAGATTTACGGTGAACCCACACTGTGCAATCACTATTGCTCAAAGGAGTGTCCTATCGGTCAGAAATATGTCCCCGAAATCAAGATTAAAGATCTGACTCAAATTGTTCTCGAAATACTTTCATCCCTTAACTCAATGAAGAAAAGCCAGGAGCGTTTAATTGAAATAACCGCAGACGGCACAATCCAGGATGATGAAATCCACGACTTTGTTTTCATACAGAAGGAGCTCGAAAGAATCTCCATCACGGTTGAAACTCTGCAGCTCTGGGTAGAGCAAATGATTGCAGAAAACAAAATCGATAGAGAGAAATACGATAAGTTAATAAACTCATAATCATACAAACGGTGTTCAAGTAGTGACTTGGACGCCGTTTTTGCATTTTGTGTAAAAATTTGCCACCAAAATTTGCACTTATTGTAATTCAAAAAGGCAACTTCAAATGATACTATATAGTCACAACAACGAAAGGTTGTAATAATATAAAACAAGATAAATCGGAGGAATATATAATGAACAAGAACATAAATAACTTTATCGAAGTGGATTTTACAGAGGTTGTTGATACCCCCATCAAACAGGATATGAAAGTTAAACCAAAAAAGGTCTCATTGAAAATTCTCACGAAGCTTATGCAGAAAAAAGCAAAGTCAATTTTAAACAACAAATCAACGGTGGTTGAATTGGTAACCAAAGCTTTGTCGTTCTGCAAAAAACTTGGTAATATATCTATTATTAAGAAGTGGTTTTTGGATATTCCGAAACTTTGTGATATGCTCATAGACACCATTAACGGAGTCTATAAAAACACCCCTTATTCATCGCTTATAATGGTGGTAATTGCAATCATCTATGCAGTAAGTCCTTTTGACATTTTACCCGATGCAATCCCTCTGGCAGGTCTCATTGACGATGCCGCAATACTCAAAATCGTCCTTGACACAGTCAAGAATGATATGGAAAGCTACACTACCTGGAAAGAAACACAAGAAACCCTTTGAAAGGAGAATCACTAATGTTAGAAGCAATTTTTGAAATCGCAATTACACTTTTATTTGTATGGCTTTTCTTCAAAGCACTAAAAATCACGTTTAAAATCACCTGGGGACTCACCAAAATAATCGCAGTAATTCTGTTTGTAATTGCCATACCCGCACTCATCGGTTGTCTGCTTTTTGCCGGTGGTGCAATCCTCTTGCTCCCCTTGGCTCTGATTGGTGCGGCCTTTGGTTTGGTTAAGTGTTCCGTATAATCAAGCAACACTACACCCACTTGGCGATAAGTGGGTGTAATTTTTGGGTTGTCAAAGCAGGCGTTTATGATATAATTGTAGTATCAAATAAAACAAGGTGACAGATATGGCGTACAACAGATTACCCAAGATGATTCTTTTTGACGTGGGCGGAACACTTTTTGACGACGGAAGGTGCAACCCTGCACAGGGCTTTGAAAAGCTCCGTCTTTGTGCGGTAAACCCTGATGCGACAACTGCCGAAAAGCTGGCTGAATATTGGGATAAGTATCTCGATGAAGTATCGGGAATAAAATCAAAAACAGGAATAACACTCGATGCGCCCCTGTCTGCAGTAATACGCTATGCCACAATGAACACAGGGCTTAAGTTGAACAACCCTATGGCTGAACAGGAAGAAATCTTTGACAGATACAACTCCACAAGAGCGGTTATTGACGGTACTGTTGAGCTCCTTAACACTCTTAATTCACTTGGAATCCGCACCGCGGTTATAAGCAACAATATGATGAGCGGTGAAGGACTGTCACTTGCAATTAAAAGATGGATTCCCACATCCAATTTTGAATTTTGCCTTACAAGTGCCGACCTGCTTTTCACAAAGCCATCAAAAAACATTTTTTTAGCAGCAGTAAATTACGCTGACCTTGACCCTTCGGAATGTTGGTATTGCGGAGACGGTAAAATCCCCGATGTTGACGGTTCATCAAGCTGTGGTATGAAGCCTGTTCTCCTTGACAAAGAGTCCGCTATACCCTTTGAATACAAAGAAAATCAAAACGGAGAGTATCTGACGGTAAACAGTTGGAATATTCTCAACGATATTATTCTGAACATCGAATAAAAACAGCACGGACATTACATATCAGGTTGTGCAGCATTAAATACGAGAAAAAAACAGGAAAGAAATCACTATACCACGACTTCATTAAACGATAGCACGAGGGAATTATAAATTATGCGAACCAACAAAATAGATACGGTGGAAAACCAAAAAAAGAAAAGCATACTTGAAAGAGATATATCCGGACTTATGGATAAAGCAACCTTTATCCTGAGACGCAGTATTTTTTTCATACTTGCACTTCCGCTTTTAATTACGATAGTCGTAAGCTCTCCGCTAAGCTATAAAACTGAAAGCGAGCTTGTCTTTGAGGAGTGCACTTTCATAAAGTATGAATATGAGTACAATGATCGTTTAAGAGGTTCTGATTATGAAGAATATCATATATATGTCGAGGAGTATGACGATTACCTTATATTATCGGGTTCTATTTTTGATGACGTAAATGTATCGGTTTTATCTGATTTAAGGACAGGCGATAAAATCACCTTAAGTATCAATAATAATCTTGGCACTAAGTTCTTATACTCATTATCTTATGGTGACAGAAGCATATTATCATACGACGATTATTTGTCAGCAAGCTATAAAAGCGATAAAAGAACACACCAATTATGTACATTTGGTATAATTTTCGCTTTACCGTTCCCATTGATTGAAGTTATTTACAAAAAAGTCAAGGGCAAAAGTTTGTATTGGCCTGATGAAAACGACACTAAAGCAAAGCCCTACAACACGCAAAATCACAGCAAACAAAACAACAATCATAAAAAACGCAAGAAGAAAAAACGAAAATAAAAGCAAAAGCAACAGTTCAAAAACTGTTGCTTTTTTATGTCCCAGTAGTTCATTACTGTAAAAAGACTCGTCATCGTCCGACAGCGCGAAATAATCCGTACTCGTAAAATCATTAAGTTAAATCAAAATAAATCCCATAAGAAGACCGCCTACAAAACCTGAGATATGTTCGCAAGCAGTCGCTTTGCCCACAAGCATTCCGCCGACTGT
>JAZRFZ010000086.1:0-5714 GCA_045643925.1 Acutalibacteraceae bacterium | reverse complement strand
TTGCTTTATCAAGGCACAAATCAATTTTCTCACAGGCATTTTCAAGACCCTGTTGTGCCTCAATGGCATTTGCCTTATTAAGATAAGTTATTGCCGCCTCGGGTTGTCCCTTTTCATTACAAAGCATTATTGAAATTGCTTTTTCATAAAGAATAAAAGCCTCATTAAATTCTTTCAAATCAACAAGGGCAAGTGCCATATTGTTGTAAAGACCGCCCAATCGACTGTCGGTGGAGGGTAAATTCTTTTCATAAATTTCCTGTGCTTTGCGGTAGAAGGTCAAGGCTTTTTCCGACTCACCGAATGCCTTATAAACTGTGGCACAGTTAAGGAATGTAGTTGCAGAGCCCACCTGACCCGATACACCCATATTATTTATTTTTGTGAGTGCTTTGCTGACACAGTCAATGGCGTTTTCCCTGTCACCGATTTTACGGTAAAGCCCCATAAGCTCATTGAGAATGAGTATCTCCGCTCGGCTGTCACCCTGTGAGGTTGCATTTTCAATGCACTCCAACAAGTATTCCCGCGCAGACGTATAATCGTTTTTATGAAGATATGAATCAAGTGTATCCAAAATATTTTCTATGTTCATAAGCTCCTTCATCGCAGGAATACTCCTTTCTGTTTATTTTATTGTTTCGCTGTTATTGAGGACAGACGTACTGTAAATAAAAAGCACATCTGCATTTTTAAAGTCAACATACTTCCCTACAGTATCGGGGTGCATATATCTTATGTCAACAAGTGTTATTTTACTGTAACCCTCCGCCATAAGGGGCGCTAAAGCACTGCCGTAAGAATCACGGAAGATAACGAGTTCTTTGTCACTTTTAGCATTATCATTTTCGATAGTGACAAGTGACAATGGACCTGACAAAAACATTTCGTAAGGGTCCTTGCCCTTTGCCTTTTCCATATCATAAACACTTATTGATTTGTTGTTTTCGTGGTCATAAACCTTGCAATTATCCAAGGCATCATTTGTAAGATAGTGGATTTTCTCACCACTCACACCCAGGGCATACTGCCCGCTGTAAACACCGTTGAAATCTATGGGGAGAATTTTCTCCTCATACTGTGCGGTAACATCTACACCCATTTCATTACAAAGTAACTTAGCAACGTCCTGTATTTTTTCCTGACGCCAATGGGTGTCCGTGCGGTAATAATCCTGCAGTGACAGAGTGTCCTTGATGTCAATATATTTGAAATCCGTTGTTTTTGATTTCAGAACATCAACTATCTCGTCATACTCCGCATTGGGATAGCCTTTACTCTCCGCAGTAAACTGACCCTTGTGAGGAATTACTGCAAGGTAAGGCTTGATATCATTTTCTTTTAAATATTTATGGTAAACGTAATTGAAGCGCTCTGCGGCATAGTCAACAGACTTCTCATCCACAGGGTATTCAATATCTGAGAGGTAGCCCTCGTATTCATAGACACCGTTGTTTTCACCGCGGTTGAATACATTTATATTCACCCAAGCCTTAACGGCTCTGAAGCCGTCCCTTAGAGGAAACTGGTCTGTGGTATATTTTTCAAAATTCTTCGTGAAGCTACCTGAAAAAAGGCTATTTTTGTTAAGCTCGGGCAGCTCTGCCAATACTCTGCGCTCTGCGAGTGAAATATCATCCGCAGGCTTGAGCCACGCGAAGAGTGAAAAACCAAGGACAAAGGCAATTACAATAACACTTGTTATAATGTGTTTTACTTTATTCTTCATAATCGCCCCTCCTAAAATCTGAAGTATAGGAACGGATTAAAGGAACCGTCCACAAGGTAAGCGGTTGTAACAACAAGGAGTGCCACAAGCACAATGGGACGAAGCACATCGGATATTCCCTGTGTCTTTTTGCCCTCACAAAATCTTACTGCAAGATTTTTTATAATGGGTGTTGCGCCAACAATACCCAAAAGCAAGGTTACTCCGTAACTCTTGACATAATACAAAAATTCTGTTGAAACAACAGGTGCACCGCCAAGGAAAAGCATACCCTTAATGTAGGAGAACGCCTCACCCATATCGGTTGCATTGAATATAACAAAGCTGATAAGCACCGCAAACAGAGTATAAATACGGCTCAAAGCCTTGCTATTGTTAAGGTGTTTTAATAAAAATACCTTTTCAATTATAAGAAGTACTGCGAAATACAGACCCCATATAACGAAGTTCCACGCGGCACCATGCCACAAGCCTGTAAGAAGCCATACAACCAGGATGTTGAAAAAATGACGTGGCATTGACACTCTGTTGCCACCCAAGGGGATATAAATATAATCCCTGAACCATGAGCCAAGTGAGATATGCCATCTGCGCCAGAATTCCGTAGCACTCTTTGAAATATAGGGATAATTGAAGTTTTCGATAAAATGAAAGCCCATTATTCTGCCCAAGCCGATTGCCATATCACTGTAGCCTGAGAAATCATAATAAACCTGCAAAGCAAACGCTACGGCATAAAGCCAATAAAAGAGAACGGATTTGTCGTCGGATGCTCTGAATGTAGTGCAGAGCTCACCCAACACGTTTGCAATCAGCACCTTTTTGGATAGACCCATAACGAATCGACTTCCGCCGAGGGCAAAATTCTCGAAGCTATGAGTTCGATTCTCTAGTTGATTTGCAATATCAGAATAACGCACAATAGGCCCTGCAATCAACTGCGGAAAAAGCGCAATATATGATGCAAGGTTAATAAAATTCTTCTGTGCAGGTACCTGTCCGCGATACACATCTATTGTGTAGCTGAGTATCTGGAAGGTGTAAAAGCTGATACCGATAGGAAGTGCCAGGTTCAGAAGTCCTACGGATAAACCTGTCACTCTGTTAAAGCTCTCAAGGAAAAAGTCGGCATATTTAAAAATTGCCAGAAAGCCTGTGATTATAAGCGTTGATGCTACAAAAATGACTTTCGATGCCTTTTTTTGAGAGAAAGCCTCAATCAATAAACCGGCTACATAACCGACTATGATTGAGGCTACCATCAAAAGTAAATACTTCGGTTCACCCCACCCGTAAAAAACAAGACTTGCAACGAGCAAGGCTGTGTTTTTCAGCTTACGGGGAGCGACAAAGTAAAGTATCAGTGCACAGGGTAAGAAGTAATATAAAAACGGAATACTTGAAAATACCATAAATCTTTACCCTATTGTGTTGATAAGTTAACAGTTATACGAGAGGCTCTTCAACGCTGAGTGTTGCATCTGCATAAACTGCAACAAGCTTTGTTTTGAACATATTGATAGCGTCTGCATTACCGAAAGCAGCAACAACGTAATCACCGATTGTATAGATAACGAGTGTATCGGGGAAACCGCACATCCACTGTGTTGACTTGATGCTGTCCTTAAGTGATGTAACGAAAGCCTCACCGTCTGTACCCTCTGCAAGACGATATGCAGCAGCAGTAAATGTGTTTGCATTCATAGCATGAATGAGTGTTGCAGCCTCGCTTACGAGAGCAATGTCACCCTCTGCAATATGAAGTGTAGCAACTGCGTTTTCTTTGTCAGTAAGGTTGAATGCACCTGCACCACCGTCAACGGGAGCAGAGAAATCGCCGCCCATTACGGGGAATTTTTCCTCTTCTGCGAAGGTTGTCCATACACTGTCAAGCAATGCAACTGAAGATTCGATATCAACCTTGTTTGCATCTGCTTTTCCACCGCCACAAGCAGCAAGTGAAACAACCATAAGGACTGCCATCACTAAACATAAAATTCTTTTTGTCATAATAATTACTCCTTTATAATACTCTTGCGAGTTTTTTAAAAATTATTCTTATGCTTTGAATTTAACAGGTCGTTCGGTTGTACCGAGAAGCAGACCCACGGTACCCTCTGTAACCTTTTTTATCAGCTTATGCTTGTTGACAAAATCGGGTTCAAGTGCCTGTTTTAAGATAAATTCGGTAAAGCAAGGATTTGACTTGAAGCTCATTTTAACCTCGTGAGGTTTAAAATCGAAGTCAATATAGTGAGTAGATAACGTGTTAAGGGGTTTTACTACCGCCTTGAACCTGTCACCCTCAGTATAGCCATACGCCCATATTTTATAAGGATAGCCCTTGATAACACACTCGCTCATACGGGGCTCTCCGTCAAGACCGCATTTAACGGTGACCTTGTCCCCTTCCTCAAACCAGGTAATCTCCAATTCACCGTCACCCAAGCAGAAACTGACTTTATCAAGACTACTTTTGGGCCTTTTTGCAAAGCTACAGGTAAGTGTTCGGGGAATAACGCTCTGTGGGAACATTACTTTTGATAACACATCCGAAAAACCGGTTATGTAATATTCCTTATTATTCTCCACAGCGGGAAGTTTATCACATTTCCTGATTGTTAATCTGCGATTTTTAAGGTAATCCGACAGCACATTTTCATCCTCGGGAGTTGACTCCTCGGAGAAGGCTTTTATAAGCACGTTTTCCGCAAGGCTACTGTTCATACCCTCGGCAATGCAACTATTAAGGCTTACGAGAACTGCATCAAACTGCGGTATGTAGGAAATAAGCTGACCGTACATACCCGTCATACTGAAAATACCGTTCTTTATCCAGAACAGATAGCCATAGCCCTCGTTCTCCTTGAACTCGACCTGAATTTTCGTTGCCTCACGGCACCAGAATTCGGGAATAATCTGTTTGCCGTTATATTTACCGCCACTTCCATAGCAACGGCAGATTTTGGCAAGGTCACGGGCTTTTAGGTAACAGCCTGTGCCACCGATACACTCCCCTGCTTCGTTTGTTTCCCAGAAAGGAACTTCAATTCCCAAGGGCTCAAACAGACGAGGTGTCAGATACTCCGTAAGGCTCTGCCCCGATGCCTTCTGTACGGCAGCGGCAACAATGTGTGCATCGTTGTTGCTGTACAGGAAGCCACCCTTCTTCCTGAAATCGGCTTTCATAAATATGGTGTTATAATCAGCCGTCATATCCTGCAGGAAGGTGAATTTTTTGTTACTGCTCATTGTAAGCACTGAGCGAAGTGTAAGGTCACTCCACTGAGTACCTTTGCATTGTTTGTATTCACCGAATATATCCTGTATCTTTGTATCAAGACTCAGAAGACCCTCGCTGATTGCAAAACCTGCAGCGGTAGAAACAATGGATTTTGTAACAGAAAAAAGCGTATGCGGCATATCGGCAGAGTAAGGATAATTATACTCCTCAAAGACAATATCATCACCCTGCATTATGAGTAAAGCGTGGTTTTCAATACCACCCTCCTCCTGTTTGCAGAGATATTCATAAATCCGCTTTGCAGAAAGCTTTCTTTCCATAAGCACACCTGCCAATCCTCACAAATCCTTCACAAATTATATCATATAAACCGCTCAACATTCAATATGAAAATGATATATTGTGCTCATATATACTTGATTTTAATGATTATTATATTTATAATTATACCATCATTTTACAGGAGAAAGTTATGAAAGCAAAGAAACCACCAAAACAAAAGGCACATATTATAAAAAATACTGCTTTTATGTTGAAGTGTGCACTCAAGTGCGCACCAATTTCCCTTTTCACAATTTACTTTGCCTATGTGCTTGAAAATGTTTACTATGCAGTTGTGGTAAACGTGCTTTTCCTCGAAACTGCACTGTCAATCATTGAGGGCAACGGCACATTCCGTGAGTTTGCAATACGAATGATTATTATTGTTGTGGGCAAGCTGTTGGTTGACCTTATCGGCTA
>JAZRFZ010000085.1:0-21917 GCA_045643925.1 Acutalibacteraceae bacterium | reverse complement strand
TTCACATCGTTTCGTTGCTTACAGAACTGCTGAAATCGTAGGCAAGGATCTTAAGGATATCAAGCTTATCACCTGTCACCTTGGCAATGGCTGTTCAATCACTGCTATCAAGGACGGCAAGGTTCTTGACACAAGTATGGGGCTTACTCCCCTTGACGGCTTTGCAATGGGTACACGTTGCGGTGGTATCGATCCCTCAGTTGTTACATACATTATGCAGAAGCACAACCTTTCTGCTGCAGAAATGGACAAGATCATGAACAAGCAGAGCGGTGTTCTCGGTGTTTCAGGTGTTCACTCTGACGACAGAGCTGTTAAGCAGGCTGCTGCAGAGGGCAACGAAAGAGCAAAGCTTGCACGTGACATTCAGTGGTACCAGATCCGTAAGTACATCGGCTCTTACGCTGCTGCAATGGATGGCGTTGACGTAATCGCATTCACAGGCGGTATCGGTGAAAACTGTACTGACCTTCGTGAGGGTGTTCTTAAGAACCTTTCATTCCTCGGCATTGAGCTTAACGAAGAGGCTAACGAGGTTCGCGGTGAGGAAATCGAGCTTACAAAGCCTGGTTGTAAGGTAAGAGCTTTCTGTGTTCCCACTAACGAAGAGCTTGCTATTGCAAGAGATACAAAGGAAATCTGCGAAAAGCTTTAATATTTCATTAAATGATAAATCCTCTCACAGAGTAATTTCTGTGAGAGGATATTTTTTATGTCGGGATTCATATTACTAATTTTCAAATATTGTCAGAAAATCAATGCGCCCTTTTCATACTCACATTTTCTGTAAGGAACGCCCATTTTAAGCGCATCTCCATTTCGGGTAAGCAAATCATCAACACGGACAAATTCATAACCCTCTGCCTGCAATTCGGGGATTGCTTTGAGCACCGCATCAACAGTTGCAGGGCGGGTATCATGAAGAAGAATGATACTGCCGTCACTTGCCTTTGACATTATATCTTCATAAATTTCCTGACTGTCATCCTTATTCCAATCAAAGGTATGGAATGTCCAATGAACGAAAATACGGTCAAAATACTTTAACTGATGAGGCCATACGTTGCCGTATGGTGCGCGAAGGAATGAGGGTTTTTCTCCGATTATACCCTCGATAACTGCATCACCATTTTCAATACTTTCAATTGAAGCTGAATCGGGTGTTATATAAAAATTGGGATGGTCGTAGGTGTGATTACCGATAAGATGTCCTTCATCATAGGCGCGTTTTACAACATCAGGTCTTTTCTCTGCCTGTGTTCCTATAACAAAGAAACTTGCCTTCGCACCGTACTCTGCAAGGCCGTCAAGGAGTCTCTCCGTGTGGCCGCTTGGGCCATCGTCAAAGGTAAGTGCGATTGCCTTTTCACCCACCTCACTCTGTCCTAAATCAAGGCGGTAAACACCGTCGGGAATACTGCGCCAAAGGAACAAAATTGCAAGTAAAATTGGCACAAAGGTAAAAAACAACTCCATCTTGTGACTAGGTTTAACCTTTTTATTTTTATCTTTTTTGCTCATTTCAAAAATACTCTCCTAAAAAATATAAAGGTGTTTCAGACTCAATGAGTTCAAAACACCTTTTATTATTCATTTAATTAGTCAGATTATTTCTTGAAAAGACCAAGAATATCAACAATGTCGCCGTCCTCGTCATCATCTGCAGATGCATAAGAATCTGATGAAGATGATGAAGATGAAAGGATTGATGAGCCTGACTTGTTAGCCATACCATTTGAATCTGTGCCGAAGCCTGTTGCGATAACGGTAACAACCATTTCGTCCTCAAGCTTTTCGTCAAACGCAACACCGAAGATGATGTTTGCATCTGCATCAGCAGCCTCAGCGATGATGCTTGCAGCAACGTCAACGTCATCAAGAGTGATGTCGGGTGAAGAGGTAATGCTGATGATAACACCCTTTGCACCCTGGATTGTTGTCTCAAGGAGAGGGCTTGAAACTGCAGAGTTAGCTGCTGCTTCTGCCTTTTCCTTACCTGTTGCACGACCAACACCCATATGAGCGTGACCTGCATCCTTCATAACTGCAGTAACGTCTGCAAAGTCAAGGTTGATGAGACCGGGAACCTTGATAAGCTCGGAAATGCTCTTAACACCCTGACGAAGAACATCGTCTGCAACGTCGAAAGCGTTAGCAAATGTAATCTTCTGGTCGGAAACTAATTTGAGTCTTTCGTTAGGAATAACGATAAGGCTATCAACATGCTGAGCAAGCTCTGCGATACCTGCTTCTGCCTGCTGCATTCTGCGTTTGCCTTCAAATGCGAAGGGCTTTGTAACGATACCAACTGTAAGGATACCGTTGCTCTTAGCAATCTCTGCGATAGCAGGAGCAGCACCTGTACCTGTGCCACCGCCCATACCTGCAGTGATGAATACCATATTAGCGCCGTTAAGAGCATCAACGATAGCATCTCTGCTCTCCTCTGCAGCCTTAAGACCCATCTCAGGACGAGCACCTGCACCACGACCGCCTGTTACCTTTTCACCAATCTGGATTTTATGTGTAGCCTTTGAGAAAGTAAGAACCTGTTTATCTGTATTAACAGCGATGAATTCAACACCCTGTACACCTGAAGATACCATTCGATTGATAGCGTTTCCGCCACCGCCACCTACACCGATGACTTTAATCTGAGTTACATCTTCAAAATCATTTGAAATTTCAAAGTTCATTTTAAATCCTCCTAAAACTTAACTTCTTATATAATGATAAATTTACTCACAATACATCCCTTAAAGTTTACCATAGTATCTTAACAATAGCAAGAACTTTTTTGAATTTTTTAATTATTTTTCGTATAAATCAGTCGTAAAATCAACATTTATTGAACTTTTGACCTTATATATTACTCTTCGGAGTTATCTGCTGTATCTTCAGTTCCGTCATTTGCTTCCTGGGCAACATCCTCAGTGGGAGCTTCTTCCGTTTTATCAGCATCATCCTTGGGTGGTGCTTTTGTTACGGGCACTTTTTTCTCCTCACCCGGACTAAAGCTGGCATAAGGCTCAACGCTCACATCCATAACACCTACGGAATATGCGTTTATCTCATTCTCTTTTTCTATTGCCGCCTCTGCACGACGAATTTTCTGCTCGAGATTTGTAAAAGAACCGATTCTGATGGTAATACGTTCATCATATTTCAGCTCAAAATCGCCCTTCTTAGTCAAGGCAATACCTGTAAGCTGTTTAAAATCGCTTTTCTTGATTGCACCGAGAAGCTCAATAAACCTAGTAGTAACATCGTCGTTATTGAGTTTGATTGTACCACCTTCGGGAGCTCCCTTAAGCTGTACACCATCAACAATGGCAACGCCGTCCCTTATCATAGATGCATTTCTGTCAAGCACCTTGCCGTTTTCATCCACAAGAATGAACCCTGCGCCGTAAGGCAAAGCAGCTACCTCACGTGTGGCACTGACATTTATAATGATAGTATCGGGCAAATCAAGTTCAATAGTTACTTTATCTATGTAAGGTAACGCTTCGGTAAGACTTGTGTTCACCCTTTCCTCATCCACAAGGAAAAGGTTATCGCCTATCTCAACTCCGCTTTTCGCAATAACATCCTTTTCGGAATAAACCTTATCACCCTTCACCTGCACCGCACTTATTCTGAAGAAAACCGCCAGAACAAGAGCAACACCTGCGCAAGCTACAACCAAAGCAAGACCCGCAAGCATTGCAATCTTTTTTGCTTTACGCTTGCGGCGTATCTTCTTTTTATTTATTGAGCGCACCTCATCGCGCGATAAATTCTCCGTTTTCTTCTTTTTAGGAGGTATTATCTTGGTTGAGGAACGACCTGATTTTTTTCTTTTGTTCTGTTCCATTTAGTTTTTTACCTTCCTGTACATATCCGCATTCAACATACAAAGGGTTCCGGAAATATCCTCGTAGCCTCTGTCAATAAAACCAATGTTATTTACCGTCGTGACACCCTCTGCGCAAAGACCTGCCACAACAAGTGCGGCACCGCCCCGCAAATCGGGTGAGAAAACCTCTGCTCCATAAAGCTTTGGCACACCGTCAACAACAGCAACTCTGCCCTCGGCACGAATTTTAGCACCCATCCGCACAAGCTCGGGAACATGCTTGAAACGACTTTCAAATATATTCTCCACAATCACACTTGTGCCTTTGGCAACAGATGTAAGTGTAGTAAAAAGTGCCTGTGAATCCGTGGGAAACCCGGGATACGGCTGAGTTATTATTTTATCTATACGCCTGAGTCCCATAGGATTTTTCACCCTTATGGATTTACACCTTACGTGGACGTTGCACCCCGCTTCTTCAAGCAACGGGAGAACCGAATTAAGGTGTGCAGGCTCCGTATTTTTCAGTTCAATATCGCCACCCGTAACCGCACCCGCAATCAGGTATGTGGAAGCAACAATTCTGTCACAGATTACTCGATGCTCACATCCGTGCAGACTATCAACACCCTCCACAGTGATTATGCTCTCCCCTGCGCCCTTGATACAGGCACCGCAGGAATTAAGAAAATCGCACAAATCTGATATTTCAGGTTCACGAGCTGCATTCACAATAGTTGTAGTCCCCTTGGCGGTAACGGACAAAAGCAAAGCATTTTCCGTAGCACCAACACTTGGAAATGAAAAGGTTATTTTTTCACCCTTCAGTTTATCCTTAACCTTGCAGGTGATATTGCCGTGACATTCATCCACAGTAACCCCTAGCCGTCTTACGGCATAAAGGTGCAAATCAATGGGACGCAAGCCAATTTCACAACCACCAGGAGCACACAAGGTAGCCTCTCCTGTTCTGCCTACTATCGCACCGAGAAAAATAACAGAAGACCGCATCTCCCTCATTAAATCCTCGGGAATATGGCTACAAGAAACAGTTGTAGCATCTATCGTAACCGTATTGCCCTCCCTACGAACACTGCACCCAAGACTTTTGAGAATCTTCAGGGTGCATTCCGTATCTGATAGTTTGGGACAATTATGGACGATACACTTGCCGTTCACAAGAACTGTTGCGGCAAGTATGGGCAAAACGCTGTTTTTGGAGCCCTGAACATCAAGGCTACCGTTCAAGCGTCTGCCACCATTGATAACATAGGCAGACATACAGCTGCTCCTTTCGATATGTAATAAAAAGCCTTACGCTGTATAATATGCCGATGTTTTAAAATTGTTAAATTACTTTTTAATAAGTCCCTCAACGATGTCGCAAATGCGACTAGTGGCATCAACAACCGCCATTTCACGGGCATTTTCACCGATTGACTTAAGCTTACGCTTGTCACCGAGAAGGTCATCAACATGTCGTCCGAGAGTTCTGCCGTCAAGGTCCTTTTCCTCAATAATCAATGCGGCGTGTCTGTTAACAAGCGCCATTGCATTGTGGTACTGATGATTTTCCGTAACATTGGGTGAAGGAATGAGGATTGAAGGCTTACCCAATGCCTGTATCTCAGAAAGTGACGATGCACCCGCGCGACAGATAACAAGGTCTGCCGCAGAAAGGCAACGCGCCATATCATCAATATATGGTCTGATTCTGATGTGGGGCATTTTTGCGAGATTAACATCCCTGTCTGCCAATTTATCCGACACCCACATACCATTCTTACCTGTAGAAACGATGAAGTTGTAGCGTTCATCGTGGGCACATGTTGCAATTACCTCAACAATAGCATTGTTAATTTCACGTGCACCCAAAGAACCGCCCATACAAAGGATTATGGGTTTATCGTTAAAGCCTAATTCCTGTCTTGAAACGACAGGGTCTGCCTCAAGAAGCTCACCGCGGATAGGCAATCCTGTAACAATAGGCTCATTTTTGAATTTCATATGCTTCTTAGCATCCTCTGAGGTGAGCATAACAACATCAACCTTTTCAGAAAGTGCTTTATTTGTCACGCCGGGGAAAGCGTTCTGCTCGTGAACGGCAGTGGGAACACCCATCTTTGCCGCCATTCTGATAACGGGTCCGCTTACATAACCACCAAAGCCCACCGCAACGTCGGGTTTGAATTCATTTATAATCTTCTTAACATCACTTGAGCTCTTAACGAGCTTTATAGCTGTACTGATGTTTTCCTTGATATCCTTAGGTGAGAAACCGCGTCTGAGACCCTTGATATCAATAGTCTTCAAGGGATAACCTGCCGCAGGAACAATCTCTGCTTCGATTCTGTCACTTGTACCCACAAAACAGATTTCTGCATCGGGATGTCTCTTCCTGATTTCACCTGCAACTGCAAGAGCAGGATTCACGTGACCGCCTGTGCCACCTGCTGCTATCAAAACCTTCATAGTAACACCATCCTTTTCTCTTTCACTGTTCACATAGTTTAAGCTCTTTCCAACTTTTAAACTACTTTGTTCTTGTTTCTCTTAAGGTTTCTCATAAAGTAAACCTTGGGTAAATCTGCCTGCCTTGAAACACTGAGAATTGTACCCATCTCAATAAGTGTAATGAGCAACGCAGAACCGCCGTAGCTGAAGAAGGGCAGACTGATACCGGTGTTAGGTACCGTATCTGTAACAACGGCAACATTAAACATTACCTGCAAAGCAAGCTGTGCTGTCATACCAAATGCAAGGAGTGCACCGAATCTATCCTTTGCGCGCATACCGATGTAGATACCACGTGCAATAAGCACCACAAAACCGAGGAGAATAAACACACATCCTACAAAACCAAGCTCCTCACCAATAATAGCAAAGATAAAGTCAGTGTGTGACTCAGGAATATAAAGGTACTTCTGCTTTGAGTTACCGATACCGGCACCCAGAAAACCGCCCGAGCCGAGAGCAAACAAAGAGTGATTTATCTGCCAACGTGATTCATCGGGAGAATAATCCTTGATTCGCCATGCTCTGATTCGGTCAATCATATACTCCTTAAGGGGTAAATCATCATAATTAAAGCAAACGTAAATAAGCACAACAACTGCAAGAATACCGCCGATTGCAAACCAACGGGCTCTGCACTCACCTATCCAGAGCATCGTTACACCGATGAGCATAATGAGAATTGCACCTGAAAGGTGGCTACCAAGAAGAACCGCACCTGCAGTAACGGCGATTATTATGCCATAAAAGAACATTGTAGTTGTGCCCTGAGTAATTTTAACCGAGCCATTTGTGACCTCGGTAATCTTCTGTGCCCAACCTGCTTTTGAGGGCTTAGCGCTTATAATTTTGTCGTGGTCCTTATCAAGACCATAAGCAAGGAACAGAATAAGGGTGAACTTGGCAATCTCCGAGGGCTGGAAAGAAAAAGAGCCGATACCGAACCAACGGTTGATACCATCACCGCCACCCTGCAGAACAGTTATGGCGAGAATACCGAGAGCACCAACAAGACCAAGGTTTGAAAAATGCTTAAGATATTTGTAATTAAATCGAGAATAAAACAACATAATTGCTATGCCGCCAACTGCGAAAACAACCTGTCGTTTGAAGTAATACAGGCTGTCACCCGAACCGCTGTTGTAAAAAGCATATATATAGCTTGAAGAAAGGAGCATTACAAGACCAACAGTCATAAGACCGAGCATAATGAGGAAAAAAGGAACATCCATACCATTCTTTATAAAAAGGTCATTGAATTTATTTTCCTTTTTCATTGTGAACACACCTTTCTGTGAATTTCTGTTTTAAATATTATTTGGGAGCACCGAGAGCAACTAAGAGAATTGCAATGATACCACCGATAAGGTTTACTGCTGAGAAGATTTTTACAATCTTAACTTCCTTCCATCCGCACATCTCAAAGTGATGGTGAATGGGAGCCATTTTGAAAATTCGTTTGCCGTGAGTCAGTTTGAAATAACCGATCTGCAAAACGTCAGAGCCAAACTCCGCAACGTAGATAATACCTACGAGGAGAATAATGATGGGGCAATCAAATGCATAAGAGAATGCAACAACAAGGCCACCGAGGAACATTGAACCCAGGTCACCCATCATAACCTTTGCGGGATGCCAGTTCCAGATAAGGTAACCTGCAAGGCCACCAAGAAGAGCCGCAGCCATAAGGCTTACACCAAAGCAATTACGAAGAGCTGCAATAACTATAAAACTGAGCGCAGCAGTGAGAGTAACCGAACCGCAAAGTCCGTCAACACCGTCTGTAAAGTTAACTGCATTTGTTGTGGCATAAATCACAATAAAGCCGATAACCCAGAAGAAAAGCTTGGTTTCAACCATTCCGACAAAGGGAATAAAGGTTGCGCCTGTGGGATCGTTTATGTAAAGAGTGAGAATATAGCCAACCATAAGCACTATCTGAAGAACGCTCTTCTGAACAATGGTAAGACCCATATTGCGTTTCTTTACAACCTTGATATAGTCGTCAAGGAAACCGATGAATGCAAAGCCGAGAGCCATTATAAGACCTGCCCACACCTTCACCTTATTGGAAGATGCAGTCACACTTGCGACCTGAGGCAGAACATTTGATGCTCCGTTTGTTACTGACGCGACAATATCGCCACCCATAAGTCTGTCAACAAGTACAACTAACGCAAAAGCAATAACCGTACCGAGAATAAACAATATACCGCCCATTGTGGGTGTACCCTGTTTATTTTTGTGCCACTTGGGTCCGATATCAAGAATCGTCTGACCGAACTTCAATTTGTGCAAGAACGGAATTACAACATAACCAAGACCAAAGGATATACCAAAGGAAATTGCTGCCGCCACAACACAGGCTATAATAATATTCATCTTCCATACTCCTTAACAATATAGTTGATATTTGTTAAATATCTCTATTTATATAATACCTTAATTTCGTAGAAAATACAAGTCAGTCGTTGTTAAATCCTAACTTTTTATACAAGGAAATAAAGATTTCTTCCATCTTCATACCACGACTGCCTTTGAAGAGAACCGCGTCCCCCTCTTTTACATTTTCGTAGAGAAATTCCGCCATTTCCTCTTTATCATCAAAGCACTTTGCCTTGCAACCGTTTTTCTCTGCTTCGTCTGCAATAAACTTCGAAAGTTCACCGTATGTAATCACATATTCGCAACCTGTGGAAGCGGCTTTTTCACCAACCTGACGGTGTGCATTTTCGGCAAAATCGCCAAGCTCAAGCATATCACCAAGAACCGCATAGGACTTACCCTTACAGATTGTTGCAAGTGCATCAAGTGATGCCTTCATACTGTCAAGATTTGCATTATAACAATCTTCAATAAACGTAATATTATTTATTTCCGTGATTTTCTGTCGCATACCTTCCGGCTCAAAATCCTTGATACCTGAAGCAGCTTCTTCAAGAGTATAACCCAACTCCATACCAACGCACATAGCGCACATAGCGTTATAAACATTGTGAAGACCTACACTGGGAACGAACACTTCTGCGCGTTCATCCTTATAAACCGCAGTAAAAGTACTGCCGAAAGCGTCAGAAGAAATACTCTCTGCTCTCATATCAAGGTTCTCACCGTCGATACCGAAACGAAGTATTTTATAATCATCACGCTCAATGGTGGCAAGCATATCGTTGTCACCATTTATAATGAGGGTTGACCCCTTTGCCATACCGTCAAGTATTTCACATTTTGCTTTCAAAATACCCTCTCGTGAACCAAGATTTTCAATATGAGCGGTACCTACGTTTGTTATACAGGCAATCGAGGGTTCGACTGCATTTGAAATACGGGAAATTTCATCAAAGTGATTCATGCCCATTTCAATAACTGCCGCCTCGTGATGTTCCTCAAGGCAGAAAAGTGTTTTCGGTACACCGATTTCATTATTGAGATTACCTGCGGTTCTCAAGGTGTCAAATTTCTTCTTAACAACCGCATAGATCATACCTTTACTTGTTGTTTTACCTACGCTACCGGTAAGACCAACAAAGGGAATATCGAACAATTTCCTGTAACCGTGGGCAATGTCAAGCAACGCCTTACCTGTATCCTCAACATAGAGAATACGAGGGTCATCACCTACACTTTTACTACACACAACTGCCTTTGCGCCCTTCGAAAGAACATCGTCAATAAAGTCGTGAGCATCAAATCGTTCACCAACAAGGGCAATAAACAATGTATTTTCATCAATATCACGGCTATCGGTTGAAATTTTAAGAATTTCACCGTCATTCTGTGTTGTAGCACCACAAAATTCTGCTACTTGCTTAATCGTAATACTCTTCATACCACATCATCCTATATCTCGATTATTTACCGAGTTTTTTAAGCGCCTCTGCAACAACCTCTCGCTCATCGTAATGAACGCGCTCTTTGCCGATTACCTGATATGTTTCGTGACCTTTACCTGCAAGGAGGACAGTGTCACCCTCTTTTGCAATACTGAGAGCATACTCGATTGCCTCACTTCTGTCAGTGACAGAAACAACCTCCGCCTTTGAGCCAACTGTACCTATAAGAATTTCCTTAATTATAACCTCAGGATCCTCTGTACGGGGGTTGTCGGTTGTAACAACCACAATATCAGACAAATCTGTTGCCATACGTCCCATTTTGGGGCGTTTTGTTTTATCACGGTCACCACCGCAACCGAAAAGTGTAATTACTCTGCCCTTTGTAAATCCGCGAACCGCATTGAGTGCTTTTTCAAGTCCATCGGGTGTGTGAGCATAGTCGATAATAACACCAAAATCTGTATTTGTTTTAAGAAGCTCAAGTCTGCCCTTAACAGTAGCAGCACTACCTGCAGCCTTTACAACATCCTTAAAATCAAATCCGAGAGAACAAACACTTGCCATAGCACAAAGTGAATTATAAACAGAGAAACCACCGGGAATATGGAACACAACATGCTCACCGTTAAGGTCATACTCAACTCTATCCGCAAAAAGCTCTGTATTTTCCGCTTTGTAGTCAGACTCTGTATTTATAGAATATGTTTTTACAGGCACCTCAATTCCATCGCTCATATATGCACCCGCTTCATCATCACTGTTGATGATTGCATTATCGCAATTATAGAACAATGTCTTTTTACATGCCTTATATTCCTCGATTGTACCGTGATAATCAAGGTGGTCCTGTGTAAGGTTTGTAAACACACCGGTTTTGAAGTGGATACCTGCAAGGCGCATCTGATGAAACGCTTGTGAAGAAGTTTCCATAACGCAATATTTGATACCATCGTCAACCATCATTTTAAACAGGTGATGCATATCATAGGGGTCGGGTGTTGTAAGCTCTGTATGAAACTCCTTATCACCCACCATATTCTTAACGGTACCGATAAGACCGCTTTTAACACCTAATTCGTGGAGAATATCCTTTACAACAAATGCAGTTGTTGTTTTACCATTGGTACCCGTGATACCAATAAGAGTAAGCTTATCTGCCGCACCATCACAAAGATTTTTGCACATAATGGCATAAGCCTCACGGGTATTTTCAACGAGTATCTGTTCCTTAAGACCCAAATCTCTTGAAACAATAACCGCAGCCGCACCCTGACTGAGGGCATTCTCCGCAAATGAATGACCATCAAAACGTGCACCAACAACACAGACAAATGCACAACACTCTGAAATTTTCAGAGTTTTATCAGTTACATCAGCAATCTCTCTGTCACAATAATCGTTAAGTACATTTATACCCTTTAAAAGCTGTGATAAAAGCATTTTTTACTCCCCTTTGTTATTTTCACTCTTTAGTCTTCTACGCCTGTATTTGTTTTAAAATAAACTGTAATTGTTGAACCCAATTCCGCCTTTGTACCCTCATCCACACTCTGTCTGTATGACACAACATCGCTATCGAGGGATGCACCGGAAATCTTGATATTATAGCCTGAATTTACCGCCTTTTCATTTGCCTGACTTATACTCAGACCAATAAGATTCGGCACTGTGGAGGTTGTATTTTCGTTATCAGTTTCGGTATAAAGGATAACCACACCATTAAGCGGAATACTCTGACCCTTGATGGGATACTGCGAAATAACCTTATCACCATTGCCCACAACACGAGCGGTGAAGCCTTGATTATTAAGTGCGCTCTTGGCAGCACTTACAGACATATCCACCACATCGGGGGCAGAGGCGTTGATTTTGGACAACTCCTCGTCTGTATAAACAGGCTCAACATTCATATACTTAAGAGTCTGTTCGATAATTGAACCTGCAACGGGTGCAGCAATAGCACCACCACCATGACTTGCACCATGAGGTTCATCGATAATTATAAGAACTGCGATACGAGGGTCGTCGGCAGGAGCACAGCCCACGAATGATGCTATATATTCACCGTCAACTGTAAGCTTTTCAGATGTACCTGTTTTACCTGCAACACGGTATCCGGGAATGTAAGCATTTTTACCTGTACCCTCAGAAACAACCTTTTCCATCATAGAAATAACTGTTTCACTTGTACTCTCGGAAACAACCTGTCTTTTCACTGTCGGAATTGTTTCATAAACAGTGTTTCCGTCCTGGTCAAGTTTCTTCGCAACAACATAAGGCTGCATCAGTTTACCACCGTTAGCAACAGCCGAAACAGCTGTTATCATCTGAATAGCACTAACCTGGAAAGTCTGACCAAATGCGCTTGAAGAAACCTGTGCAATACCCATTTTCTCCTTGGAGTGGTATGTAATATCAGCTGCCGGTTCTGCTTCGGCAGGCAAATCAATACCTGTCTCCTCTGTAAAACCAAAAGCCTCGAAATACTTGAAGAAGCGCTCTGTATCAAGCTTTTGACCGATTGTAATGAAGAATGGGTTACAAGAGTTTTTGAGACCCTCGGCAAAATTCTGCACGCCGTGACCCGATGTATCGTGGCAATGAATTATATTGTCAGCAACCTTAATCGAACCTGTGCAGTTGTATGTAGTTTCAGGTGCTACAACACCTTCTTCAAGACCTGCTGCCGCAGTAAAAATCTTGAAAACAGAACCCGGCTCATATGTGTCACTGATAGCCTTGTTACGCCACATAAGGAAAACTTCGTTGTTATATGCAACATCGTATTCATCAGGGTTTTTGATTTTCGCCAGCTCTGCAAGAGTCTTTTTATCCGTAATAACAGAAGGCACATTAAGGTCGTAGTCTGGCATCGTAGCCATGGCAAGAATAGCACCTGTATTGACATCCATAACAATGCCGTATGCAGACTCTGCTTTGTTATCCACAACCGCCTGAGAAAGACCCTTCTCAAGGGCATACTGAATAGTTTTATCAATAGTCAGAACAAGGCTCGTACCCTGCTCTGCATCAAACTTTGTTTCATAGTTGCTTGACATAAGACCGCTCTGGGCGTCCTTAGCGGTAATAATTCTACCGGGAGTACCTGTCAGAGTGTCGTTGTACATAAGCTCAAGACCCGCTCTGCCGTTATTCTCACTATTGGTCATACCGATTATGGTAGATGCAAAGTTATTGAAGGGATAATAACGCTTAGTATCAGGGTCAATACCAATTATTTCACCGAGCTCATTTTTGCTTCTGAACTCTGCAACGGCAGTTTTAGAGCCATACTCCACGCCACCCTTGATTTTAACATAGCTATACTTACGATTGCTTATCTTCTTAGCTATATTCTCAACGGTCATATCTGTAAAAATTTTAGAAAGACCGTCTGCAACAAGAGCCGCCTGAGCATCATCCTTGATTTTTGAGGGATTTACATATACTAGCCATGCAGAAGCACTCTCCGCAAGTACATTCATATTAGCATCGTAAATAACACCACGGTCCGCAGAAATAACAGTATCGCTGAGCTGTTGCGCTTCAGCGGCAGTTCTGTATTCATCCGCCTTGATTACCTGAAAGTAAAAAAGTCTCACTATATCCAAGCCGAAGCCGAGAATAAGAATAAATGCAATACCACTCAGACATCGTTTTTTCAAATTTGAATTAACTCGCGACATAACCCACCTCACGCTCTTTGATTTTTCATCCTCTATGCAAAAAAGAGAGTCGAGCATTTCTCAACTCTCATATAATTTATTATCTGCTCAATCAATATATGCAAACAATGATTTCAGTTTTGTTGTAATACCGGTAGTTTCTTCTGTAGTCTTATCACCGGAGACAACTATTTCATCACCTTCAGAAAGGTCGATATAGCTAATCTGATAGCTTTCAGCCTTAACCATACCAAGAACATTTTCAGCATAATTCTCAATCTTGTCCGATGAAATCATACTGCTGAGTTCTGCATTAAGACGAACATTTTCACCCTCTGCGATTTCAATATCGCGTTGCACACCGGCAATTTCTGACATCAAAGTGTCACATCTGGTCTGCATCACAAGGAGAACAGTAAGCATTGCAAAGCAGAAACAAGCAAAGCACATTGCCTTCTTGACAGGTGAAGGGATAACTGCACTACTTGCCTTACGCTCAACTGTCTGCTGATAATTATCCACTATGTGAGTAACATTTGATTTCTTCTGCACAGGCTTACGCTGAGGAACCGTCTTGCGCTGAGGAGCAGTATTAGCAGAGACACGCTTGACCTGAGCACCCTTACCTGCATTTTTTGCAGACTTAGATACTCTTGCGGGCTGTTCAATTACTTGTGGTTCAAAAAGTGAAAAATCGTATGCTTCACTACCCCTGTATGCCATACTTCCTCCTAAATTTAAAGTCCTACTGACTTATCTTTACAGCAGTTCGCAATTTTGCGCTTCTGCTACGATTATTATCATCCAACTCTTTTTCAGATGCCTTAACACCTGCAGATTTCACAACCGCCTTGGGCTTTTTACCACAGACACAAACCGGGAAATCCTTCGGGCAGGTACACCCCTCTTTAAGAGTTCTGAAAAATTCTTTAACTATTTTATCCTCCAGACTGTGGAACGTGATTATCGACATAACACCTTCATCACTCAGTCTGTCAAACATAACGGGCAAGGTTTCCTTAAGAACATCGAGTTCACCATTAACCTCTATACGAATTGCCTGAAAGGTTTTTCGGGCGGGATGTGCATTTCTGCGGAATTTGGCGGGAATGGCATTTGAAACAATATCCGAAAGCTCAATGGTTGTTTCAATAGGCTTATCCTGTCGTGCCTTCACAATAGCTCGTGCTACCCTGTCAGCAAACTTTTCCTCACCGTATGCTTTTATAATTGTATATAACTGATTTTCAGTATATGTATTAACAACATCTTTTGCGCTTTTCCCTGCCTGACTCATCCTCATATCGAGGGGAGCATCTTTATGGAACGAAAAGCCGCGCTCGGCCGTATCAAGCTGATGACTGCTGACACCAAGGTCAGCAACTATACCATCTACACAATCAACGTCCAAGCCGTCAAGTATCTGTGCAAAGTCCGAAAAATTCCTGTGGACAACTGTTACTCTGTCATCCCCCTTGAATCGTTCGGTAACAACCTGAATTGCGGTAGGGTCCTGGTCAACGCAAATGAGTCTGCCATTCTCCCCCAGTCGGGAAAGAATAACCGCAGAGTGTCCTCCGCCACCCGCTGTACAATCAATGTACACGCCATCAGGCTTTATGTTAAGTGAATTAACCGACTCCTCAAGGAGAACGGATATATGTTTAAAATCCATAGGAGCCACCTATCAGAAATTGATGTTGAGTTCGTCAGTGGACTGTTCGTCAAGGAGTGCAAGCTCCTTAGCCCACTCTTCAGGTGACCAAAGCTCGATGTGGTTGTTGTTACCAACGATGTGAACCTCACCATCAATACCTGCATATTCCTTAAGTGCGGCATTAAGTGTAAGTCTGCCACCCTTGTCAACCTCACCGCTGACAACACCGGACAAAATCTTACGCGCCATACGACGCATTGCCTGATTGTGCTCACCACTCTGATTGAACTCTTTATAAAGCTCGTTCCACCCTGCTTCGGAATAAAGGAAGATACACTTGGTTTCCGAATCAGGTGATTTAATGAGATAGGTTTTAAGCCCTAATTCATCACGAAGGGCTGCCGGTATTTTAAAACGATTCTTTTCATCAAGTGCATGGTCGAACTGACTGCAAAACATACTGACAACTCCTTTCGTGGTTTTTGTGTTGCAAAAACGAGACACTTTGACCCATTTCGATACACTTTATGACACTATTATAGTTTTACATCCCTATTTTGTCAATAGATTTTTAATAAAAAAATAAGCAGTTTCAAGGGTTTTACCCTCGAAACTGCTTTAGTTTAATTATTCGATTATCAAATTTCTTTCAAAATGTTTTTCGCCTCACAAATTACAGACTTTCCGTCCGAATCTACGAGCCTTTGATTATTGAATTTTACTATGACTTTACAAACGCCACCGAACCTCAAAAAGCTCACATTTAAAGCAAATCTGTCCTTCAGTGGTTCCGAAACGGATATGTCCGCATACACCTTTAAACCCGCCCAATATTCCTGGTCAAGGTTGCAAGAGAAAAACTCACACAACTGTTCGTTCATACAGCCGTAATTCTGAGCGAGTTTTCTTGCGACTTTATCCTTTACAACTCCCGCAAGGTACATATATGCAGAGTCACAATACGAAGGTGAAACCTTCATAAGAAGAACCTCATCATAAAAAGTTTTGAATGGTGATGTTATCCCCTTATAACAAGAATTGTGAAAAGCCTTTATTTGCTCGGACAAAGAAAGTTCTCTTTCTTTATCACTAAGTGATGCTTCGCAAAATCCGTTGAAAGCACCCACTAAAACATTGTCTGCATTTTGCAAAAACAGTCGTCTGTCCGCATGAATACACATCCTGCTATGCTTCTTTTGAGGCTTCATCCTGTCATAAAGCGCTTTATAAATTGCAAACGCAACAACAGATGATAAATCAACCCCTTCATCATCGCAAAAGCTCATCAATTCCGCTGTTTCAGCGTCATCCAATTCAAACACAATTTCATCGGAATACAGTTTTTTCGCATCATAAAGCTTCCGGGCTTTTTTATAATCGTCGGCGTCCCACACGTGATGTTTTTTCTGCCAACCACTATCAAGCTCTGCAGACAACTTATCCGTGAGCGGTGAATTGACCTCCATAGGCAAAGCGGTTGTCTCCTCAAAGGTTTCAATTCCCGAAGGAGAAACCGAAGCAACTCCATTTTCACAAAGAGCTGCAAACTGCATAGCAAGTCGCAACAGAGATTTGCAGTCTGCAACCAAAGTATGCGCACCTATAACAAGATACCCATCATTACACAGGACGAATTCAAACAGTTTACAGGTAAAATCCAAGCCATTAACCGCATAATCCTTTTTCACTTCATCAGCAGAACGCTCCGATAAAACAAACTCCTGAGTAACAGAGTCTGTTTCGATGTAGCATTCACCATTTTTCTGAAGAATAGCAACAGCTGTCACCAAAGGCTCTTTAAGACACAGTAGCTTAAGCGCCTTGGATAATGTTTCCTTGTTGTAACCACTCAACTTACCATAGAAAACAACGGCATTATTGAATTCAAACAAACGATTACGACTCAATCCAACCTTGTATTTTTCAGACATTGTCGCCATCCCCTATTAATGATTCGCTTCTCATAATTTTTTCAATCATAGACTGCTTTACACCCCAGAGCTTACCAGAGAAATCCACATAATATCTGTGAGGATTTTCAAAACGAACAACCTCTTCCCAAAGTGATGAAACCTGTTCATTACAATAGGCACGTATTTCCTCGAGCGTAGGACTGTCATACACCTTCTTGCCATCCTTGAATATAGTTACAAGCATTTCACGAGCAACGAAATTATCAACTGTTTTACGCTTCCATGTGAAATCAGGGTCAAAAAGGGAGTACACCTTTTCATCACTGAGGTTTTCGCTATCAAGTGTCAGCACATCAGCAATAGCCTTACCTGTTTCCATATCAAAGAGACGCCACACTCTTTTCGAGCAAGGTGTAGTAATTTTATTCACATTGTTACTAAGCATTATGGCAGGTAATTTTTCACCATTCTTCTCTGTTTCGCACAGCTTATAAACACCATCAAGTACAGGTGCAGATGATGATGTAATCAACTTTTCACCAACAATAAAGCCATCTATTTTAGCACCTTGATTAAGCATATCCTTAATAAGCACTTCATCAAGGGAGTTGGAGGCATAAATATCACAATCAGGGAATCCTGCTTCATCAAGCATACGACGAGCTCTTTTTGAAAGATATGTCATATCACCACTATCGATAATAACACCTGCAGGGCGCAAGCCCTTGGGCACCAGCACCTCATTGAAAGCCTGAACAGCATTTTTGATACCGCTATCAAGGGTGTCATAGGTATCAACAAGCAAAGCACCGTCCTCACCGTGCTCTTCAAGATATGCCTTAAAGGCATCAAGTTCAGAATCAAACAACTGCACCCAACCGTGCCCCATCATAGTAGCAACAGGAACACCATACTTCGTGTACGCCGGGAACAGTGATGTAGAAGAAACACCCCCAATATATGCCGCACGAGCACCATTAACCGCCGCATCAAAACCGTGAGCACGACGGGCACCCATTTCAATAACACGACGACCCGAAGCCGCACGGGAAATCCTGTTACCCTTAGTAGCAATAAGCGTCTGATAATTTATTGTGTTAAGCAATAATGTTTCAATAAGCTGCGCCTGTAATGCAGGTCCCTTCACCTTCACAATCGGTTCATTCGGGAAAACAGGTGTACCCTCCGGCATTGCATAGACATCACACTTGAACTCAAAATCCGCAAGATAATCAACAAGCTTTTGAGAAAATCCCTGTTCAATCAACGATGCAAGAAAACACTCACTGAAAGAAAGCGACTCCAATCTTTCACAAAGCTGCTCAAGACCTGCCATAATAGCATAGCCACCCTTATCAGGAATCTCCCTGAAAAACATATCAAAAGTTACCGAAACATCTTCCATTCCCACAGAAAGCAGCCCTTCGGCAGTAGTAAGACAGTTATAATCGGCAAAAATATCTGCACAGAAGCCCATAATACACCTCTAAAAACAAATTTTATGCATTTATTGTAGCACATAACCCTATCCATATCAAATGTTTTTCCAAAAAAGATGGTTATAATTCTTTTTCATCAAAATACTACAAAAGTGTTGCAAAAAAAACAAAAATACCTCTTGAAACGTACAAAGTGATGTGTTATTATTATCGTAAGCGAATATACAGGCACTTCAAATTCCAAAACAAGGAGGTTTCAGTATGAGGATACGCAAACAGCCTATCGGTACTAAAAACATCTGTGGAACCAGAGTTGAAGAAAGAAGAAAAGCTATCGGTATGAAGCAAAAGGATCTGCTCACACAGCTTCAGATCCGCGGTGTGGACCTCAATGCATCGGGACTCTCAAAATTAGAAGGACAGATTCGTTCTGTATGCGACACCGAACTCATTGCTCTTTCGGAGGTATTGGGTGTTTCCGTCAACTGGTTACTCAGCCTGGAGGACTAACCTTTCCAAAAATCGCATATACACACAACCACCCGAATGTTAGTTTGGGTGGTTGTTTTCATATACCCTAAACATCTGCAAACACTATAATATAATTCAGTTTGCATTTTGTCGAATTTTGTGGTAGTATGTAGAAAAGAGGGTGAAAATATGCTTTTTAACCGAATCAAACAATTCAGAGAATACAATGACCTTGAGCCGTTTTACCTTGCGGATATTCTTGGTATAAGCATTGAGGAATACAATGATTACGAAACCGGCAAAATTGTCCCCACCATTGATACCATACACGCCCTGGCAAGGTGCTACAGGGTTACTGTGGATGAGTTTTACGGCTATTCCCCCAGATTGATGCTTCACAATAAGAGCAACGATTTTTCGGAGTATGAGGAAGACTCAGTGGACGAAGGAATTCTCAAAATGTCCGACCTTTCATGGGATGAAAAGAAGCTTATATTACAATATCGAAATGCCAATAACAAGGACAATATTTTAAAACTTGTTCTTGAACAAAAAGAAAACAATGAATAACAAAAAGGGCTTTGACTAACCGTCAAAGCCCTTTAGTTTTAAGCTTTAAAATCAGAACTTAACAATTTCACCCATCATACCGGGAGTAGCAAAAGCTGCATTGCTTTCATCTGTGTCGATGTGCATTGCAGGAGCAAACTTATCACTTACACGGCAAACTACATCACCGAAAATAAGATCTCTGCCCTCTGACTCAATCTTAACACCAACGATTTCTTTATCCTCAACGCCAAACTCTGCGGCTGCTTCGGGTGTAAGGTGAATGTGTCTCTTAGCAACGATTACGCCCTCTTTGAGCTCAACCTCACCCTTGGGGCCAACAAGCTTACAAGCACCGCTACCCTGTGTATCACCACTCTCACGAACAGGAGCAACACAACCGATTGAACGAGCATCAGACGCGGAAATCTCAACCTGTGAAGCAGGTCTTGTAGGACCGAGAATGGAAACTGCGGGGAACTGGCCCTTTGAGCCAACAACAGCAACACGCTCTTCACAAGCGAACTGACCGGGCTGTGAAAGGTCTTTCTTAGGTGTGAGTTCGTAACCCTCTCCGAAGAGAATATCAAGATCCTCTCTTGATACGTGCACGTGACGTGCAGATGTTTCAACAAGTACTTTTGACATTTTTATCCTTCTTTCTATGTAATACATCAAAATATTTACCGAAACAATTATACTACTTTGATAACATTTGTCAAGGTAAATAACATAATTGTAAGGATGTTCACAAAGGTTTGTTTTTAAATTAAAATTCTCAATTCAAAATAAATTTACTCATTGAAAAAAAGACTTATATGTGATAAAATCTATTCAAACAAAAATTATAGGAGTGTAATTTATGCAATTTCTTGAAGCTTTACTCGCTTTAATTTTGAGTATGCTTTCTTTTTTCAACATTTTTGATAGACCAAACGAGGTTCACAGACCTGCTTCAACCAAGAAATTCGACTTTCTCGAATATCCTGATGAAGCAATTATAAATCCATCACAAATCGGTTTATCCATATCCGAATACACTGCACGTGCCGATGATGATGGTGATGACCTGTATGTAAATGCACAAGGTTATCAGGATATAAACGGAATCATAGAATCCCCATACTTTACCGTTCATGTAGGGGGCGAACGAATCCCGGTCTATGCTACCACCGTTTTTGTAGGCACCACTCAAAAGGGTGCACTACATTCATTCTGTGAAGTATATGTTGACACAAGCAGAGATATCAACCTTGAGTTCCAGTTGACTACACGCGGTTTTCTTATGGATAAAGTGGAAATATATCCTTCATCATTGGGTTCCGAAACAACTTATCTCAGGAACGTATTCAACTCGCGCATCACTCAGTTAGGCACATACACCTTTGTGTTTAATGATACCGACCAGGAGCACGGCTTCACACTCTTTGTCAGAGAGCTCGTTGACGAAGACAAGGAAATTGCAAAATATAAAGCCCAATACGGCGAAAACAACGTAATTGTTGTTGAGAAAGGCTTCCACAACACTGCCGCATACTACGATTTCTTTGGACAAAGCAACACCGTTTATTACCTTAAGCGCGGTGCATATCTGCTTGCGAAGCACCAATACGATATCAACAGCGATGCTGATAACACAGGAAGCTCCGCACCGATAGACACAGACCTTTATAATGCAGGTCACCTTCCTATGGGTCTGACCAGGTGTCCTTACCTCAACTTCAACTGTTGTAATAATGTGAAGCTTGTCGGTAACGGCGTAATCGACCTATCACATCTGGACAGAGCAGAACGACGAGGCATTGTATTTGCATACAGCAGCAACATTGAGGTAAATGGTGTAAAATTCATCAACTCCCCTGAGTGGACATTTATAACCTACGATTGCGAAAACGTTACCATTAAAAACGTGGATATATTCGGTTACAGACAAAACTCCGACGCATTCGCAATCTGCAACACACGAAACGCTACTATTGATAATTCATTCTGTCGCAGCGGTGATGACCTGTTTGACGTAAAAGCCGCAGGCGGA
>JAZRFZ010000084.1:0-28392 GCA_045643925.1 Acutalibacteraceae bacterium | reverse complement strand
TGCATAAAGAAATAAAAACAATAAATCAGCACCGCAAGGCGATTGCCTTGCGGTGCTTTATCAATCTTTTATCTAAACCAATTCAAATCAACGTTATCTGCCACCAGCTGACCGCCCTCCTGATTGGGATGGATTTTGTCTTTACCTAACAAATCAAGACGTGAGCAAGTGGGCTTTTCGGGGTTTACGCAAAGACTTGCCTGGTCATAAACCGCGTAAAAGTGATGTTTGTTTTCCTCCAAAAGCTTGTTGAACTCTGTCACCATAGCTTCCTTTTCAGGGCGTGAGTCAATACACTCACCGAAGTTAAGCACATTAAAAACAACCAGCTTTTTGCCTTGTGCTTCAAGTGTCTCGGACACCTTTATAAAGCCGTCAAGCACACCCTCGGGTGTTGGCTTTTCACTCTTGGGTGCGGCAATAGTATTGTACTGCAAAAAGTCATTTGTACCAAGAGCAATGATAACGTACTCCACATCGGGATAATTAAGAATATCACGCTGTAATCTGTTGAGTCCGCTTATACCGAAAAGTCCCTTACAGATAAATCTGCGATGGAAGTCCAGCATAAGTCTGTTACCCATAATCGATTTATTTATTACAGAATATTTACCGAAAAACTCCTCGCGGACTCTGTCGGTAAAGGCATTTGTCCAATAACCCTGCTGACTTATGGAGTCACCAAAGACCGCGATTGAACGTGCGCCATCATCATTAAGAAGCTGAACCGACTGAAAAAGAGGTATGGGCTTATGGAAATACATTTTCAGAACAACCGATGCAATTTCGCGCACCTTGTCACGAACGCGACGTTGATTTTCAACACGAGGGGCGCTTGTTACATCACCTTTTACGGTGATAAGGTCTGCATTGTTGATAAGGTTACCGCTACGGAGTGCACCCTTTTCAACAAAGGCACTGATACAGAAATACTCCCCTGCTTTCACCTCAATATCTACAGGGTCAGTTGTTACAACCTGACCGATTTCAAGGCAAGGTGATTTTTCACCATTAACAGTAACTGTCTTGCACTCTCCTGTAAAATTACCTTTTTCGTCACAAGGGGCAACACTAAGGCTACCTATTTTAACCTTATTCTTTGCACACTCATTCGAAAGCTCAAAGCGTACGCTACTACCCGAAATTGCCGACTTTATTACAAGACGGTATGTTTTCGGACATGACGGATAATAAAAGAACGAAAATGCTGAATGTGCCTGACCCCAGGTCTGCACCCAATTTTTACTCATTACCTAACCTCTTTCAAAGATACAATCACATTTCAAATACAAGTCTGAGCCACTTTTTAACTGCGGGAATCCATGCACTATTGTAATCAAACACAGGTGTCATATCATCAATAGTCTGACTATCACAAGTGGAAAGACCGTGACCGCCAAAGGGATAAACGTGAAGTTCAACAGGAACTTTGTTGCGCCAAAGAGCCTCTGCATAAAGCAGACTGTTCTTTAACGGAACACAACTATCCTCTGCAGTGTGCCACAAAAATGCAGGAGGTGTTGTAGGCTTCACATTTTTGTCACAAGAGAAATAGTCGGTTTCTGCCTGATTTTCGGGCTTGTGACCAAGAAGATTTTCAAAGCTACCCATATGTGCGGTTACTTCCTCCGCACTTATAACCGGATAGCACAAAACAGAAGCATTCACACTCTTGCTTTCGGGGAAAACTGCCCTTACCTCGTCACAATCAAACATTGTTGAATAGTGGGCGGCAAGGTGTCCGCCTGCAGAAAAGCCGATTATGGCAATTTTATTTGTATCACAATTCCATTCTTCAGCATTCTTATAAATAAGCTCCATAAGTGCTGCAATCTGACGAAGCTGTGTTGGGAATCGGTGTGGTGCAACTGAGTATGTAATAACGAAAACATTGAAGCCCTCCTGAAGAAATTTCAATGCAATAGGCTCACTCTCACGCTGAGAGCACATACCGTAGCCACCACCGGGGCAAACAACCATACATGGTCTTTTACGATTCTCGTGATGCATTTCTGTCATATTGTATGGCAGATAAAGTTCAACATACGGGTCTGCGCCATTTTCACCAAGAAAAGGAAAATAATCTTTTAATTTTATAACTTCGTATCTCATTTAATATCACCATTAAAACTTGAAATATTTCTCACGCTGTGCCTTCATTCTGCCGTAGATACGCTTAAGGTCTTCTGCCGCAGTTGTATCACCACAAGCGTGGGCTTTCATAAGTCTGCCTTCTTCAAATGTAAGCTCATCGTGAAGTGGGAAGAATTCTCTGAGGAGGAAGTTACCGTAACGCACGAAACGGATTTCACCAACAAGACGAAGCTCTGTGCTGATAGAGTCTACTGCAACAGAATAAAAGTTTTTAATTGATGAAATAATACCCTCACGGGTGTTCTCGGGTGAGAAAACGATTGTGGAAGCAATATAGCCGTTTCTGTTATGAATACAGGAGTGACTGTCTGTGCTACCGACAATGGGATAACGTCTGCCCTTTGCTCTGTCTTCGTAATATCTTACTGTCTGGAAGCCATTCTGCTCATAATAGCTTTCACCGCCAAGCACCTCGAAAGCATCAAAGGGCTGTGTTGCAAGAATGTGCTCTGTAAGTGTTTCGGGCACGTGGAAAACATTCTGTACCCAGTAAGGATGAGCAAAAATACCCAGACCGTCTGCTTCTCTGATTCTGTCGAAGGTCCATACACAAGCGGCATATGTATAACGCTCTACTCCCTCAGGAATATCAAGTGTATCGGCAAACTCCCATATTGTCTTTTGGAAATCCTCAACACTCATAACATCAGGACAAACGCCATCGATTGAACGTAAGCGTTTATCGTCACCCACCTCTTCAATATGAGCGCCTTCAACAAGAGCGTTAACACTATACTTACCACCAAAGTTAACTATGTGAACGTCGTTATCACGAAGGTGCACTTCTTCACCGGGAACGAGGTTATATTCAAGCTGAACATCCTTGTAAGCGTCAATAGCCTCAAGTGAGGGATAATATCTGCGGTGGTCGGTCATGGCAAGGAAGTCGTAGCCGTTTTTGCGGTATTCTGCCGCAACGATAGCGGGTGCCTGATTTCCGTCTGAACGGAATGTGTGCATATGAAGGTCACCTCGGAAAGGATATCTGCCCACAAGGTCGGGAAGAAGCGAATAAACGGAAAGGCGCACTACCCTTTCATCATCCTTAACAATATCAACAAAGTGCTCCTGCTCGTCCATAAATGTGTGGGTAAAGCGAAGGCAACCGTCAGAATCGGGAGTCACATCATAGGGCACAAGATTATTTCTTTCGGGATAAAACCTTATATTACCCTCATTAAGTGCGCGCACCTGAACGCTATATGTACCCTCAAAGGCTACGTGAGCACCCAAGGGCTTTACAGTAACCTGAACAGGCTCACCACAAGGAAAAACCTTGGGAAAAATATCGTAATTAAAAAGCTCCATTTTTATCATAAAACAACCTCCATAAGGCTATGTAATAAATCAATTATATTACAAACACCCTTGAAATTCAATTACGCAAGGTGACTAAAAATCCGTTTAGTTTTTTGTGTTTGGGTAAATCCTCTGATTTTCCTGAGAAAAGTGAGCAAAATTATATCAGAGGTGATTTTTTTGAATTCATTGTGGAGTGCTACTGCAAAAGACGGACACTTCCCCCAACTCAAAGGAGATTTAAAGACAGATGTTGTAATTGTAGGTGGTGGTCTTGCAGGTATTTTATGTCTTAAGGAACTGACCGACAGAGGTGTAGATTGTGTTCTTTTAGAGGCTAAAACTATCGGTTCAGGGATAACCAAAAACACCACCGCAAAGATAACGTTTCAACACGGCATTATTTACGACAAGCTTATAAAAACAGTAGGTACAGAGGACGCACACAAATACCTTACCGCAAACAAAAATGCTCTTGAAAAATTCCGCGAAATGTCAAAGTCTTTTCCTTGTAGCTTTGAGGAAAATGATGCATATATTTACACATCAACAGACCAACAAAAAATAGAGGACGAAATAAAAGCTTATGAAAAATTGGGTGTTCAGGCGCAGTTCACTTCAAATATTCCCTTACCCGTAGAATGCGTCGGAGCAGTAAAAGTCGGTGGACAAGCGCAGTTTCATCCCCTTGAATTTTTGTTTTCTGTTGCAAAAGGACTAAACATATATGAAAGCTCAAAAGTGATAGAGTTTTTGCCGAACAAGGTTCGTTGTTCGGGTGGTAGTGTTAGTGCAAAAAAGATAATTGTTGCAACACATTTCCCCATAATAAACAAGCACGGAGCATATCCGCTGAAATTGTATCAGCATCGTTCTTATGTTATTGCCGCAAAGGATACGCCCGATGTAAACGGAATGTACCTTGAAGACAAAGAAGATGGTTTTTCATTCAGAAATTATAAAAATTATCTTCTCATAGGTGGCGGTGACCATAGAACAGGTAAAGATGGCGGAGGATATAAAGTCCTTGAAAGCTTCTGCAGAAATAATTTTCCGAATGCTAAAATCGATTACCACTTTGCAACACAGGATTGCATAAGCCTTGACGGTATCCCCTATATCGGAAAATACTCAAAAAGTTCTGACAATATATATGTTGCAACAGGCTTTAACAAATGGGGAATGACCTCTTCAATGGTTGCCGCTGAAATTTTAAGTGATATGGTAATGGGCACGGATAATCCTTATGCTGATATATTTTCCCCTACACGTTCAGTTTTACACCCAAAACTTTTCTCGAATATTTTTCATTCTGTTACGGGAATTGTTACCCCGACTGTACCAAGGTGCCCACACCTTGGTTGCGCATTGAAATACAACAAAGAGGAACATTCCTGGGATTGCCCCTGCCACGGCTCAAGATTTACTGAAAATGGTGAACTTATTGATAACCCTGCGACAGACGATTTAAAAGAAAAGCCAATTTAAAATCGGCTTTATATCACAATCACACGTGAACAACAACTGACATTAAATAATTGACACATTTTTTCACAAGTGGTATCATTTATTCATAAATTACACGGCGGTGATACTATGCTCAAATTAAAAGAAAATGATGTTGTACTCTTTCAGGGCGATTCCATAACAGATGGTGCCCGTGGCAGAAACAGTGACCTTAACCACATTCTGGGTCACGGATACCAATATATACTTGCAGGTAAAATGTATGCTGAGAATCCCGGCAAGAACATTGAAGTTATCAACCGTGGTATAAGCGGTAACAGGGTTTCAGACCTTTATGGCAGATGGCAGGAGGACTGCCTTATGCTGAAGCCCACGGTGTTGAGTATTCTTATCGGAATAAATGACATTGCATTCAAATATATCAACGGCAGTGGTTCTGACCCCGACAGATACGAGAAAATTTATTGTCAGCTTATTGATGAGGTTCTTGAGCAGAACCCCGACACTTTCCTTGTGATTATGGAGCCATTTTATGGTGTGAACCCCGATCCCGATATACATGCCCATTACGTCCCCCGAATTGACGCTATGCGCGAAAAAGCAAAAGCAGTTGCAGAGAAATATAACGCTGTTTTTGTTCCCCTGCAGGACGTTTTTGATGACTTCGCATCGAAATATGACATTTTTGAAGCAACCTGGGACGGCATCCACCCCACAGTCCTCGGACATCAGCTTATTGCAAATAGGTGGAAGGAATGCGTCGAGGAAAGACTTAATAACAGATAAACGCATTATCGAAAGCGGTTAGCAAATAGATGTTACCACTATAATCACAAACGCAGTTCCTTAATTTTGAATTTTAAATTTATCATTTAAAATTTGTAACCCCTTGCCCTTTCGGGCGAGGGGTTATAAATCTGCCTCAGGTATATCATTCTGCAAGTTATCCTGTGCAAGGTCGGTGTTGAAAAAGCCGTTTGAAATGGGGAATTTTGTGAAGTGGGTATCTCCCCTTTTTATTCTGTTTGGATGGACACTCATTTGTGCACCGTGGTCGGTAACAGGTGCAATATTGTTTTTGTGACGAAGCACACGTTTATTTTCCTTATAACTTTTGCCTTTTTCTGTCATAAAATCACCTCGGTAATAGTTTGCCCGATACATAAAGTTTTATTTGACTGAATCGTATTAAAATGTTATTGTATAATTAAGTTAAAAGGCAGGTGTTTTTAATGAAAAAGGTAATTAAAATTGTTTTGGGTATAATTGCCGCGTTGATTGTGATAACACTGATTATTTTTTCACCATATATTGCAAGCTTTATTTTTATAGAGGATGATTTCAAAGTGAAAAATGATTATGAAATGGTATTCGCGGTATCTTCTATTTCCGAACAAACAGATGATGAGGGTAATTACATAATTGACAAACCGCTTACCCTACATTTCCACGAGCCTGATTTCAAACTTTTTAATTACTACGGTATAAATTACACCGCTGATTGCTACGTTAAGGCTACCTTGACTTATCAGCGTGGTTTTGAAGAATACTCCGAGGACTTTTTCCTCGAGCCATCGGATAAAGCAAGGGATTTTTATTCATTCACCGATGAATTCCTTGATAAGCAAAAAGGTAGTAAGCCTCTGACACTTACCCTTGAATGCCTTAACGCTGACACAGGCAAAATCAAAATAAACGGTTTTTCTGTTTTCAACCGTGAAATTCCCACTCAGGAGATTTTCACTGAAGCTGACAACCTGAAAATCGGTGTTGACCTGTTGTGGGGCGGTGCTTTAAGCTACGTTGAGGACTTAAACTCAAATGTTGAGGCTGTCAGGGTTGACGATAAAATCAAGGTTGATTCAAATGCAAGTGAACGCTATAAAACAGAGGCAGTCAACAAAAACGTTAACCTTATAAACCGCAACGATACAGGCAGACTTGTTCAGCAATCATACTACGGCACCCTTGACTATGACCACGGTGTGTATATGGAAAATTATTGGCGCTATAACCCTGTGCAAGGCGGTAATCAGTTTAACGACCACAGTAAGATCGTTGACCTTAGAATTACGGACAATGAAATATATGTAAAGTGCCGCCCACTTGATTGGGCAAAGGAAAAGGAGTTTATCACCCCATCGTATATGGAAGCATGGTACACCATAGAAAACGGCACAGTTCACACAACATGTAGATTTGTAGATTTTTCGGGTTACCCCGAGGCAGAGTCCTCACAGGAAATACCCGCATTTTACTGTGTGGCTCCCCTCGAAAACTTTGTTTACTACGCAGGTGACAAGCCTTGGACAGATGATAAATTATCATACGAAAAGGATTTGATTTTCTGGCCGGATGCAGGTTACCCACACTTCTACTCCAAAGAAAACTGGGCGGCGTTTACAGGTGAATTTGACGACAGCTTCGGCATCGGCATATACGTACCTAACGAAGAAGAATTTTTGACAGGCATATTTGACCGTGGCAACACAACAAACGAGGACCCATCACGCGACGGACCAACATCATATATAGCAATCACCAAAACACGTACATTCAGGAGCTTTGAACCATTCAGCTATGAATACTACCTTGCCACAGGCGATGCACAAGAGATAAGAAACACCTTCAAGGAAGTTGCACAACAATAAAAATAATCCTCTCACTCAGTTCACCCGAGTGAGAGGATTTCATTATATCTGATTATTAGTCGTTATAAATATTAAAGCCGTTTTCTTCAAGGTCGTAGTAGTGCTGTTCAACCTCTACCTGACCGAGAGAGTCGATTGTGAGTGTTGTACCACCAATTTTATCGAACTCCCAATAACTGCCGAAGCCTGACTTAACGCCGTAAGCAAGGGTAATACCTTCAAATTCAACTACGCAATCGTTTGAATGGTCGTGACCGAACACGATTGTCTTTGTGCTGTCAAGCTCCTTGCAAAGGTCGAAGAAGCCATTGTTCACAAGAGAAGGACAGGGATATTCACGAACCTCGCCCTGAACCTTGTCGGCATATTCAGGAGCGACAACGCCGAACTCATTATCCTCTGAGGGGATGCTTACCATATCCCATGCCTCATGAATCTCATAAACGGGAATGTGGAAAACAACTGTGCTGGGTACTACGCCACCTGCTTCCTCTGTGATGCCGTTTACTGCCCACTCGTACCACTCAAGCTGATTTGCCCAAAGATGGTCGTAACCGTCTGCAATGGTGCCGTCCTCAAGGGGAATCTCAAGGTAATCGTGGGTGTCCATCATATAGAATGTATGAACAAGCTTGTCGCCCTCTTTGATGTTAACGATATAGTTACCATAGCCCATACCCTCGGGACCGAACTCAAACAAGCAATTTTCTGCTTCCGCAAGGTTCTGTGCTGCCCAGAATTCACTGATACAGCCTTCACCATCGTGGTTACCCATAATGGGTGCCCAAGGAATATTTAAGGATTCCATAAATTCAATAAGCTCAAGGTAACCCATTGTACACCAGGAGTTGTCACCGCTCATTGTAATAAGGTCGGGCTGATATTCCTCAACCATCTTTGTGATAAGCTGGTATGAATACTCACCGCCTGCACCGTAAACTTCGTCATCATTGAGCTGAACGTCTGTGATGTTGAGAACAACGAAATCCTCACCAGGGGTTTTCTCAAGAGTTGCATAGTCATCAATATCAAATTTGTCCTCTGCACTCCACTGTGTGAAGTAAGCTGACTCACCACCTGATGAAATAAGTCCGTCAACAGGTGCAAGAATTGTTGACAAGCTGAAAATCATAGCAAAAATAAGTTTGATAATTGCTTCAATAGCCTGCATTTTTTATTCCTCCTCAATCTCTCTTTTTAATAACCCTTGCGGGTGTACCCACCGCAACTGAATATGGCGGAATGGGTTTAACAACAGTTGAATGAGCACCTATAACAGAGCCCTCACCTATGTTACCGGAATACATTACACAGCAACCCATACCGATGTATACGTCGTTGCCTATTGTAACCTTTTCACAATGACCGCCCTGACTGTAAATAATTCTGTTAGGGTCATCAAAAATGTGTGAATATGGTGTGAGTGTTATATTCTGCGCAAAAAGGCAATCTGTACCGATTTCGAGACCCCTATGGCCGAAAAGAGTAGTGCCTGTGCCGATATAACAGCCTCTGCCAATGTTGATATAGCCCTCAGTGCTACGCTCAGTATCAAGGTAAACCCTGTGCTGAAGTCTTACATTATCACCGAGCGTAATTCCGTTTTCACCGCGTGCAATAAGTGTACAGCCGTCAGAAATCTGAACATCGTTGCCAACTGTAATGTACTGCGGGTTGATAATGTTAACACCCTTGCCTATAGTAACATTTTCACCCATTGATTTGAACTTTGTTCGGTAATACTCCACACGAAGCTTTGCAGCATATTCTGAATCATCGTTCATAAAAATGGTCTTATAAAAATTCTCTTTGCCTTCATCTGTCAGATTATTGAAAGCATCTGTGAAAAACTTTTCCATATTCTGCCCCATTTCATAATTTCCTATAATTACATATTATATCATAAACAACAATTAAATCAATGATTATTTTCATATTTGTAAATATGAATTATAAGCATTATTTAAACTTTGGTAAAATCACAAAAAACTGATACAAAAAGGCAAAAAAATGACTCATAATTATTGTATAGGACAGATTGTTATGCTATAATTATCTATTATTGATTACAAGAGGTAAGCTGATGAAAAAACTCGACCCCGTCGTTATTAAAGAGACCGTATATATCGGTGTTGTTTCACTGATTTTCAGTCTTATTATGCAGTCCGTTTTTCTCATTACAGGCAAATGGGACTACACCGTTCTGCTTGGCAATATTTTAGGCTACGTTGCTATTATTATCAATTTCCTTGTAATGGGCTTTGGCGTACAAAAGGCTGTTGACAAGGATGAGAAAGAAGCAAAGTCCGTTATGAAGGTTTCACAATCCTTCAGAATGCTTTTTATGTTCATTATAGCAATTATCGGTCATGTTGCTCCCATATTTAATCTTATTGCGGTGGTAATACCATTCCTTTTCCCACGTATTGCCGTTATGCTCAGACCGATATTCAATAAAAAATAACGAGCCTTCCTTTTCAAGAGGTGATGCTTTTGAAGGCGATTGATAAAAAATTTAAAATAGTAGATATATTCTACATCATTATGATGATTATACCCATTGTCACCGGCATCGTTTTACAAGTATTGACGAAACCGCAGACAGAGGGAATCACCATTACGGGTGCTCGTATCTTTTTCACGATACCAATGCCCATACAGGATTTTCCTGTTACCGAATCACAGATAAACTCAGCACTTGTGCTTATTGCAATAATATTCCTGTGCCTTTTCCTTACACACGGTATTGAAGAAAAAGTCAGGTTAAAAAGACAGCACTTTGCAGAGCTTATTGTTGAAAAGGTTGACGGTATGGTAATGGAAAATATGGGTGAGTATTTCAAAGGCTACTCCCCTTTCATTATTGCCATTATGGCTTTGTCGGCATTTTCAAGTTTGTTATCATTGTTCGGATTATTCCCGCCTACATCTGACATCAACATTGTGGCAGGTTGGGCAATACTCGTATTCATACTCATAACATACTACAAGCTTAAGTGCGGACCTGTTTATTATCTAAAAAGTTTCACGGAGCCTGTGGCTTTTCTTGCTCCAATTAACTTCCTGAGTGAATTTGCCACACCCATTTCCATGTCTTTCCGTCATTATGGTAACGTGCTTTCCGGTACTGTTATATCAGTACTTATTGCCACCGCTTTGGCAGGCTTATCAAACCTTGTTTTAGGTAACCTGCCCGGCTTCCTTGCGGACATCCCCTTGTTCCAGATTGGATTGCCTGCGGTTTTATCAATTTACTTTGATGTATTCAGCGGTTGTTTACAGGCTTTCATTTTTGCAATGCTGACAATGCTCAACGTTTCGGGTGCATTCCCGCTCGATGAATTTGAAAAAAGAAAGCAGAAAAAGCTTTCAAAAAATAAAAACAAATAATAAATTTGGAGGAATTTATAATGGAACTCGCTATTGGTATTATTTTAGGTTGCTGTGCACTTGGTGCAGGTCTCGCTATGATTGCAGGTATCGGCCCCGGTATCGGTGAAGGTAACGCAGTTGCTAAGGCTTGTGAAGCTATCGGCCGTCAGCCCGAAAGCAAGGGTGCGGTTACAACAACAATGCTTATGGGTTGTGCTGTTGCCGAAACAACAGGTCTTTATGCTCTTGTTATCGCAATTCTCCTCATCTTTGTTGCACCCAATATCCTTGTTGATATCCTTGTTAGCACAATCGGTGCTTAATCAACCCACAACACGGGAGTAAAAGAAAATGCAAACTTTAGATGTTATTTCCATAAATCTGTGGCAAATGCTGGTTTCTCTCGCAAACCTTGTGCTACTCTTTCTTGCTGTAAAGAAATTCCTTTACAAGCCTGTTAAGAAGATGCTTGATGCCCGTCAGAAAACCATTGACGGTCAGTACAGTGATGCACAGGAAGCAAAAGAACAAGCTATTTCCACAAAAGAGATGTATGAGGACAAGCTGTCAGGTGCCAAAGCGGAGGCTGACGGTATAATCCAGTCTGCCGTAAGCACTGCGAAGGCTCGTGAAAACGAGATTATTGCCAAGGCAAAGGATGAAGCTACAATCATCGTCAACCAGGCAAAAGAAAATGCAGAGCTTGAAGTGAAAAAGGCTGAGGACAGTATCAAGCAGGAAATCGTTTCCGTAAGTACCTTGCTTACAGAAAAAATGCTCGAAAGAGAAATCAACTCCAACGACCACAAGCAGATTATTGACTCATTCATTGAGAGTATAGGTGACGAAAATGACACAAACAGCTAAGGAGTATGCAAGTGCTTTGTTTATGCTTGCATCCGAAAACAACTGTTGCGGTCAATATGCAGAGCACCTTAGTCAAGTGAAATCACTCATTGAAGATACCCCCGAATATATCCGTTTCCTTGAATCACCCGCTATTCCCCTTTCGGAAAGATTGGGTGCTATTGACGATGCATTCGGCACAATGCCCGAGCACATTGTATCATTTATAAAGATACTGTGTGAAAACGGCAGAATAGTCCATATACTTGACTGCATAAAGGAGTACAACGAGCTTCTGAAAATATCGGAGAACAGAACTGTTGCTACTGTTTACTATGTTGAACCCCTCAGTGAGGAGCAGAAAACTGCTTTAATCAACAAGCTTTGTGCCATAAGTGGCAAGGTTGTTGAAGCGGTTTATATTGAAGATACATCTCTTATCGGCGGTATCAAGGTTTTACTTGACGATAAAACCATTGACGGTAGTATTGCAAACCGCCTTAACAAAGCAAAGGGAGTGATTAGCCAATGAACAACCCCGGCGAAATCAGTAATATTATAAAAACCCAGATAGAGCACTATAAATCTCGAATCGAGATGGCTGAAACCGGCAAGGTTATTCTTGTTGGTGACGGTATCGCACGAGTTTATGGTCTTACTAACTGTATGGCAAATGAATTGCTCAAATTCGAGGACGGCAGTTTTGGTATGGCTCAGAACTTAGAGGAGGATACCGTTTCCGTTGCTGTGCTCTCTAATAAAAACAATATCCGTGAGGGTTCCACCGTTGAAAGAACAGGTAATGTTTTATCTGTGCCCGTAGGTGACAAGCTTCTCGGACGTGTTGTCAATGCCCTCGGTGAGCCCATTGACGGCAAAGGCCCCATTGAATATGATGCCACACGCCCCATTGAAACAGAGGCACCCGGTATTATTGAACGTGAAAGCGTTAATGTACCCTTGCAGACAGGCATCAAGGCAATCGACAGTATGATTCCTATCGGCAGAGGTCAGCGTGAGCTTATTATCGGTGACCGTCAGACAGGTAAAACAGAGATTGCCATTGACACAATAATCAATCAAAAGAATACAGGCGTTATCTGTATCTACGTTGCAATCGGTCAGAAAAGCACCTCTGTTGCACAGTTGGCAAACGAGCTTACACGCAATGGTGCTATGGGTTATACAATCATAGTATCCGCTACTGCATCGGAGAGCGCTCCCCTTCAGTACATTGCCCCCTATAGCGGCTGCGCAATGGCAGAGCATTTCCGTGAACAGGGTAAGGATGTTCTTATCATATACGATGACCTTTCAAAGCACGCGGTTGCATACAGAGCATTGTCACTTCTTATCCGTCGTCCCCCGGGACGAGAGGCATACCCCGGTGACGTTTTCTACCTCCACTCAAGACTTCTTGAACGTGCGGCTTGTGTTGCAAAGGAATACGGTGGTGGCTCAATCACTGCTCTTCCTATTATCGAAACACAGTCGGGTGACGTTTCCGCATATATCCCCACAAACGTTATTTCAATTACAGACGGTCAGATTTTCCTCGAAACCGAACTTTTCCATTCAGGTATTATGCCTGCTATCAACCCCGGTATTTCTGTTAGCCGTGTTGGTGGTTCAGCACAGCTCAAGGGTATGAAAAAGGTTGCAGGTGAGCTTAAGCTCCTTTACTCACAGTACCGCGAGTTACAAGCATTTGCACAGTTCGGCAGCGACCTTGATGCAGATACAAAATCCCGTCTTGCTCTTGGTGAGCGTATTGTTGAAGTGCTCAAGCAAGGCAGAAATAATCCTATACGCGTAGGTTGTCAGGTTGCTATTGTTTACGCAGTTATCAAAGGTTATCTTGACAATGTTGCGGTAAACAAGGTGCACGAATATGAGCAGAATCTGTTTGCTAAACTGGAAAACCAGTATGGTGATTGGCTCAAACGAATCGAAGACGGCTTCTATGATGATAAGGATGAAGAAAAACTCGTATCAATCCTTAAGGAAATGCAGGTATAATTATGACAGGAAACACAAAAGCACTCCGTGTGCGAATTAAAAGTGTTACATCTACTCTGCAACTGACAAAGGCAATGGGTCTTGTGGCTTCATCTAAAATCCGTCGCGCAAACGAGGCTATGATAAAAGCCCGTGAATATACAGAAGCACTTGAAAAATCAGTAGCCTCTCTCACCTGTGCTACAGAATGCCAGAAAAGTCCTTATATGCGAATATCTGACGGCAAGCGCACAAAGCTTATTGTTATTGCAGGTGACCGCGGTCTTGCGGGTGGCTATAACAATAATGTTTTCAAACTCGCTTCACAATACCCCGATGCAGAAATCATAGCAATCGGTAAGAGGGCATGTGAGAGATATGACAACCCTGTTGTTTCATCGGAGCACTATTCCTTTGAGGATGCTTACACTCTTGCAGATAAACTATGCAACGAGTTTAAGGATGAAGCTTTTGACAGATTGGGCATCATCTACACAACATACCATTCGGTTATGTCATACGATGCACAGATTAAGTGGTTACTCCCCTTACAGAAAACCGAGTCCGAGGGTAGCGCAGGTACAATTTTCGAACCCGACCACCTTACGGTGCTTAACCTTTCGGTCCGTGAATATGTAGCAGGTATGATTACCGCATATATCCGTGAAAGCTTCGCCTGTGAGGTTGCCGCAAGAAGAATGGCCATGGATTCCGCAGGTAAAAATGCAAAGCAGATGATAGATGACCTTAGCCTTGAGTACAACAGAGCAAGGCAGGGTGCAATCACTCAAGAGATTACTGAAATTGTTGCAGGTAGCGGCAATTAAGTTGACAATAGTCAAGATTGAGGTGTAATAAATTGGATAAAATTATTCTGGGCAAGGTTGTTCAGGTTATGGGTCCCGTTGTTGACGTTCGTTTCAACGAGGGTGAACTCCCTGAAATACTTAATGCCCTTACAATACCCGTAGGTGACAGAACCCTTACCGTTGAGGTTGCACAGCATATTGGTGACAACACCGCAAGATGTATTGCTATGTCCTCAACAGACGGCTTACAGCGTGGCGTTGACGTTACTGACACAGGCGCACCCATCAGTGTACCTGTAGGAAGAGAAACACTTGGTAGAATCTTCAACGTTTTAGGTGATGCGGTTGACAACATTCCTACACCCGAAACAGAGGAGAAGTGGAGCATTCATCGCTCTGCACCTGCTTACGAAGAGCTTTCCACAAGTGCTGAAATATTTGAAACAGGTATCAAGGTTATTGACCTTATCTGCCCCTACTCAAAGGGTGGTAAAATCGGTCTTTTCGGCGGTGCAGGTGTTGGTAAAACAGTTCTTATTATGGAGCTTATCAACAACATCGCAAAGGAGCACGGTGGTATTTCTGTTTTCTCAGGTGTTGGTGAGCGTACCCGTGAGGGTAACGACCTCTATAACGAAATGAAGCAGTCAGGTGTTATCAGCAACACTGCACTTGTTTACGGTCAGATGAATGAGCCTCCGGGAGCACGTATGAGAGTTGCTCTTTCAGGTCTTACAATGGCTGAATACTTCCGTGACAAAGAGGGTCAGGACGTTCTTCTGTTCATCGACAACATTTTCCGTTTCACACAGGCAGGTAGTGAGTTTTCTGCACTTCTTGGCAGAATGCCGTCTGCGGTTGGTTATCTGCCCACACTTGCTACTGAAATGGGTGCTTTGCAGGAAAGAATCACATCTACCAAGAAGGGTTCTATCACATCAATTCAGGCGGTTTATGTTCCTGCCGATGACCTTACAGACCCTGCTCCCGCAACCACATTCGCGCATCTTGATGCAACAACAGTTCTGGCACGTAATATTGCTTCACAGGGTATTTATCCCGCAGTTGACCCCCTCGAATCAACAAGCCGTATTCTTTCACCCGAAATCGTTGGTGAGGAACACTACGCAGTTGCAAAAGAGGTTCAGAGAATATTGCAGCGTTACAATGAGCTTATGGATATCATTGCAATTATGGGTATGGATGAGCTTTCTGACGAAGATAAGCTCCTTGTTACTCGTGCAAGAAAGATTCAGCGTTTCCTGTCACAGCCCTTTGATGTTTCAGAGAAGTTCACAGGTATACAGGGTAAATATGTTCCCATTAGCGAAACTGTTCGTGGTTTCAAAGAAATTATCGAAGGTAAGCATGATGACTTACCCGAATCCGCATTCCTGTTTGTAGGTACAATCGAGGAAGCAATCGAGAAAGCAAAGAAGGTGCAGAAGTGAACACCTTCCGATTGACAATCGCCTCCCCCGACGGCAACAAATTCCAGGACGATGTTGTGAAATTTGACGTACGCGGTGTTGAGGGTGAATTAGCCGTTATGGCGGGTCACATTCCATTTGTCACATCACTTGTACCCTGCGACTGCACAATATGGACAGACGAGGACACAAAAAAAGAAGCCCACACAGAAGGCGGACTTCTTACAGTTGATGGTGACTCTGCCACACTTATTGCAGGTTCATTCACTTTTAAATAATACTATTATATATAACATGAGGTACTCTTACGAAAAAGAGCGCCTCGTGTTTTTTATTTATTCTTTAATTTATCGAGCTTTGACGTTTCTGCAACAACAATCAATTTCATAGCGCTTTGAAGCTTCATTTCAGGGTCAATTGTGGTAATCACAATTTCACCATCAAGAATTGCCACCACGTTAATTGAGTATTTTTTACGAAGATTCAATTCAATAAGGCTCTTACCCGACCATTCAGCTTTCACAGGGATTTCCACCATAGAAACCTCGTCGGACAATTCAAACATATCCATAAAGCCCGAACTGAGCAGATTACGTGCAAGTCGCTTACCTGATTCTCTTTCGGGGAAAAGGACTTTGTCTGCACCCACTCGAGCAAAAATCTTCTCGTGCATTTCGTCAATGCACTTGGCAATTATAGTACCCACACCGACCTCTTTACAGAGTGTGATTGCCATAACAGTTGCCTCAAGGTTATTTGCCATACATATTATAACTACATCCACATCAGCAATATCAAGTTGGTCAATGACATCCGGGTCAGTAACATCTGCGCATTTGCAGACAGGGATTTCGAGTGCAAGTTCATTGACTATATCTGCATCACTATCCACAGCAATGACCTCTGCACCGTTCTTTACAAGCTCGGTTGCGATTGCTCTGCCGTATCTTCCCAGACCAAAAACAGCATAAGTTTTATTTATCATAATCAAACTCCTATCCTACACGGACATCCTCCGTGGGATTTTTTATTATACTTGAATTCTGCTTTCTCAGATTAAGGGCAACCGCTAAGGATATGGGCCCTACCCTGCCGAAATACATCGTAGCAGTGATAATCAATTTACCTAAAGCATCAAGATTTGATGTCAGATTACGCGAAAGGCCAACTGTAGCCGTGGCGCTGACAGTTTCAAAGGCTATATCAATAACACTTGCCTCGGGTGTTACAAAGCTGAGCAATAATGTAGATAACACAACAATAAAGCCGGACATACACATAACTGCAACCGCTTTGCTGATAGTCTGTTTTGCTATGCTTCTGTTGAAAACGTCAACTGTATCCTTATTCTTAACAGATGCTATGGCGGATGCAATAACAACTGCAAAGGTTGCCGTTTTGATACCGCCTGCAGTACCCACGGGCGAACCGCCTATGAACATCAATATCAACGATAACACCGCTGATGCATTCGATAAATTTTCTTGCGGAACACTTGCAAAGCCTGCCGTTCTTGTGGTTACGGATTGAAAAAACGAAATCTGAATTTTATCATAAAGTGACATATCCCTTATGGTGAGAGGGTTGTTGTACTCGAACACCAAGAACAACAAGCCACCGCCAAGAAGCAATACAGCAGTCGTTGTGAGAACTATCTTACTGTGGAGTGTTAGTGACTTCAAGCCAAGCTTTTTGCCACTTAATCTGCCTTTCACAAGGCGGATTACATCCCACCAAACGATGTAACCCAAGCCACCAAAAACAATAAGAAGACTTGTCACAAGGTTGATTACAGGGTGTGTAGCATAGTCGCACAGACTATTCTCAGCGAAGATATCAATACCGGCATTACAAAAAGCAGAAATGGAATTAAACACAGAAATCCATATACCTCGTGCACCAAACTCGGGTACAAACACAGTCATATAAAGAAGTGCGCCGATACCCTCAACAAGGAATGTGCCTTTTATGACTTTTTTTATAAAAGAACTTAGTCCGGCAAGGGAATCAAGGTTAAATGCATCCTGCACAAGGACTCTATCAGAAAGCCCCATTCTGCGATGCAGGAAGACAGAAAGTGATGCCATAACGGTAATAACACCAAGGCCACCCACCTGAATGAGAATGAGCATCACAATATGCCCGAAGGTGCTCCATGTTGATACCGTTGGTGCTACTACAAGACCGGTAACGCAAGTTGATGTAGTTGCTGTGAACAAAGCATCAACAAAGGGAATCGCTTTCCCATCAGCGGAGCTTATAGGAAGGCTCAGCAAAACCGCACCTATCAATATAACAACTATAAAACTCAACAGAATAATATGAGTTGTTGAAAGTTTGAGTTTTTTCATATTTACACCTTCACAGGCTTAATGTTTTTTTACAATACCTTTAATCTTACTGAGCAAGGCTACTCGTTCATTCTTATTGAATCCTAATGCGAAAACAAGGACACCGAAAACAACTGCTGTAATGCCACCCTTGAAAATCAGTACAAACCAACCTCCATCGGGAATCACCATATTCATAGCAAAACCGAGCAATATAGTAATCACAATAGGTATTGAAAGCTTTATATAACACTTCTTTATGAAGCGTGGGATATCAAAAGGCAATACCTTGTTATACAAAACAAGAAGAACTATTGAACGCACACTGTATGCGATACAAATAGAAACACAAGCACCGATTACTCCGAAAGTTTTTGACAAGGGATATGACAAGCACACATTGATAACACCTGTAAGTATATTTATAATAGCCATCAACTTAACCTTGCCCTCTACTACAACAGTAGTATTAGCAATTTGCATTGAGTTAAAGAATGCACCGGGAATAATTACTAATAAAATTCCATAGTAAGCATCCATATATGATTCGCCCATCCATAGATTTATGAATGACCTGCCCACAACGGCAAAGCCTGCAATTATAAGTCCATTGATAGCAAACTGAAATTTACCAACGTCAACAAGAAGCTTGTTCAGCGCCTCGTTAGATTTATCATTGGCTACAAGCCTTGAAATACGAGGCATAAACATGCCGTTTATAGCGGTGGTGATAGTATAAGAATAGCCCTCTATGGTGGTTACAATACCAAAAACCGCAATTTGCGCAGCGCCCGTAACCATACCCAATATACTTGGTGTAATGTTAAATACAAGTCGTTGCATAAGGCTTGAAATTGTTGTCCAAATAGAAAATCCGAAAATATCCTTATATAAAGACTTATCGGTGTTTTTGAACTTCACCTTTAGCGGTACCGTTTTCTTTATTACAATGAATTTATAAAGTGTTACAGACCAGCCCACTATTGCGTGAACGGTAACGAGAGCATAAAGTCCAAAGCCCATAAGAAGAGCTATTATTGTAAAAGAAACAAGACAGACTCTGTATATCACATCCGCCAATTTCAATGGCACAAATTTCTCGTGGGAAGTAAGAATACCATTGAAAGTAATAAAGGGGAAATTAACCACACTGAATAATGCAGATATTATATAAACAACCTTAAACCTTGCAAGTTCATCGGGTGTAAGAGTTGCGTAGATAGTATCTATACGGAAATATATGATAACAAGCGCCGTTAAAATAACCGCATCTACAATAAGATAAAGCTTATAGACGGCACCAAGGAATCTCTCTGCCTCTTCTCTTTTGCCCTCGGCATTGTATTTTGACAAATACCTTGCCGTTGCAGAGCTTAAACCAAAATCCACCATCAACAATGTGATGACGGAATTTGCAAGAGTGTACAGGCCGTAATCATTCTGCCCTATCTGATTTATCATCCAGGGTGTGTACAATAAGCCTGACAGAATATTTATGGCAATAGAGGCATATGAAAGCATCGCGCCTATTTTAATTTGTTTTGAACTATTCATAAACTCTCCTTGTATTATTCAACAACAGAATCAACAACCTTGCCCCATTGTTCAATAATACTTTCTGTAGAATACATTTCGTAAATTGGCATAAACAGATTTATGCCATCCTTTAATGTGTATGATTCTAATTTCTTCTCAAATTCTTTGCGCATTTCATCAAATGAATCCACACCAACGAAATCTGCACCCATTTTTTCAAGCTCGATATACTTGAGCCAGTTACCCATAATAATCTCTGAACCTGCAAAAACATGTTCCTTAAGAGCGTTCGAGAAAGCATCTGTGTCACGCATATGCAGATAAATATCTGTTGCAATAGCAAGTTTGGCACTCATTTCAAAGGGCACGTAATCTTTAAGAATAACACAAGGGAAATCAGCATTTTCTTTAGCCTTCTCAACCTTTGCAAAATATTCAGGGTCTTTTGGACCATATTGCATAGGCACAATAGCAAAAATCTTTTCTTTTAATTCATCAGGCATTTTTTGTAATTCTTCAAGAATTTTGTCCTGATGTTGCTCCCTTGTGGCACTATAACCACAAGTAACAAGAATCTTATCTTTAGGAACATTATAAGCATCACGACAATCTTCTCTTGAAACTGACTCGGACAAACCTTTTATACAGTTAAGACCATCTGTTGCAAAACGGCAAATATGGAGTTTTTCATCATATTGGGTTCCGTGAATATCGCGGAAATCTTTTAAGGTTTGTTCAACTGTAACTGTTATAGCGTCAGCATGAGGAAAAGCCTGCTCTCGCAATTTAAGAACTTCAGGATTTTTGTCCTCTACATCGCCGCCCCAATAAGATAATATGAGTTTCTTGAGACGTTTTTGGTTACGCAACACCATAGCAATAGATGTTTTATATACTGAGTGAACATGACAAATATCCACACAATGAACATCTTTCATCAGACGCATTTTACGCCACAAATTAAGAAGCCTATACACTCTGTTTGTTTTATCAAGACCTTTATAGCCCTTTTCAGCAACAGAGTGAAGTGTGATATTATTATCTTTATAAAACTGTCTGTACTCTTCTCTAACTCTTTGTGTAGATAAGGTAAGTAAATGAATCTCGTACCCTCTTGGCATCAAAAAGGTTTTAACAAAATTGAATATATGCATTGAGTTAGAGTCACCAATAACAAGATACTTCATTATCTTTTACCAAGCTTTCTTTGGATTTTTATAAGAATTTTTCTGTAAGCGTGTTCAATTTTTCTACTGAGTTTCCTCGAAAAACTTGGCTCAAGGTGACTCATCATCTCATCAAAATAATGATAATCTTCAATAACATAAGGCGGATGTTTAAGCGGGAATTCAATATTCTCTGCCCTTGTGGTAAATATTTGCTGAATTTCTTTCGGAAGCTCTGCGATATCATCAGGAGCGTGTGTAGCATTTGCAGATACACCAACATTCTCCACCATATTAACAGTAGGATAAATAACAAGACCTGAGTGTAAGTTTGTTCGCATACCGATGATATGTTCCCAATACTCAACACCTTCTTTTGCGCGCCTTTGTGCCGCTGCAAGACTACGTTCGAAGCGACGGTGACCAAACCTGTGACGCGCAAGATCCATATAATAATTATCTTTAAGAAAACCGTAGTCGGGCTCCCAAGTTTCTGCTACACGACGCCATGAAGCCCAACCGATTGATGAACCCGAACGACCAAAGAAATAACTATATCGTTTATCAGGAACACCACCGTAAAGAGTCTGTCCACATATACGATCTACTCTTGTATCATTTTCGTATTTATCAAGGAGATCTTTACAGAATGGGAAAAACGAATCGGATGTAACCACGTCATCTTCAAGAATAATGCATTTTTCAACAATAGAAAAAGCCCACTTATGAGAAAGAAATGTTGAAGGGTCGCAACCCATATTTTTTTCGTGATAGTTGCGGTGCACTTCACACTCCCAATCAATATTTTCTGCTATTTCACGACACTTCATAATGTTTTCTATATCGTCAGGTCTGCCATCGCGAGGACCATCCTGCCATAAAAGAAGCACACGTGGCTTTGCCTTACGCACCTGTTCAAAACATTGGGCAAACTGCTCCGGCCTTGCAAAGAATATACACAAAACCGCCACATCATTTTTCCATTTTTCCATAATAAACCTCTTTCAAAATGTATTAAAAAAGTCTAGATAAAAATTTAAATTTATTCGCAGCCTTAAGAAGAATAACAGAAATTATAAACGTGCTTATAGCAACAGATATAAAATACACTACATCATAACGCGAAAACACAGTAAAACCAACAACCTTATTAAGAAGGGCATCTACCCAGCCAAACAAAGTCAACGGTATTCGTTGAGTGAGAAACATCAATGTACTGTAAATCCTTAGTTTTTTATAAACAACAGAATCAGGTAACGATAAATCAAATGAGAATAACATCGCAAATAACGTAAACGGAATTGTACCAAATATTATATCGCAGCTTCTGTCTCCAGAGAAAAAAGTGGTACGGAAAGTATATTCGGCGATTAATAAAAGAAATGAACATACCATACCGGCAATCAACTTGCTTTTACTTTGGGCACAAGACGATTTTTCACCTGTTTTATATTCGCAGATAACCATTCCCATGGCCACAAACATAAACCCATCTAACAAACCATTTTTAGTTGTATCAAAGATACTATAATATAATTGAGTTACTTCGACACCTAAAGGAAGTTTAACCATCAGACCATTCCAGGACGATAACAAACAAGATAACACGTAAAATGGTATTGCAATACCCAAAATCTGTTTTGGTGTAAAACGTTTCAGGAGTATATATACAATCAGAAATGAACTCCACAAAGCATTAAGGTACCATATCGTTTGAAAACTACCTTCGAATATAAAATTTCTTATATAAACTAAAATGTTTTGATAACCAAAACCACCATTTATAAACCAAGATACAACAACAAAGGGGAAATATATAGCACTCCAATAACAATACATTTTAAATGTATGTGCTATTCGCGCTTTTCCGTTTTCACGCCCTTTTTCCATATATGATTTATACCATAAGAACCCACTTGTACAAAAGAAATAAGGAACTGCAACCGGTGTTATTACTTCCCTTAACACTCGTCCTGCAAAGGTATCTAATCCAAATGGATTTGCATGAAGAAGTAAAACAAATATGGCAGCTATGAACTTAAAAAGGTCGATACCATTATAACTATTTGATTTTATTTTTGATTCCATACTTCAACGACCTCTCACTTTATCCTCAAACCCGTCACTAAGCAATACACCTTATCAAGTTTTATTTTACGAGAAATCCATAACCCAATCATAAGACAGCCAAAAGTTACGGCAATTATTACTAAAGGAGATAACAATCGGGAAATTTCGAATTTTGAAAGCAAACCATCTAAAAAACCTACAAATATCATATGTACCAAATATATTGTAAATGAAGCATCAGAAAGATTCGAAAACAACTTTATGTTTGTAAGTTGGAAAGTAGACAGAGAGAAAAAAGCCCAAACACCAACAAGCTCAAATGGAATTGCAAGATATGAAAAGTAAGTAAAACTAACATCTTTAAATATAATTGACACAACAAAACAAACACCAAATGCAACTATAAATAAAATGCGGTATTTTACAAGGAAAGCCAACAATCTATGTTCGTCAATCTGCTGCAACAACATACCCGCGGCAAAAAAACCGACCCAATTAAACACATTAAGAAAGTCAGAGATATGAAGTACATCTATAATTGGTTTAAGCAAACCAGTTGCTGTAAACATTACCGATACTATGTTTATAAGAATTGCACCACACAATGTAAATTTATTGTATCTGTAAAAAACAATAAAACAAATGACAATTACCGTCATATAGTATAGAAACGAACCATTGCCAAATATCCACTTAAGTAATGCAACCAAATTTCTTCTCTCTGGGACAAGAATCGCATTATATAGCCATGTGAGAAAACCAATAACGCCCCAGGGCAATCCGATTGATATTGCCTTTTTCTTTAACATACCTAAAAAAGATCCGAATTTTGCAGGTTTATAAAAATAACCTGCCATAACAAGAAACCCAACAACACCAACCAAACTCAAACGAGCAAGAAATGTTTGTGAAAACGTTCCCGGAAAACAAAGATGCGCAGAAACAATTGATATCAGGCAATATATTCTTGAGGTAGAAAAAACACCCGATAAAGTGGCTTTTGATGTTTGAGTATTCATATAATTACCACCCGCTCTCAGTTGACTTCCTTTTGAAAACATCACAATAAACAGGAACCATAAAAAATAACGCCAAGGTAATTTCAAAGGTATATCGCGTATCATTGAAAAAAGATAACACCAACATATATGCATAGCACAATTTAAAAACTACTGTATCTGCATTATGTTCCCTAAGGGTTTTGATAATAATATAACCTGATGCACCAAAAAAAGAAGTCCAAGCAATAAAACCAACGATGCCATTTTGCTGAAGCAACTCCAAAAGCAATGAGTGTGATGGCGTGTTGTAATTGCCTCCCAACAATGGTGTTTGTAACCAGTTTGTCAATGCTTGCTCCAATAACTGTGGGCGCAAGCCCAAAGCCTCTGTACCGCCACCTGTAAGAGCCCTATACATCTGAGAAAACTTAGCCGAAAGCAAAGTTCCCTGAAAAACCTGACTGATGAACTGGAACAATGGTGCTATCGAAAAAAACAAAACCACAAACGCTACAACAACCATTATTTTTGTGGGCAATTTTTCAACCCTAAATAAAATCACCAGCAACACCGATATCGAAGACAACAATAACAGTGTTGTGTACATCGATTTTATTATGAAGTAAAAGCACAAAACTGTGCCCGCTATCGCAATTATTTTTTGCCACTTCTTCTGTAACACAAAAATCGAGTTGGCCATACATATTGTTACAACACCAAGCATATATGAAAAACCATATCCACCGACATTATCCAAGCGAAAAGCATTAATTTCCGGTTCACTATGACTTTGCTCCTGTGCTAGGATTCGTGCTATCATAGGCTCGATTTCAAGTGCAGCCAATGTTTTATACACTATAAAACCTGTTACTGCAACAAAAGAAATGAACAAAACCTTCTGTTGTTTGGGGGTACAATATTCCACGGCAAAGCAGCCCCATAATACAGGCAAGAAAAAACGCACATTCCTGATAGCATCATTTATAGCCGCGACATACGAAACACCGTTAAACAAACACAAAAACATCATTAAAACGGTAAAAATTGTTAATGCTACACCATACCTTAACCAGTTATTTTTTTTAATCATTAAAAGCGGTAAAGATGCCAACATCAACAAGGCTACGCCGATATAGGGAAAAACAAGTTTGGTGTATGGCAATATGTATATTGCCGTTGTTACTGCAGCATACAGTACAAATAACCATGTAATCTTGCGCAGTTTTTTACTTTGAACATTACCAAGCACAGCATTATCCATTTATTTCTCTCGCTTCCTTCATTTCAAAATATATCTTAATATATTCTGATATCATTTTCTCTTTATTATATTTATTCTTTGCTACATTACAAATCTCGGTTTTATCAAAACCACAATTCAATAACGCCAAAACATTTTCTTTTAACAAATCCACATTACCGTATTCTGAAAAACGACTGAATTCAGAAATAGTAATCTGTTCAGGTGCTCCTGCATAAAAACCTGCAACAGGAGTTCCGCAACAAAGACTTTCTGCTACCACCATAGAGAATGTTTCTCGCTTACTGGTCAAAACGGTTACATCAGCAGCTGTATAATAATCAGCCAAAGTGGCTTGATCCGCAACTATTCCCAGCAAAACTATATTTTCGGGGACTTTAATATTCTGCGGATAATTGCCTGCCACAAATATTTTCACATTTTCATTTTTCATTTTCTCGGCAAGCTTTATAATATGGTAGCCACCCTTAAGACCTTCAGGGTTATCATCAAATTGAGGAGTGGCATGAAAAACAATTTTTTCGTTGGTTATACCATGTTTTTCTCTATAAATATTTCTGCTACCAACTTTGAAAACATCTGTATTTAATCCGTTAAGAACCACTCTATGCTCAAATTCACCAAGTATAGGTGACTGTTGCGCTCTATCTCTGAGCCACGGTGAAACAGATACAACAACTAAGTTGTTAAACCCTTCAAATGCTGCCTTCATTTTCTTCCAAGATAAAGCGGTGTTATCTAAAAACAAGGATTTTGTTTCGATTTTGACGCGAGGACAGTTTCCACAACCATTCTTCCAGCCCTCGCAGTCATATGCATGAGCACAGTTAGCCGTATGCATAAATTCCGCATGAAGAGTAATCATTGTAGGTATATCACTTTTCTTAAGCCAACCTATCAAATCATACACATTAACAAAATAACCATTTATACAGTGAACATGAACAATATCGGGGTTTTCCTTTTTTATTATTGAAATAAGTTTCTGGGTAGATAACAAACAACCACCATACATCAACCCCGTAAAACGAGAAAGAAAATTATTAAATTTAGAATAAATTTCTCCACAAGTTTTATAAACATTGGAGTCCGTAGTTTCCTTTCCCCTGCCGTAACATATAACAGAATTGATTCCTTTAGATATCAAATACGAATGTATATCACACATTATCTTTCCTGTGCTACCTTTATTGTAAACACAGTTAATTTGCATAATTTTCATTTGCATTCATCCTTCACAATCCGCTTTAACTTTTCACTCTGTGTTTTCGCACAATGGTATTCTTTTGCCACCTCAAGACCTTTTTGTGCTTTTTCGCGACGAAGGTCAACATCATTTAACAAATTGTAAAGAGTATCCTTCAACTGCGCCTTATCAGTAACAATAACTGCACAATCATTGCGAATCAGATGACCCATAGATGCAATATCCTCAGGACCATAGGCAAAAAGCGGAATACCACTTGCAAGACAATCTGCAATTTTTGTGGATATGGAGTTTTTGGTAAGCTTAACATAAAATTCGTCAAACGACTCTGTGTGAACAAGCACATGGGATTTTTTGAACAATTCCTCAAATTCAGAACCGGTTACAAATCCACAAAGATTAACAGACTTGATACATTCCAAATCAGCAAGAATTTTTTCATCATCTTCTACTGTATATATATTCAAACGATAATCCTCATTATATTCATCGTTGAGTTCATCAAGCGCCCTGCCGATATCTGCGAGGCTCAAAAATCTGTTATAGTTGATATTACCCATATAATTGAGCACCTTGGGGTCAGATGTGAGAGCCGGCACAGAAGAAACGTCATATCCCGAACCCGTCATTATCGTTGTTGAGGGAACTCCAAAATGATTTTCATATCTTGCCGAAATTTCATCACAGATGGCAACCATTTTGCTTGTGTTTTTCATAAGCTCATCCATCTTTTTCATCATCAATTTCTGACGAAATTTATCAAGAAAAGCGGTATGTTCATCAAGAAAATAAAAATCATCACAAATGTATGTAATAATCGGCAACTTAAATTCACGTGATATCTTCAATGCAATATCGTACAGAAGCTTTGGTATTCCAGGTGCCACAAAAATGCACGTAGGTTTTTCCCGTTCAATCCAGGAAGCCAGACTTTTGTTATACCATGGTGATATTTTCCACATCAGATCTCTTAAAAGGACACGTAGTGAAGACTTATTTTTCTTATTACGATACAATTTTTTGTCATCCTCGTTTTCAAAAAGATTATGAGCAGACGTATCAATCTCTGTTTTTTCTATTTCTCTGCCATTAACCTTGCGAGTAAGACAACCCTTAAGCACTGATTTATCAGTAATACGATAATACGAAGAACAAGCATCTGCATCCGGTAACATAGGGTAAAGATAAAGCTGACAAACCTCATTTTTATCAAAGGCAGAAAACAAAGAAAGTAACGTTCTACCCATATTGTTATGAGTATTTAAACATGTATGACTAACTATTAAAACTTTCATAAAATCATTTCTCCGTAAAATTTTTAAAGTCATTTTGTTTATTGATGCTACACATTAAACAAGTATTTTCAAAATATATCCGATACGATAAAAACAATTAAACGAATATCAAAAGCGTATACGTTCAATCCGCCTTAATCCCTATTAAAAAGGTCACGTGTATAAACCTTATCTTTTACATCATCAAGGCTTTCGTCATATCTGTTAGCGAGAATTACTGCACTTTCGCTTTTGAAAGTTTCAAGGTCATTAACAACCTTACTACCAAAGAAGGTAGTACCATTTTCCAAAGAGGGTTCATATATGATTACAGTAGCGCCCTTTGCCTTGATTCGCTTCATAACGCCCTGAATGGATGACTGCCTGAAATTATCACTATTCGACTTCATTGTAAGTCGGTAAACACCAACCACAACATTCTTTTCTCTGCCTACATCATAACTGTCACTATCATAAGAATAGTAACCTGATTTTTTGAGCACTCTGTCTGCAATAAAATC
>JAZRFZ010000083.1:0-12007 GCA_045643925.1 Acutalibacteraceae bacterium | reverse complement strand
GCTTTTGTTAAATCAAAATAAATTCTTCTCTTAACACATTCTGTACGGAATGCAATCCATTCTTCAAGAATTTCACCAACACCCATAACTCTCGGCACACCTGCAACAAGGATGTTGAAGTTTGCGCTGAATGAATCCTCGAGAGAAGTAAACTTATAAAGGCGTTTCATAAGCTTATCAGGGTCTGTACCGCGTTTTAAGTCAATTGTAATCTTAAGACCCTTTTTATCTGTCTCGTCTCGGATATCACTGATTTCCTTAAGTGAACCTGCCTTAACCTTTTCGATTATCTTTTCAATAATAGCTTCACATGTTGTTGTGGGAGGAATCTGTGTAATATCAATACAGTTGCTTGACTTATCATAAGCATATTTTGCACGGATTTTAATTGAACCGCGACCTGTCCTGTAAACCTCTTCAAGAGCTTTTCTGTCATAGATAATCTGACCGCCACCGATGAAATCGGGTGCTTTGAGAGTTTCGAAAACATCAAAATCAGGGTTCTTTATAAGACCGATTGTTGTTTCACAGAGCTCTCTTAAGTTAAATGAACAAATATTACTTGCCATACCAACGGCAATACCGCTATTGGTGTTCACAAGAACACTGGGGAACGTTACAGGCAACAATGTGGGTTCGCGCATTGTACTGTCGTAGTTATCAACAAAGTCAACAGTATCCTTATCAATATCTGCAAAGATTTCCGAACAGATGCTTTCAAGCTTTGCCTCTGTATAACGGGCTGCAGCATACACCATATTTCGCGAATAAGCTTTACCGAAGTTACCCTTACTGTCTACGTAGGGGTGCAGAAGTGTTTCGTTGCCCTTGGAAAGACGAACCATTGTTTCATAAATAGCCGCGTCACCGTGGGGGTTAAGCTGCATTGTTCTGCCCACGATATTAGCAGATTTTATTCTGCCACCGTTGATAAGACCCATTTTATACATAGTATAAAGGAGCTTTCTGTGGGAGGGCTTGAAGCCGTCAATCTCAGGAATGGCACGAGAAACAATAACGCTCATAGCGTATGGCATAAAGTTTGTTTCAAGTGTTTCGGTAATCTGTTGATTGACAACCTCACCTGCACCTATAATATTCGCCTTAGCTGTTTCTTCAACAGCAGGGTTTGTTTCTTTTTTCTTTCTTGCCATAAATTTCTCCTATTATGAAATATCTGCAAGGTCAAGGTATAAATGACCGTTTTCTGCGATATAATCTTTTCTGTCCTGAAGGTTGTCACCCAGAAGGAGCTCAAACTTTTCTGAAACAAGCTCTTCCATATCGTTAGGCTCAACCTTTATGAGTCGACGTGTTTTGGGATTCATTGTGGTAAGCCACATCATATCCGCATCGTTTTCACCAAGACCCTTTGAACGCTGAATGGTGTACTTTGCATCACCAATCTGCTGGAGTGCATCTATCTTTTCCTTTTCCGTATAAGCAAACCAGGTTTCACCCTTGGAAGTGATTTCATAAAGGGGTGATTCCGCTATAAACACCTTACCCTCGCGGATGAGAGTTGGCATAAGACGATAAATCATAGTAAGGATAAGTGTTCTGATATGGAAGCCGTCAACGTCAGCGTCGGTACAGATAATAACCTTATTCCAACGAAGGGCATCAAGATTGAACATTGAAAGCTCTTTACTGTGCTTGCCTGTTACCTCAACACCGCAACCGAGCACCTTAACAAGGTCAACGATAATATCACTCTTAAAAATACGGTTATAGTCACACTTAAGGCAGTTAAGAATCTTACCACGAACAGGGATAACCGCCTGGAACGATGAGTCACGCGCCTGTTTGCAGGCACCGAGAGCCGAGTCACCCTCCACTATAAAGATTTCACGTTCATTTTTATCTTTACTACGGCAATCAACGAATTTCTCAACCCTGCTTGTCATATCATTAGATGTAGATAAAGTTTTCTTAAGGTTGAGACGGGTGCTTTCTGCCTTAATACGGGAACGCATATTGATAAGCACCTGTTCGCAAAGCTTATCTGCATCAAGCTTATTTTCAATGAAATAAATCTCAAGCTGATGCTTGATAAACTCGGTCATTGCCTCTTGGATGAATTTATTTGTAATAGCCTTCTTGGTCTGGTTCTCGTAAGAGGTCTGTGTAGAGAATGAGGAAACCACAAAAACCAGGCAATCCCCAATATCCTGAAAACTGATTTTAGCATCGGTTTTCACGTATTTACCGTTCTGCTTGAGGTAAGCATCAATCTGTGAAACGAAGGCACTCTTTGCTGCCTTTTCGGGGGCACCGCCGTGCTCAAGGAAGCTGGAGTTATGGTAATACTCCTTAAGCTGTTTCTTATTTGAGAAACAAAGTGCCATGTTCATTTTAAGCTTATACTCGGGCTTATCCTCGCGGTCGCGACCCTTGCGGTCCGCCTGCCAGAACTGGACACTTGTAAGACCATCATCACCGATAAATTCATTCACATAGTCAACAATACCGTTGTCGTACATATATTCAAAGGTCTCAAACTTTGTTTCGGTAAGCTGATTTTTGAGTATAAATTTGATTCCGTTATTAACAACAGACTGTCTTTTCAAGGTTTCCTGGAAATATTCAAGGGGGATATTTATATCGGTGAAAACCTTCATATCAGGACGCCATTTGATTCGGCTACCTGTATCCTTTTTGTCATAAGGTGTTTTCACCATTTCACCATCGATTTTACCTGCCTTGAACTTAAGCTCGTAGCAGTAACCGCCGGTATGAATTTCCGCCTCCATATACTCTGAAGCGTACTGTGTAGCACAAAGGCCAAGACCATTAAGACCTAATGAGTATTCATAGCTACCACCGTCGTTTGTGTCATATTTACCACCTGCATACAAATCGCAGAAAACGAGCTCCCAGTTGTAGCATTTTTCGCGGGTGTTATAGTCAACAGGAATACCTCTACCGAAGTCCTGCACTTCAACCGAATGGTCAAGGAAGCGTGTAACCACAATCTTCTTACCGTGACCTTCACGTGCTTCGTCGATAGAGTTAGAAATAATTTCAAATATGGAGTGTTCACAACCCTCAAGGCCATCAGAACCAAAAATAACTGCAGGACGCTTTCTTACTCGGTCGGCGCCCTTTAACTTTTTGATACTGTCGTTGCCGTATTCTTTGGGTGTCTGTGCTTTTGCCATGTATTTATCTTTCCTTTCATAAGTTGGAGAGAATAACTCGAAATAGCCTGAAAGTGTTCTTTTTCAAGGCATAAATACAAAGTTTGGGTATTATATCTATACTATTATACAACATCTTGTGATATAGTCAAGAAAATTCTTCCTTTTGTGGGGTGATAAAAGGTACTATGATGACTTATTTGTGGCCCATCATGGCAGTTTTCTCATTTTTTTGTGCCATGGCAACAGGTAACATGGGGAATTTATCCACAGCAATAATTAACGGCGGTTCAAATGCCGTAAGCCTTGCAATAAAGCTCCTAGGTATAGTGTGTATGTGGAACGGATTTGTAAACATAGCACAGAAAAGCGGACTGACACAAAAGGTTTGCAAGCTGATATCTCCACTCCTCAAAATACTGTTTCCCACCCTGAAAGATGAAGAAACGAAAGAAACCATTGCAATGAATATGACCGCAAACCTATTAGGACTTGATAATGCGGCCACACCCTTGGGGCTGAAAGCAATGAGCAACCTACAAAGACTGAACAACACAGATTCTGCAAGTGACAATATGGTGCGTTTTGTGGTAATCAACACCGCTTCACTTCACCTTGTACCCACAACGATTGCTATGCTCCGCGGTGAATACGGAAGTGCTTCTCCAACGGAAATACTGTTACCCGCCCTCTTAACCTCGGCTTGTTCAATAACCGTTGGTGTTTTTATGACCGCTATACTGAGGAGGTTTTTTCGATGACAAAAGCGAGTGATTTTGTTATTCCCTTTATTGTGGTATTTATTATGATGTTTGGTCTTTTTAAAAACATCGACGTGTTCTCCTCATTCCTTGAAGGTGCAAAAAGCGGTTTCAAAATAGTTCTGGGAATCGCACCATCTCTCATCGCACTGATTACGGTTATCGAAATGTTGAAAATGTCAGGTGCATTGGAGGTATTATGTTCATTTATGTCGCCTGTGGCAAGGTTTCTCGGAATCCCCGATGAGCTTACACCCCTCACCATATTGTCACCCATATCGGGAAGCGGTTCACTCGGTCTATTTGAAAATATACTGAAAGACCATTCCCCCGATAGCTTCATTGGCAGAGTGGCAAGTGTTATGATGGGGTCAACAGAAACCACCTTTTACACAATGACCGTGTATTACGGTTCAGTAGGAATAAAAAAAACACGACACACATTGCCTTGCGCATTGTGTGCCGATTTTACAAGTTTTATTTTATCGCCCCGAATTGTGAAGCTATTTTTCCGTCAATAAAAAATACGTCTTATTTCAGGATTCTGATACATAGAATGAGGTTGGTCGTTCTCATCGACGATAATGTGATCTGCAAGCATTACTTGGAGTTTTCTGAGAGTAACACTGAGAGAACGCGTGGCATCCATATCACTCACAGAAGGTTCTCCGCTACCTGTGGGGTGATTGTGTGCCAGAACAACCGTTGTAGCATCGCACCCCATTGCAGATTGAACTATTTTGCGAACATCAATGAACGATGTGTTCTCCGTACCTTCGCACACCTCAACTGTATGCTTTAGTCTGCCTGAGGCATCCAAGCAAAAAGCAACAACCTTTTCCTTGGACTCACCCGCCAACTCAGCAACAGCAAGCATACAAAAATCGTCGGGAGTCCTATACAGTATCCGTCTATTAACCTCTGTTTTTTGCAAACGACGATATATCTCACCAACAGTTTTGAACATCAGAGCGGATCTTTCGCCAACGCCTGTCACACGACACAGCTCGGGAATATCTGCATCAAGCACACCCTTCAGATCTTTAAACTCGTCAATCAGGTAATGTGCCGTATCATTAGTATTTCCCTGTGGTATAACATAAAACAGTAGTAACTCCAGCAGTTCGTGTTCATCGAGTAGGGAAAGCCCTTTTTCATAAACCTTTTTTCTAAGGCGCTTTCTGTGTCCTTTGTGAATGCCGCTTGGCTTCTGCTTATTATCCATAACAGATTATAAAGCCTGTGCGGTTTCCTTAAGCAAGTCTGCCATATCAGTTTTTTCCCATGCCACATCAAGGTCGATTCGACCCATATGACCGTAAGCAGCAAGTTGTCTGTACTGAGGCTTTCTCAACTGAAGCTTCTCAATAATTGCGGCAGGACGAAGGTCAAAGCACTTATCAACAACTGCTTCAAGCTGAGCATCTGACAACTTACCTGTACCGAATGTATCAACACGAACCGATACGGGACGAGCAACACCGATAGCGTAAGCGAGCTGAACCTCGCACTTGTCCGCAAGACCTGCAGCAACAATATTCTTTGCAACATAGCGTGAAGCGTAAGCAGCACTACGGTCAACCTTTGTGGGATCCGTACCGGAGAATGCACCGCCACCGTGACGTGAATAGCCACCGTATGTATCAACAATAATCTTTCTGCCTGTAAGACCACTGTCACCAACAGGGCCACCAACAACAAAGTTGCCTGTGGGGTTAACATAAATCTTGGTATCAGCATCGAGATACTGTGCAGGGATTACGGGCTTGATTACATTTTCAACGATATCCTTGCGAAGGATTTCAATATCCATTGGGTCGTGCTGTGATGAAACAACAACTGCCTCAACACGAACAGGCTTATCGTTTTCATCGTATTCAATAGTAACCTGGCTCTTACCGTCAGGACGAAGGTAAGGAAGTGTACCATCCTTACGAACTGCAGTAAGACGAAGTGCCAACTTATGAGCAAGTGAAACGGGAAGGGGCATAAGCTCCTCTGTATCGTTACAAGCAAAGCCGAACATCATACCCTGGTCACCTGCGCCGTGAAGATTGTATGCATCATCCTCACCGCCCTTAAGCTCAAATGACTTGTCAACACCCATTGCGATATCGGGTGACTGCTTGTCAAGAGTGGTGAAAACAGCACAGGAATTGCCGTCGAAACCATATTCAGGATTATTAAATCCAATGTCATTAACAACACCGCGAACAATAGCAGGAATATCGACCTGAGCGTTAGTTGTAATCTCACCCATTACCATAACCATACCTGTTGTGCAGGTAGTTTCACAGGCAACACGGGACATAGGGTCCTGAGCGAGCATTGCATCAAGTATAGCATCAGAAACCTGGTCGCAGACTTTGTCGGGATGACCTTCTGTAACAGATTCTGAAGTAAAGAGTCTTTTTGACATAATAAACCTCCGAAAAATTGGATAAGACAAATTTCTACACAGTAAATATTACACCACAAAAGCACTCTTGTCAAGTTATGCGAGTATTAGAAATTACCCAAAATAAATATAAAACAAAACCTTAACAAAAACTTAATATTTAATTATCTGTCAAGCCCAATACTAACAGACAAGGCATCATTTATTCTGGTCATATCTGTCTCAGGCAAGTTACCCATTTTTTCGCGGTGTCGTGTTTTATCCAAGGTGCGTATCTGTTCAAGCAACACAACAGAATCCTTGGAAAGACCGCAAACCGCTGCATCAACAGGAATGTGAGTGGGAAGTTTTGTTTTGAACTGTTGGCTTGTGATTGCCGCCGCTATTACCGTGGGACTGTACTTGTTGCCCACATCATTCTGCACAATAAGTACGGGGCGCACTCCACCCTGCTCCGAACCGACAACGGGACTCAAATCAGCATAATATATATCACCGCGTTTGATATTCAAAATAATCAGCTCCGAATAATATGTTTTACAACATTATTTTTGCCTGTGACGGCAAAAATAATCACTGCAATAACAAAAATTAAATATCATTACAGTATATGTAAAACTTGTACGGACGTTAAAAAACGCAACGCAGTTTTCAAATACAAAAAGCCTTACCCGCCCGTAACTCGGGAGGTAAGGCCTCGCATTATTTTCAATTTTGGATTTTACGGTACTCTTGTGTAAATACCATTTCCTTGTGCATAGGTTTCTGCATCTGAGCCTTCAGGTGTAATAATAGTAATTTTACCACGGTCACAACCAAAGAAAATGTCTTGACCCAGTCCTTCTGCTGATACACTTTCAGGAATTGTGACAGACGAAAGTGCCTTGCAATTACTGAAGCAATATGCACCGATTTTTTCTGAACCCTCAGCAAAAGTAACTGATGAAAGCGCAGAGCAATTACCGAATACAGAATTACCAAGTTTAACAGCAGGAAGATGAATTGTTGTAAGACTTGGGCAATTCTGGAAAGCAAGGTCACCGATTGTAACCTTAGCAGTTGAACTTACAAAGGAAACAGTACCTAAATATGTGCAATTTTCAAAAGCTTTTGCACCTATGTATGTTACACACGCAGGAATATAAATGCTCTTGATTGTGCTGTTTGCAAAACAACTGTCACCGATACCTGTTACGTTAACTCCGCCAACCTGATTAGGAATTGCAACATAGCTTTTGTCACCAAGGTATTTGGTAATAACACCCTGTGAGTTAATTTCATACTCACTCAAAGCTGCATCATCATTAGCTTGTGAATTTTCCTGCATTGTGACGCCTTCCATAACCTCACCACCGCCATTGGGGTTAACGTTCTGGGTTACGACAATTGTGCCGATGTTATTGGGGTCAATCACGTTGCCATTCTGGTCAACATAAATAAACTGTGTAATGTTGCTTGTACCTGTGCCGGGAACAGTAACACCGCCGTTGAATATTGTGGCAGCAGTGAGCGCCGCATCTGTATCAGAAACCAAATCACTCCACACTGCATTTGGGTCAACCCAGGCATTTGTGTCCATTGGTACAGTGTTAACGGTGGGCTGCAATGTGTATATAACGGAGGGTTGCAATGATTTCTCCTCATCCTTTTTGAAAACTGCAACGATAAGGATAGTTGCCACAACTGCAATCGCAACCGCAAATGATATGATAATCTTAGAAGTCTTTTTCATTTATATACCTCACACAACGTGTTCATATTCTTTGACATTATACAATATATTGCAGCAAAAGTACATAGTAATTTTTTACTATTTCGTTAATTTTTTCTGAATTACAACAATTTGTATGCAAATTTATACAAAAAACAGTATCCAAACAGTTGTGTTTTTATATACAATATGTTACACTTTAAAGGATAAATTAAAAAGCGAGGTTTTTGTTATGAAAAAAACTTGGTATAAAGAAATGGCGGTCTATCAGGTATGGCCCCGTTCTTTCTGCGACGGTGACGGAGACGGCATCGGTGACCTTAAGGGCGTTTTGTCAAAGCTCGACTACATCAAGAGTCTTGGTGTTGACGCTATTTGGTTCTCCCCTCTTTACAAATCACCACAGAAGGACTACGGCTATGACATTGCCGATTACCGCAGTATTCAACCTGAATACGGCACACTTGAGGATTTCAAGCTTGTGCTTGACGAAGCACACAAGCGTGGTCTGAAGGTTATTATGGACCTTGTTGTTAACCACACATCTGACCAGCACGAATGGTTCCTCAAGGGTATAGAGGACCCCACAAGCAAATATCACAGCTACTACCACTGGTACAAGGGTAAGGGCAAAAACGGCAAACGCCGTCCCAATAACTGGATGTCAACCTTTGCAGGTCCTGCATGGGAATATAACGAAAAGAACGAGGAATATTACCTTCACCTTTTCGCAGTTGAACAGCCTGACCTCAATATGGATAACCCCGAGGTTCGTGAGGAAGTTAAGGACATTCTTCGCTTCTGGCTTGATATGGGTGTTGACGGCTTCCGTGAGGACGTTATCACATTCATTTCCAAGAAAGAGGGTCTCCCCTCAAGCCCCTATTGGTTCCCTGTTGCAACAGGTATTGAAAACTATATGCATGGTCCTCACCTTGACGAGTATCTTATGGAGTTCAAGACTGAGGTTCTTGATAAGTACGATTGTATGACTGTTGGTGAGGCACCTATGATGACCACCAAGAAAGCGCTCAAGCACATCACAGAAGGTGAAAATCAGCAGCTCAATATGATGTTCCACTTCGAGCACATGGCTGCAGACTGCTTGTTCTATAGCTGGTTCAAGACAAAATTCAACCTTAAGAGACTCAAGAAAGTTTTCTCAAGATGGCAGAAGGACCTTTACGGTAAGGCATGGAATGCACTCTATATGGAAAACCATGACCAACCCCGTGTTATCTGCCGTTACGGTAGCACAAAGTACAGAGTAGAAAGCGCAAAGATGCTTGCAACTACATACATCTGCCAGAGCGGTACACCCTTCATTTATCAGGGTCAGGAAATCGGTATGCTCAACTACCCCTTCAAGAGCATTGATGAATACACCGACGTTTCCACAATCAACAACTACAACGTTGCACGTAAGATTATGGGTGACGAAAAGGCACTTAACCTGGCAAACTACGCTTCACGTGATAATGCAAGAACAGTAGTTCAGTGGAACGACTCAAAGAATGCAGGCTTCACAACTGCAGACGAGCCTTGGTTCAAGGTTAACCCCAACTACAAGGAAATCAACGTTGAAGCCGCTGAAAAAGACCCCGACAGTATCCTCAACTTCTACCGTGCACTTCTCAAGTTCCGTAAAGAAAACGAAATCGTTATTTACGGTGACTACAAAGAGCATATGAAGAGCAGCAAGGATTTGTATGTTTACGAGAGAAACTATGAAGGCAAACGACTTCTCGTTGTTAACTCCTTCACAGAGGAAGGCATCCGCTTCAAAGCTCCCAAGGGCTTTGACCTTGCAAAGGGTAAATGTGTACTTTCAAACTACAAGGACACAACTGTTACTGACAACACCTTCATTACAAAGCCTTACGAAACAAGAGTTTATCTCTTCGAATAATCCACAATATAAAACTAACCGTCCGAATAAAATTCGGACGGTTTTGTTATTCTATTCTGTATTATGCTTCGTTCTGCAGCTTAAGGAAATCTACCTTGCCGTAAGGTGTCTTAGGCAATTCCTTAACGAACTCATATTTATACGGTACACTGTGGTGTGCAAGGTTCTTTTTGCAATGCTGTTTGATTTTATCAACAGTGAAAGTATCCGCACTATAACCCTTCTGCAGTATAATAAATGCCTTTGCTACCTCTTTTTTATATGGATGAGGCATTGAAACAACTGCACACTTAAGAACCTCGGGTAATTCCTCAATAGTCTTTTCAATCTGTGTGGGATAGACATTGTAGCCCGAAGAAATAATGAGTCTTTTTATTCTCAGCTTGTAGGTAACAAAGCCCTCTTCGTCAATGGAAGCCATATCACCTGTGTGGAGCCACACTCTGCCATCCTTGTGCACCTTAAGGGTGTTTGCGGTTTCAACCTCATTGTTTCTGTAACCAAGCATAACAGTAGGACCACTTACGCAAAGTTCACCGTCTGCATTGGCAGGTAAAACATTTGTTGTACCCGGCTCAACAACACACATCTTATTACCGATAAGGGGTTTGCCGATAGTACCCGATTTGTAGCCGTCGTAAACAGAAAGACTGAGTGCTGCAAGACCCTCGGTCATACCATAGCCCTCGCAGATACGAACCTGTGAATTGTGCTTTTCGAAAAAGTCGTTCACCTTTTCCTCAAGAGGTTTGGGAAGACTGTCACCACCACTCACCGCATATTTAAGGAATGACAGATCAAGTGCATCTGCATCCTCCACATTTGTGAGTGCCTCATAAAGAGTAGGCACACCAAAGAGCATTGTGGGTTTATATTTCTTAAGAATACTGCCAAACTTTTTAGAATCAAACAGAGGAATAAGCACGGAACAAGCACCAAAGCAAAAGCTTACGTGGATGCACACGCCAAGACCAAAGCCGTGGAAAATGGGCAGAATGGCGAGAATTTTATCACCCACACTAACATCGTAAAGGGTGATAATTGCCTGCATACTGAAGGAATTGAAGTTCCTGTTGGAAAGCATTATATCCTTTGGTGTACCTGTTGTACCACCACTGTGAAGAATAACACAAACCTCATCATTTTCCTCGCCTGTTGGAAGATACTCCTTAACACAGGTTTTCACCCTTTTCATAAAACTGCTCCAGGTAAGGAAGCGTTTATCATCCTTAGGAAAATGCTTCTTATTCTTATTAGTAAAGGAATAAGCAGTTTTCAAAGCAACTGGCATTGACTCACCTGCAGATGCAACAATAACTCTGCTAAGGTCTGTTTCATTTACAATATTTTTGATTTTGGGCACACACATATCCATACACAGAAGGACGCGGCTACCCGAACTGTTTATATAGTGTTTTATTTCTTCCTGACCCGATAAAGGGTGAACAATATTGGCAACCGCACCGATTCTGTTGAGTGCATAAATGGTAAGAACCGCCTCGGGAGTGTTAGCCATAAGCACGGTAACAATCTCACCCTTACGGACACCGATTTCATAGTAGGCATTGGAAACATATTCTACCTTCTCTATCATTTCAGCATAGGTACACTTTGTGCCGTAATATTCATAAGCAAAGGCATTGGGGTGTCCTTCTGCAGAAAGCTTGAACATACCGAACATCGACACATCGGGTACGCGGAAGCCCATTTCCGCATCATTGTCAATGAACTGGTATAGAGAATTTTTAGTTATGGGATATTTACTTAAATCAATTGCAGATTTCATAGTTATATTTCGAAATTACCCTTTCTCTTAATTTTTCGTTCTCCTCACTCAAATCCGAGCCTGTGATATATATGGGCTCGTGGAACTCTATCTCAATTTTTTTGCCAAACAATCTGTATTTGCCGCTGATTGTAAATGGCACAATGGGAACTCCTGTGTCGGAAGCCATTTTTACCGCTCCTATTTTAAACGGAAGAAATTTTACGCCCTCGGGTTTTATGGTTGTACTTTCAGGGAAAATACCGATTACCGCACCGTTATTCAAGTATTCCTTAGCAGACATAAGTGCATCGTGGTCTTTA
>JAZRFZ010000082.1:0-2473 GCA_045643925.1 Acutalibacteraceae bacterium | reverse complement strand
AAAAAAGATGGCTTTATTTGTGCTCACGTGGTGTTTGAGCCCGGTTTCTTTTACAGTAAGGTTCATGATTTTGCAATAGCATCACGAATCCCCGAGCAAAAGGGTATGAAGCTTCCCCCATTACCCTTTGCACAAAGCGGTGCAATTTATTTTGAGAAATAACAGAACATACCTTAGGAGTAAATAATGAAAAATAAAAAGAAAAAAGTTCTGATTACAATACTGAGTGTTGTGCTTGTTGTCAGCATTTTGCTTACGGTGGGCGGACCTTACCTTGTGCTTATGGGCGCTCGTCAGCCCGAGGTTGCAGAGGAATATAATTACAGCAAATCCTTTTTTACTAATTATGATGAAGTAAGAAATAATCTTCAGAAAAGAGTTTATATCCTCAAAAAAGACGGCGTAAATGTTCAACATACAGAATATATGGTTGACGAAAGCGATAATCTTTATATCGATAACATTTATATTCCTGCCATCAAGGAGCAGAAAAATCTTGTTGTACTCACAACGGGTGTTCATGGTATGGAGGGCTACATCGGCTCTGTAATGCTTGATGTTTTCTTCGAGGAAATTTACACTACACTCGATAAAAACACAACAGGTGTGCTTGTGGTAGCAAACGTGAATCCATACGGTATGAAGCATTATCGCCGTTACAACGAAAACAACGTTGACCTTAACCGTAACTTTATTCTTGATTGGGAAAATTTCGACCTTTCATCAAATAAGGATTACCCCCAGGTTAAAGAATTTTTACAGCCTGAGGGCGCTATCGGTAATGCTTTGTGGCACGAGGTTGGTTTTTATGCAAGTCTTGCAAAAGAGGCTCTCACAAAGGGTGCGGACAAGGTTTCTGATGCACTTCTGACAGGTCAGTATGAATACCCACAGGGTGTTTACTACGGCGGTAATGGTGACGAAAAATCAACAACATACCTTAAGGGTGTGTTTAATGATTGCCTTGAGGGTGATTATGAAAACATTGTTCACATAGACATTCACTCAGGCTATGGCCCACGTTACAATATGGTGATTTTCAACTCTGTCTATGAAACAATGACCGAGGCAGAAACAAAGAAAGCCTTTGGTTATGATTACGTAATCTCTCACGATTCCGAGTCATTTTATGCCACAACAGGCGACACAACAGACTTTTTCTACCGCCTTGCAGAAAGCAAAAAGACAGAAAAAGAGTTGTTCTCAACCTGTTTTGAATTTGGCACAATCGGTGACAGCTTTATGGATTCAATTCTTTCGCTCAAATATACTGTTGATGAAAACAGACAGCATTGGTATCCCACAAGCAGCAAAACAACCGAGGAGGTTGTCCGCGAAAATTACTTTGAGTTGTTCTATCCTACAGAGAAAGAGTGGCGCGAAAAAACTGTTGCAGACTTCAAACAGGCAACAGAGGGTGTCCTGGACTCAAAACTCAAATGAAAGCAAACGGCTTCGTTTTAAACGGAGCCGTTTTTCAATAATAAATCATTGTAAAAGGCATTGCCTTATGCTACAATTACCGTAGTGAGGAGTGATTTTCATGAAAAATAAGGACATTTTACAGCTTGTATTTATACGCCATGCCGAGACCAATTATGATGATTGGGCGGGGCGTGACCCAAGCGACGGTGAGCTCACTCCCGAGGGCGAGGCACAATGTGATATCCTGGGTCAGCAGTTAAAGGATGTTGAACTTGATGCGCTTATAACCAGCTCCTTGTTACGAGCTTTTAAGACTGCCGCAGGTGTGGGCAGGGCAAAGGGTAGCGAACCCACCTTGCATATCTGCCCTGAAATAATTGAGTGCGGTTGTACGCCCGGCTATTATGGTTGCAGTCAGGAGTATCTGTCAGAAATTTATGGCAATACACAGATGTGCGATAATATTTTCGGTGGTACCCAGTACGATTTTTGCTGTGAGGGTGTACCTGCAAACGATTTGCGCGCACAAAAATTCATTGATTATCTTCAACAGAAATTCACCTATGGTCAGCGCGTGGCAATATTCAGCCACCACGGTATGCTTGAATACCTTATACCTACCGCATTAGGTGTCAAAACACGGGATTTTTTCTTCGCCCTTGATAATATCTCTGTTACGGTTGTGGACATTTGCCGTGATGGTAACAGAATTTTGCGCTGTGTAAATAAAAGTGGGTTTTAATCGGGATTACAAAGGGATATAATTAAAAACATCGGCAGTTGACAAAGGGAGCGTAAATTACACTCCCTAATCAACTGCCGACTATTTTTATTCATTCATAAGCTTAATATAATTCTCTATCTGCTCTTTTGTGGGGGCATAGTCGTGTATAGAGCAGCAGGGGATTGTGGGCTCTCTGCCGTCGGAGTAATAGAAGGGTGAGTCTGTGTCCTTCAAAAGCTCCTCGCGTGTTTTCTCGTCGCGGTAGTCGGGTATGTAATAGGGCTTACCGTCATTGAGAATTGAACGGTGGGCAAGGATTGCAAC
>JAZRFZ010000081.1:0-8611 GCA_045643925.1 Acutalibacteraceae bacterium | reverse complement strand
GGGTAGAAAATATGATATTATCAGAAAAAATCCTAAGGTGTTTTTTGAAATGGAATGTGACCTTCAACCCTTTGAGGGTGATGTTGCCTGTAAATACGGCATCAGCTACACATCCCTTATGGGCAGAGGTACAGCAGTTATTGTTGAAGACAGTCAGGAGAAGCAGGATGCTCTCACATTCCTTATGAAAACACAGACAGGTATGGATTTTGAGTTTAATGATAAGTTGGCATCTGTTGTGGGTATAATCCGCATTGATGTGATTGACTATACTGCAAAGCACAGACCAATGCCTAAAAGATAAGCCCGAAAGGGGAGTGTAGCTATGAAGTGTCCTAATTGCGGAGAGAATATCGGCAGATTTGAACTTGCACCCAACTGTAAGCATTGCGGAGTTAATATATTTTACAGTCAGCAAAAGGATTTGCTTACCCGCGACGCCAAAAAGTGTGAGCTTGAATATGCAGGCTTCAGGATTCTTGTTTCAAAGCTTAAGACAACATTTATAAAGGGCGCAATACCCATTTTGCGTATTGTTGCTATGGTTGTTGCCATTGCCTCAATTTTTGTTCCCTTTGCAACGGTTACAACACGATTACCCCTTATGAGTGCCGAGTTCAGCTTCGGCGCCTGGGGTATCTATTCTGCATTTTCTGACGGTACTCTCGGTGCAGTTATAAGTCTTCTCGGTTACGCACCACGTCAGGCAGGTGTTATGGTTGCCTTGTTGGGGCTTATTGTGTTGATTTTTCTGTCCGGTCTGGGCATATTCCTCACATTGCTTTTGTCATTTATAAATATTCAGAAATCGGCAAGGATTATGAGAGTCTTTGCTCTTGTGGGCAGTGCCTTTTGTATCGGTGCCGCAGTTGTAGGCTTCCTTATGCCCATAATAATGGCTGAAAGCGGATTCCTTGTAGGTAAACCCGGTGTGGGTGCCTTTGGTTGCCTTGCAATACTTGTACTCATTTTTATTCTGAACCACCTTGTTATAAAGAAAAACATTCAACCCGAAATCAAAGAGGTTGACCTTCAGCGCATTGAAATGAAAAAACGCGTCAAAGCAGGTGAAGTTTCACTTGATGACCTGCCCCTTCCCGTTTTTGAAAGTGAAGAGGAGCGTACTAAGCGTTTAGAAGAAGAGGAAAAGAGCAAACAAATGGTGCTTGATGCGAAGGGCGGTGAAGCACGTGAGTAAGGATAATAATGCTCAGAAGGAGCAGACCAAGAAAAAACAGTTTATAATCTTCGGGTTGTGCAGTTTTATTGCTCTCGTGCTGTGTATGGTGACTCTTGTTATCACCGTCAAGCAAGTGGAAAGTGACAATAACCGCAGTGATGAAAATTCTGCACCCAAGCAGAGCGCTACGGTATTAAACAATGATTTTTCTGCACTTTCCGACTATGCACTCAAACTGACCCAAGAAACACACAACAATAAATTTGTAAAGGTCAGTTCATATACTGATGTTTCTGTAGATGATTCATCAGTTAAGGTTACTGACACTCAGGGTGCAGAGGTGGATAACAGCCTTGTTATATATGCCAAAAACAAAATTATGCCTACTGTTGACAGCTGGTATGGTGATGATTACACAGGTAAATTTGGTGATATGTTTGAAGAAAGACCTGTGGTTAATTTAACCGATGCTGAAAACACAGCTTCAAATTACACAACAGGTCTTGCAGATGAAAAAGGAGAACCGGTTTTTAACGATGAAGGTGTGCTTGTTGATGAGGATTTCTATTACGTCACATTTAAAATGAATGGTGCAAGGGCAAGCACCAATTCCGCTGACACATTCCGAACAAAAGCTTTACCCGAAGTTGGTGAAATGCTCAAAAAGGAATTATCAACAGTTTGTAAAATAAATAAAAGCACAGTAACCCCTGCCGATTTCAGCCTTGTTTTAAAGATTAACCGCTTTACCGATGAAATTGTTTATCTTGAAATTGCAAGATTTTATACTGTAAAAGCAGATGTTAACTTTATTGGTGATATGAGTGCCTTTGGTGAAAACTCACTTGAATTTACATACAAGGTGACGGAGCATTTTGACTACTACTATGCAGGTATAAGCTTTACAAACCAGCCCTTGCACCTTGGTGTGGGTGATGAGGGAGTTGTTACTGTTAATGCAATTATGGATGATGACAGTGACTATACAGTTGCATTCTTTTCATCTGATGAGAGCATAGCAGCTGTTGATGAAATGGGCTATGTTACAGCGCTTAAAGAGAGTGAGAAGCCTGTATATATCAATGTAACACTTTGCTATATGGGTAAAATATTCACCGACCAATGTCCCGTTTATGTAAACGGTGAGGATGCTTAAGGGGGTGCTTTTGTGAGCGAAAATGAAGTTAAAACAACTGCCACAGAAAATGCACCCGAAAAAGAGAGTGTCAGATATTATGAGGGTCATAACTTCGTGGGTGTGCGCGAGACCGTGTCATATCTTATGAATGACTGGTCAAACTCATTTAACATCAACTCTTTTTCTGAGCGTTATATATGGGACGTTGTTAATATTGACTTTACTGTAAGCGCGGTAATGAACCTTGTTACTGCTGCCTGGGATGTTGTCAATGATACATTTATTTCTGTTATAGTTGATAACACCCGCACTCGTATCGGTAAATTCAGACCTTATCTTGTGGGTATGCAGTTGCCCCTTACGGTAATGAGTATTTTTACCTGGCTTTTACCGCTGTTTTTCGGTACCACAGGCGGTACTCATTTGCCAAAGCTGATTTACTATTACATATTTGCAATTATCAATGAAACCGCAGGTACATTTACAAGCGTTGCCAAAAGCGGTTATATGTCAACAATCACCCCTAACCCTAATGAACGAATAAGGCTCATAACCCTTGCAGAGCTTCTTACAGGCTATATGGGTGAGGACTTACCACGATACATAATGGGTGTGCTCATCGACCTTGTAAACAACAAGGTTGTGAAATGGAAGCTCAGCTCTGTGTTTATTGTGATGGGTGGCGGTACGGCACTTATATCATCCCTTTGCACCTTCTGGTTCTTTATGCAGTCAAAGGAGCGAGTGCCACAGTCTATTGAAAAACCAAGCATAAAAGAGGGTATGAGAGCTATTGTTTCAAACTATCCCGTGCTTCTTATGTGCTTGTCAGAGTTTTTGGGTAACTTCTCAATCAGTAAGAGTGAAACAAACTACTTTATTGACGTTCTCGGTAGCTATTCGCTTATTACACTACTTAATATACCGTCGTCAATGAATGGTAGCATAAGCTATGCCTTTGTTGCACCCTTAAGAAAACGGTTTTCATCAAAGTCATTGTGGATTTTCAATGACGTTTATAACAGCGTGATTTCAATCTGCCTGTTCCTGTTTGGTATGACCAAGAAAAAAACTATGTTTAAAAAGACTATTCCTATGTGCATAGCATTCGGTCTTAAGGAGTGGTTTGTAAAGTGGTCATGGGGTATTTCCAAGGTTATAAATGCGGATTTGTGGAACGAGGCAATGGATTATTGCGAGTGGAAAAACGGCTATCGTATGGAGGCCACCACAGGTGTTGCTAAAGGACTTATACTCAAGGTACAGAGTGCACTTCTGGGCTCGGTTACAAGCCTTATTATGAAGAAAATCGGTTATGTGCAGGGTCTTGAAATAGGCACACAGAACGACAGAACAAAGTTCTGGGAATTTGCCCTTTGCACAATCGTTCCCACCGTAACAGGTATATTGCGAATTGTGCCCAAGTTCCTGTGGCCCATTTCACGCCAGAAGCGCGAGTGGATGTACTCGGAGCTTCAGGAAAAGCGTCAGCAGAGCGTTATGGGTTATGTTGAGGACTTTAAAAATATGGATTGAAAAACAAAAAATAATTTGATATAGTTATGTTATAGATTTTCGGGAGGGAAATATATGGAAAATAATATTGAGTTTCAGCCACAGATTGAGCCTCAGGTTAAAAAAGGTAAACAAAAGTCTGTTATAGTTGCACTATGTGTTATTATTGCCGTGCTTGTTGCTGTAATTGGTGTTGTAGGCGCTTTCATGCTTTCCAAAAACAGCGTATCACATGAGGATATTGTAATTGCCCTTGAAAATGGTAAATACAGTGAAGCAAGTAGCTTATATGAGAAAAAATACGGCATCGGAAATACTGACAAGGAGCTTACAGGAGCCCTTGAGGACAGGCTTATAGCCCTTGAGGATGAGTACGTGAATGGTGAGATTACTTACAACAAGGCTGTAAAGGAAATTGAAACTATCCGTGAAATGGGCATTAAAAAGCTTCAGGAGTCTTTGGATAAAACAGCAGGTGCAATAGCTGCCGTTGAGGAAGCTACCACCCAGAAGGCTGCTCCGCAGGTTAATCTTGTTACAGAGCCCCTGCCCGTAGTACCGCCTGTGTCATATACACCTTATATAAAATCCGCAACAACGCTCAACGGTAGCGTGCTTGGTGCATCTGACGTAAACGCAGCTCGTTCATTCGGTGCAAACAAGGCTATTGACGGCTATTTTGATTCTTGCTGGTGTGTAAACACAGCTAACACCGGTGCTGCAGGTGCATCTATCCGCTTCGACCTTGGACAAAGAAGTGTGGTTACAGGTATAATGCTTGTTAATGGTAATCTTTATCATTCCTATGACGGTCTTTTCCACAAAAACGGTCAGATAGAGCGTTTTACACTTACCTTCAGTGACGGCACAAAGCAGCACTTTGTGGCAGATTTCAACAGCTCGGCAAGTGACGGCTATCAGACAATTTATCTTGATAAGCCTGTTGAAACAGATTACATTACCTTAACAGTAGATTCAGGCTACGTAGGCACATCTTACACAACAAATGTATGTCTTGGTGAGTTTAAGGTGTTCTAAAAAAATAAAAGAAAAGAGGCTCTCGCAGAGAGCCTTATTTCTTAACTTTAAGCAAAATTAACATAGCGGAGGCTATTTTATGACAGATTTACCATTGTATAAAAATCCCGAGCTTTCACCGGAGGAAAGGGCAGAGGATTTGCTCTCCCGTATGACTCTGCGCGAAAAAATTGCTCAGTTGGATATGAAGTTCGGCAGTCAGTATTGCACCGAGGTACACCCTAACGATAATTGCTCCGTTACTGCTACATCTGACTATTATTGGGACAAGCTACGCGAGGATTTCCCTGATGGTCTTGGTTATCTCCACGATAACTATTCCGTACCTGCGGTTATGAACAAATTGCAGAGGTTTTTTATTGAAAATTCTCGTCTTGGAATTCCTGTTATATTCACAGGTGAGGCACTTCACGGCATTGCAGGTACAAGGGCAACCGTGCTTCCCATTCCCACAGCCTGGGCGGCTACATTTGAACCCGATTATGCTTACAGAGCAGGTCGTGTTATTGCCAAGGAAACAAGGTCCTTGGGTATATTCGAAATTCTTGCACCTAACCTTGATGTTGCCCGCGATCCCCGTTGGGGCAGAACAGAGGAAACATTTGGTGAGGATACATGCCTTTCAACAAAAATGGCGGTTGGTATCGTAAAGGGTCATCAGAACGGTGACATTTCACAGAAGGACTCGGTTATTTCTGAGCCCAAGCACTATTGTATCCACGGCATACCCGAGGGTGGTGTAAACTGCGGTACAGCCCGTGCAGGTCTTCGTGAAATCGAAAGCTGCTATCTCCCTGTTTTTGAGGCGGCAATCAAAGAGGGTGGCGCAACCGACGTTATGGTAAGCTACAACTCCATTGACGGTGATTTGATGATGACATCAAGTCACTACCTCAAAACTGTTCTTAAGGAGCGTTACGGACTTCCCGGTATCTGCCGTTCCGACTGGGGCGGACTCCGTCGAGTTCACTATCTTCACAAGATGGCAAAAGACCCCAAGGACGCAATTTACCTCTCAAAGAAAAACGGTCTTGACTGTCAGGGCGGTGACGAATATCCCAACAAATTATGGGTTGATTCACTTGAAGAGCTTGTGAATGAGGGTAAGATTGATGTAGAAAACATTAACGAATCCTGCCGTCGCGTTCTTAAGCTCAAGTTTAAATTAGGTCTGTTTGAAAATCCATATACAGATGAGGATGGCTACAAGGACGTTATTAACTGCAAGGAGCACCTTGATACTGCCCTTGAAATTGCACAGAAGTCAATTATACTCCTTGAAAATGACGGCATTTTGCCCCTTGATAAGAATAAATATAAGAAGATTGCCCTTATCGGACCTTCTTCAGATAAAGTCCGTCTTGGCGGTTATTCTGCGAAGATTGTTGACAGAGAGCTTGAAACAATCTATAAGGTTCTCAAAGAAATGTTGCCCGATGCAGAGATTATGCAGTGTGACGGTTGCGGTATAAGCGGTGATGACTTTAAATTTGCCCTTGGCGACCAGCACCACCTGGCAGGTATTCAGGCAGAAGCTCACACCGAGGATATGGAAACAGCGGTGAAGCTTGCCCGCGAAAGCGATTTGATTATTTTCTGTGGCGGTGACGACACAATTTCAAGCGGTGAGGGTCGTGACAGATGTGAGCTTACACTCTGCGGTAAACAGAGTGAGCTTATGAAAAAGCTTTCCGAAACAGGTAAGCCTATGGTATTTGTTATGATTCACGGCAAACCATTGGTTATAAAAGAGGAAGGTGAAATGTGCAACGCTGTGCTTTCCTGTTGGTTTGGTGGTGAGCGAGGACCTCAGGCGATTTGTGATGTGCTTCTTGGTAATGTGAACCCCGGCGGTAAATTGCCCTTCTCGTTACCTCGCAGGTCAACAATGATTCCCTGCTACTATTCAATGCTTCCCGGCGCAAGTAACGAGTATTACGAGGGCAGGGGCGATGCACTTTATCCCTTCGGATTTGGTCTGTCATACACAACCTTTGAGTATAAAAATCTCACCCTTGAAAAGACAGGTGACACAGATGTTAAGGTTACAGTTATTGTTAAAAATACAGGTGACGTGACAGGTGACGAGGTTGTACAGATTTACGTTGAGGACTGCGAGAGCTCCGTTGTAACACCCCGAGTTCTTCTTAAGGACTTCAAGCGTGTTACACTTGCACCCGGCGAGAAGAAAACCCTTGAATTCAACCTTGGTTATAATGCATTCCGCCTTATGAATCAGGCTTATGAGTGGGTTGTGGAGCCCGGCATGTTTAAAATCAGTGCAGGTTCATCTTCAAGAGATTTACATCTGACAGGTGAAATCGAGTTGTAATTTTATATGAGAAAACCCTTTGGCTTTCCTGTGAAAGTCAAAGGGTAATTTTTATTTTAATTCTTCGATTGTTTTAACTGTTTTGGTTTTTATATCATAGTCACCTGTAAATGATAAATTTTCAAATATATCCTCAGCGGAAAGGAAGGTTGAATTATACAGGTCGATTACAGTACCGCTTTTTGTAACTATTGCAACGTGCTTTTGCTCGTGGTACTTTTCGTTTTCTGTATAGCCCTCTACAAGTGCAATAGTGTCAACGGACTCGTATCTGCACTCCTGATGGGAAAGTGGAAAGTCCTCCTGCGAATAACGGAAGCTGTCCTTATAGAAAACGGTGGTGGAAAAGATGCTTGACAGACAACCGAAAAGTGCAAGACACTCACCGAAGATGGTAAGGTATTTGTAGAAGCTTTTTATGGCTTTTGGTGCTTCGGGAGTGTGAACTGACTTGTTGTCCTCTTTCTCCTTAGGCTTGCGGTTGAGCAGTTGGATTGAAAGCCCTACGGCAAATAGACTACCGAAAAATGGCATCAGAAAAACATTTTCATAAAAGCCTGTGTAGAAAAGGCTATCCTTGAACATTACCGAGCAGACAATGTAGAAAAATCCTACGAGAAATGCGGTAACAGGAATATCAATAGCCACGGCAACACCAAGGATTTTGAAAACTCCCGACACACCCTGACCGTGGCGTACGGCACCCTTGTGGGCAGACGCCTTGCGGGCAACGGGCGTCACACAGGCGGATGTACCGCCATTCTCCAAAAACGCTACAAGGTTGTCGTGATAAGCGGTGCGGTACTTTGCCTTTTTTAGCTTTTTGAGGGCTTTTTCATCCTTGCCCTCATAGAAAAGACCTTGACCGCCGATTACGGCACACTCAATCTGAGCCTCGTGGAAGTTGCGGAGCATCATATTTATAATATTATCTGCTGCAGCGCCAATCATTTCACTGCTTTCGATAACAGAATCACCGAAGTAGCGGTTAATCGCCTTTTTCTGCGAATCAATAAGGCGGTTTTTGTTGATGCCATCCTTAAGAAATTCTGAAAGTGTGGGTACAAGTCTTTCTAAAAGTCCGTTGATTTCACCGAAGCAGTCACGCATCAACTCTTGCGAGTCAACGTAAGTGAAGGTGTAGCAATTAAAGTTTTCAGGCTCAATAACAGACAGGATATCATATACCGAGTAGGGCAGTGTGGTGTCACAGTCCAAGGTGAAGGACAGCCAAAGAGTCTGTTGTGCATAAGCAGTCCTGCCACGTTCAATGTAGAAAATGTCCAGGTTGAATCCATCGAGAGAAAAACTTGCCACCGTGCCTGTTTGTTCTCGCTTACGCCCTTGGAAGGTTGCCTTTATTGAAGGGCTGTTTGTTTTGAGTAAAACAGATGTTGCCCTGCATTGT
>JAZRFZ010000080.1:0-1732 GCA_045643925.1 Acutalibacteraceae bacterium | reverse complement strand
TATATGGCAAACCCGGAGTTTATTGATATGATGCATCGCGACGGCAAGCTGGTGTGGGTTAATTCCATAATCTATGATTACAAGGAACAGCTTGCAGGTGGTCACAGTGATGATACCGCCTTTACAGTAAGCGAGGATTATGGTTGGGGTTGGCTTGCAGACAAGGGTTATGATATGATTCAGACCGATTGGGCGCTGATGCTTATAAATTACCTTAAAGAGTCAGGTAAGTATTACAAAAAATAATATTCGTTAAAATTAACTAAAAAAGCGTGAAAATTTCTACCTAAAAACTACGCTTTCGGATTCATAAAAACCGCCCTGTTCTATTGACACAAACAGGACGGTTATGATATTATTATTAAGGTCTTTAAGTCGATACAGAGATGTCGGCAAGATTGAATATTAAATATGTTAGGTACGGTGCGCCGTATCAATGTTTTTGTGTGTTCAGCCTTGCCAAGTGCAGGGCTAATTTTTTTATAAAACAATTTTCGGAAGGGATTATTATGACACAGCAGCTCAAAGTCAAAACAATTAAACTTGCTGATGCAGGAATGGGACAAGCGCCTTTTTATGAGGGCGTTGCAGGTCATTTGTCTGCTGACGATACCCTTTCTGTTTTCAATTCTGACAGATATATTATTTTTCCCGGTTTTTGCGATGTGCATGTGCATTTTCGTGAGCCGGGTTTTTCTTATAAAGAGACTATTGAAACAGGCTGTAAGGCATCTGCAAGGGGTGGTTACACCGCGGTGTGCACAATGCCTAACCTTGACCCTGTGCCTGATTGTGCCGAGCACCTGAAAATGCAGACAGACCTCATAAAAGCGGATGCCTGTATCAATGTTTATCCGTATGCTTCAATTACTGTAGGTCAGAAGGGCGAAGAGCTTTCTGATATGGATGCTATGGCAGATGACGCCTTTGCGTTCTCCGATGACGGCAAGGGTGTGCAGAGTGACGATATGATGAGGGCGGCAATGCTCAAAGCAAAGTCCCTTGGTAAAATGATTGTTGCTCACTGTGAGGATAATTCACTCCTTTACGGCGGATATATCCACGACGGTGCCTACGCAAAAGAACACGGTCACAAGGGTATATGCAGCGAGAGTGAGTGGAAGCCCATTGCAAGGGATATTGAGCTTGTGAAGGAAACGGGCTGCAGTTATCACGTTTGTCACATCTCCACAAAGGAGAGTGTTGATATTATAAGAAAAGCCAAGGCAGAGGGTGTTGACATTACCTGTGAAACAGGCCCCCATTACCTTGTGCTTGACGACAACGACCTTGAGGAAAGCGGTTCATTCAAGATGAATCCGCCTCTGCGCTCCGAGGAGGACAGACTTGCACTTATTGAGGGTATTAAGGACGGCACAATCGATATGATTGCCACCGACCACGCGCCCCACTCAAAAGAGGAAAAGAGCAAAGGTCTCCAAGGTAGTGCATTCGGTATCGTGGGTATCGAAACCGCGTTCCAGGTTATGTACACCAACCTTGTGAAAACAGGGGTTATTACATTGGAAAAGCTCATTGAGCTTATGGCAATCAATCCCCGTAAGAGGTTTAATATTCCCTTGGGTGTTGATTACACTGTGTGGGATTTGGAGAAGGATGTAACAATCAACTCCGCAGACTTCCTTTCAAAAGGTAAGGCTACTCCCTTCGAAGGCGTACCCGTTCAGAGCGAATGTGTGCTGACGGTATGCGGTGGTAAGGTAGTTTATAA
>JAZRFZ010000079.1:0-8816 GCA_045643925.1 Acutalibacteraceae bacterium | reverse complement strand
CCACAAAGCTTTGCCACGGGGGTAATAAGCGGTAGCATAAGGTCTGCCAGTACAGGGGCGATTGTCATCATACCAAGCATTGAAAGTGAAAGGGGACCAAGTGTATGAAGTCCCTTTTCAAATTCATCGCCAAGCTTCAGATGATTGCCTGTTATTTTATCCAATGCACCTATTATGGCAAAAATAGCCATTATTGTTGCAAGAGTCTGTGCCAAAAAATCACATCCGAATTATTTCTTTTTTGTTTTTTTCTTGATTTTGTTGAGGTTAGCGTTTACTTCGAGAATCTGCTCTTTGGTGAACTTGTTACCCAACATCATAAATACACGCTTAATGGTAAAGCCCTTTACCATACCGAAGAGTGACTGAATCATACTCTTGTTGATGCTGCCCATATCAAAGCTGAAGCCCATAACCTCGGGTTTACCACTCTTTGAGCCTTGTGACATAACATTCTTCATAAGCATAAGAAGCTTGAAAAGAGCAATTTTACCCTTGAATGAGGAAATAATGTCACCGATTGTATCGTTGATTGAGTAATAGCCAACGGGAGTAGTGATTTCAAACCAGTTGATAACCTGGTTTTCCTCTTTCATTATATAATCCTCGTTGGGCTTATCAACCTTGCGGATTGTTGCGGTGTCTGTAAGGTCACCTGCTTTAACCTCAAGTGTGGTTTCGCCTTCGTTCTTTACATCGAAGTAGAAGAATGGGAACTGACCCTTTGCCTGCTTGCCAACGCTTACACTGTTTGCAAAGAGTTCAACCTCAGGACAGTTTGAGTAAACTGTAACCTTTGTAACATCCTCAACTCTGTCAATATATCTCTTTGAACAGACGTGAACCATGGGTTCGGGATTGAGCCATGCCTTGTAAGCATAGAAGGAGTCCTTCTTGTACTGACGGTCAAATGTTACAAGACCCTTGTGGTTCATACCGTTTTCGCCACCCTCTGCACGGGCATCAGCGGCAAAGTCGAACATATTCCATACCTGAGTTGCCCAGATGTAGGGACGTTCGGCAATCTGTTTAATGAGCTCTTCGTGGTAGTAGCTCTGATATTCCTCAGTATAGTCGCCCTGTGATGGCTCGGAAGTGTGCCAGTTGAGAGCCTCGCAACCATATTCACTCAAGCCGATTGCCTTGTTGGGATATTTCTTGTGGAAGTCATCAAACCACTTGCCGTTCATATCTGTGGTACCGCCATACCAACCGAAATAGTGGTTGTATGAAAGAACGTCACTGATGTGAACGTACTCATTGTCCATTGAACACATTGTAACTGTTGCAATAGTTGTAAGACGTGTGTTGTCCATTTTGTGAACAAGATCATTAAGGTCCTTGTGGTTTTTGATAAGGTGGGGGTCATCTGCACCGGCAATGGTGATTTCATTTGAAAGTCCCCAGAAGCAGATTGAAGCATGGTTGTAGTTCTGTGCTACAAGCTCCTTCATCTGACTGATTGTATTGTCATAACCGCCTTCCATATGGCGTGAGATATAGGGGATTTCTGCCCAGATAACAAGACCGTTTTCATCGCAAAGGTCATAGAATTCCTGTGCGTGCTGATAATGGGCAAGGCGGATTGTTGTTGCGCCCACTTCCATAATCAGATCCATATCACGCTTGTGGTCTTCATAAGAAAGTGCGTTACCCTTTGTGGGATAGTCCTGGTGACGAGAAACACCTCTGAGGGGATATTCCTCACCATTGAGAATAAAGCCCTTTTCAGGGTCAACACTGAATGAACGGCAACCGAATCTTGTGGAAACAGAGTCAACTGCCTCGCCATTTACTGTGAGGGTTGCCTCCATAGTGTAAAGGAAGGGGTCTTTTCTGCCGTGCCAAAGGTGAGCGTTTTCAATAGTAATGGTTGCCTTTGTGCTTTTGGCGTCTGCCTGTGCTTCACAGATAACTGTGTCACCGTCAAAAATTTTATAGCTTACTGTTGCACCGTCGGGGTTTGTAACAAAGCTTTCAATGGTAACATCTGCATTTTTGCCGTTAACTACGGGTGTAACCATGATTCCGGGTGCACCGTAATAATCGAGGTCGAAGTGTGTTTTGTTCACACAAAGAAGCTTTACGCTACGATAAATACCACCATAGAATGTAAAGTCTGCAACCTGAGGATAAACTGTTTCGTTAGGTGAGTTGTCCGCACAAACAACAAGAAGGTTGCTGTCCTTGATGTTATCAGCCGGGATTTTTACACGGAAGCGTGAATAACCGCCGTGATGTATGGTGAGTGAAGCACCATTCCAGAAAACCTCTGCTGATGAGTTTACTGCATCGAATTCGATGTAGTTTTCCTCGCCGGTAAGATCTGATTTTAAAATTTCTTTTGCATAGTAGCATGCCTGACGGATATAGTCGTTGCCACCGTCCTGACCGTCTGTGCCGTTCCAGGTATGGGGAAGGTCAAGTGTCTGCCAGTCTGTGGGTAAAACAGAGGGCGCAGATTTTTCTGTGCTTGAAAAAAGCCAACCTGAATTGATATTTTTGATTTCTCTCATTTTTTGCGTAATTCCTTTCCAAATAGTGTTAGTTTTGCTCTGTTGCGAGGGGGGATAAATAAGCAGATTAAGGGGAACAACTCGAGTCTTCCCAAAAGCATATCTGCAATGAAAACAACTTTTGATAAATCACTGAATGAACTGAAGTTGCCGGTGGCACCGCAGATGCCGAAACCGGGACCGATGTTATTAAGTGTAGCGACAACGCCTGTGATATTGGATACCATATCGGTTTTGTCAGCGGAAACAATAAGCACCGAAACACAGAACGACACAACGTAAAGTGTAAGGAAAGCAAGTGTTCCGCGCATTGTTTCGTCGGAGATAACTCTGCCGTCAAATTTTATTACCTTGATTGAACGCGGATGTGAAATACTGCGTAGCTCCTTAAGTGCATTTTTGAAGAGGATTATAACACGCGAAACCTTAAAACCGCCACCTGTACTACCTGCACAGGCACCGATGCACATTACCATAAGCATAACCATACGGCTTAATTCAGGCCACTTGTTGAAATCAACTGTGGAATAGCCTGTTGTGGTCATAACCGAGCTGACCTGGAATGCCGCGTGGTGAAGAGCTTTTCCCACACTTTCAAATTGGGTGTGGATGTTTATGGTGATTACTGTAATTGCCGTTGCCATAATACCCAGATATGTCCAAAGCTCACTGCTTCGTAAAGCATCTTTGAATCGTTTAAACAATAACAGGAAATAAAAGTTGAAGTTGATACCGAAAAGCATCATAAATATGGCAATAACTGCCTGACAATAGGTATTATACCCCGCAATGCTTGAATTAAGTATTCCGAAACCGCCTGTACCTGCCGTACCGAATGCGATTGTGATACTATCAAACAAGGGCATACCGCCGCATATCAGCAATGCAACCAGAATTATAGTCAGGGCGAAATATATTAAGTACAATATTCGTGCGGTTTTGTTTGATTTCGGTACAAGCTTACCAACGCTGGGGCCGGGGCTTTCTGCCCTCATAAGGTGAAGGTCACCGCCACCACCCGAAAGAGGAAGTACAGCCATCACAAAGACCAAAACACCCATACCGCCAATCCAATGAGTAAAGCTACGCCAGAAAATCAAGGACTTTGACATTACTTCAACATCAGTCAATATGCTTGAGCCTGTTGTTGTGAAACCCGAAACAGTCTCAAAGAGAGCATCAATGTATCGGGGGATTTCACCGCTGAAGTAGAAGGGGAGCGCACCGAAAAGACTGAGTGCTATCCAACCAAGGGCAACTATAACAAGTCCGTCACGGGCATAAATTGTTTTGTCCTTTGGTCTAAGCAATGCGAGAGCACCGCCTGCAAGTAACAAAATACCGATTGTCAGTAGAAAATCAGATATTGTTTTATCACCATATATGAAGGCTATTGCAAGAGGTAACAGTAATAAACCGGCTTCGCACAAAAGTAACATTCCCAGCACATAAGCCGTCATTCTTTTGTTCATATTAAATACCTTATTTCCAAAAATTAGTCTAAAATATCGTCAAGATTTGAAAGTCGCTCTGTGGCGGTGATTATAACAACCCTGTCGTCGGGGCAGAGAATGTCGGAACCGTTGGGTATTATAACCTTATCACCGCGGGTAATGGAGCCCAAAAGAATATTTTTGCGCAAGCTGAGCTCCTGGATGGGCTTGTTAATGAGTCGGCTGTCGTGAGCCACGGAGAACTCGATTGCCTCCACCTTGTTGTTGATGATTCGTGTAAGGGTTTTAACGTTATCGCCATGGTCGCCTGAACCCATTGCTCGAACCTGCTTAAGAATAATGTTGGCAGTAATGAATTTGGGATAAATAACGCTGTCAATATCCAGGGTTTTGAGAACCTCTCGGAAAAGTGTGTGGTTAACCTTGGCAATAGTCTTTACCTTGGAATTAACACTCTTTGCAAAGAGTGAAAGAACGATGTTTTCTTCGTCGATACCTGTAAGGCAGCAGAAGGCGTCTGCATCTTTTATGCCTTCTTCAAGCAGAAGTGAACGATTCGTACCGTCACCATGAACAATGTTGATGTTATCCAGCATACTGCTCAGGTTTTTGGCGACATCAAGATCCTTTTCGACTATTGTTGTGTTTACATTTATGTGATTAAGGAGCTTTGCGAGATATACGGAAATTTTACCGCCACCAATAATCATAATGTTTTTGATATCATTTGTTTTGAAGCCTATTTTCTTGAAAAACTCCGAGGCGGTTTTTGTTGATGTGAGCACCGCAATGGTGTCATTTTCACGGATTACAAAGTTACCGTCGGGAATGAACACATCATTTCCTCTTTCAACAGCACAGGCGAGTGCAGGAGTCTTGATTTTTGCAAAAGAATCCTTGAGAGGCTTGTCTATCAGATTGCAGGTTTTGTTGACAACGAAGCTGAGAATATCAACCTTGCCCTGACCAAAAACACTTACATTTCGGGCAATAGGGAATTCAAGGGTTCTGAGGAATTCTGCGGCTGCTTCACGCTCAGGATTAACTGCCATGGTAAGACCGAGACTGTCCTTGATGATGTGCAAATCACCGCTGTATTGGGGGTTTCTGACACGGGCGATGGTGTGTCTTGCACCGAGCTTCTTTGCGATTAGACAACAGAGAATGTTTACCTCGTCACTGCCTGTGAGGGCAATGACCATATCACTTTCTTCAACACCAGCGTCAATAAGTGTTTTTGATGTGGCACCATTACCGATAACACCGATAACGTCAATATCCTGTAAGGTGTCGTTTATTACGCTTTCTTCTGTGTCAACTATAATGATATCGTGGTCTTCCTGGGCAAGCTGCTCAGCGACTGTGTAACCGACTTTACCGATTCCCACAACAATAATGTTCAAAAAAATACGCCGCCTTTCCGCATATTAACATACATAATACATTATATAGCAAAACAAAATCATTGGCAAGAAATTTGAATATCAAAAGTGCACAAATATGAGAGCTGCGTTTAGTTTAAAATAACAGTAATTAGTTTTTGCTTGTTAAATTAATTCAATATCTGCTATAATTGTTACAAAGACGAAAGAGGTGTTTGTATGTCGAAAAAACAAAAGTGCATTATAGGATTGGCGGTTATGTTTGTTTTGTTGGCGGTTATGGGATTGACTTGCTTTGCCACAGGGGAAACGGAAATCCAACCTGTGGATGTTGCAGTATATAACGCCGAAAACGGAGTACAGATTGTCTGGGAGTATGGCTCTCAGTCAGAAATGTTTCAGATATACCGAAGCCAAGGGGAGGAAGCTCCCATATTGGTGGCTGAGGTCAAAGGGGATATTACTGAATATCTTGATGAGAATGTTGAAAGCGGTGTGTTGTATAAATATATTGTTACCGCAAATTCGGGTGAAACTGAAATCGAAAGTCAGGTAACTGAGATTATGCACATGAATGTGCCTGAAATAACATGTGCTTTTAATAATACTCAGGGTATTGTGTTTGGATGGGTGAGAGTAGCAGGAGCAACTGAATACAGGCTTTATAAGGATGGTTGCAAGTCACCCTTTGCAACAGTTGACGGAAATACGCTCAGTTATACTGATATGTCTGTGACACACGGCAAAGGTCATACTTACAGTGTTGAAGCCTGTTTTAAGGATTATGTAAGTTATCCATCTTTCAGACAATCGGGCATTTTTGTCAAAGCACCTGTTGTTATAAGCGTTTCAAATGGTGACGGATTCACATGCTTCAAATGGGAGGGTCCAGCGGATGCGGACGGCTACCGTGTTTATAAAAAATCGACGGACGGAAGTTGGGAACTTGTTACCAAAACAAGTGGTAAAGCGATATGCATTGTTGACCGCAACGTTAAAAGCGGTGATGAGTGCACCTATACCGTACAAGCCGTGAAAAACGGTTCTATAAGTGGCTATGAAAGCTTGGGTAAAACAGGAATATACGTTTCCAAACCCGCAATAAATCAGCTTTTCAATGCCAAGGATGGCTTGTATCTCACTTGGTCAAAGGTTGCGGGTGCAACACGCTATATGGTGTACAGACGCGATACAATTAACACATCGTGGAAGCTTGTTTATACAGGTGCAAATACATATCTGCAGGACAGTCGCGTTGCAAATGGCGTTTACTTCGCCTATACCGTCAGAGCGGTAAGTAGCTTGGGCAATTACAGTGCTTGTGACAGTAAGGGCACAAATACAATCGTGCTTAAAAAGCCCAATCTGAACCTGGGTTGCACACCTGATGGAATTATGCTGAGTTGGACAAAAATGCCCTCTGCGACGGGCTACAAAATCTACCGTAAAGCACCTAATGAAACCTCCTGGAGGCTTATTAAAACCACAAAGCAGAGTGATAATAATTACTTTGTCGATAAGAGTGTTGTTCAGGGAAAAACTTATGTTTACACTATCCGACAGTTGAGAGGTAATGTACAGGGTAGCTATAACCTGACAGGTGTAAAAACAACATTCTATGCATCACCGAGGGTCAGCCTCTCATACGGCTCGGGCGGTGTGATAATCAGCTGGACAAAGGCACCTGTGGGAATGGGTTATGCCATTGATCGCAGAGTAAACGGCGGTTGGAAACAGATTTCTGCTATCGGTGGTCTTAATACACTTAAGATGGTTGATAAGGGCTACGCAAAGGGTGTTCTTAATTATTACAGAGTACGAGTTACTAGCACCAATCTTGTGTCGAACAGCTCATCAATAAAGGGCTTTGACCCATCTGTGCCTATGGTTGCCCTTACCTATGACGACGGCCCATATTCACCTGTTACTGACAGAATTCTCAATACACTTGAGAAATACGATGCAAAAGCAACATTCTTTGTTGTGGGTAACAGAGTGAGCAGTTACCGTTCCACGGTAAAACGTGCATATAATATGGGTTGTGAAATTGCCAACCATACATATAGTCATACCATATTGACATCGGTAGGGTATGACACTATTGTCAGCCAGATAAACAGAACAAATACAGCGGTTTATAATGTAACAGGGGAGTATCCCACTATTGTGAGAGCACCCGGCGGAGAAGTTAATTCACGCGTGTTGAGTACTGTCAAACAGCCCTTCGTTGGATGGGATGTTGATACCCTTGACTGGAGCAGTCGTAACGCTTCATCTGTTGTGTCAAAGATAAAAAATAATGTGCGCAACGGCTCAATCGTGCTGATGCACGACCTGTATTCATCCACCGCAAGTGCTACGGAAACAATCGTTCCATGGCTTGTGGACAAAGGCTATTGCCTTGTAACTGTGAGTGAGCTTATGGAATACAAAAATATAGATTTCCACGGCGGAAAAGTGTACCATTGTGCATATTGATTAGAGTGGGTAAAGTGTATCCGAATCAGATTTTGGGATAGTCTTTTCCACTCATATTTCGTTAAAATACTCGCCAATCCGTCAGGATTAGCTGCGTTTTTGCCTCATCTGAGCGAAAAATACTTAATCACAAAATTCTTCGACCTTAAATGGATGAGGGTTCGAGGAATTTTGTTCGTATTTGACTGCAGATAGGCTGGCGCCTTTCAAAGGCAAATCGGGCAAAAGTACCGAAACCACGCCATTTAAGGCTGGTTCGGATACACTTAACCCACTCTAAATAAAATCAAAGCATCGGTTCCTTGTGAATCGGTGCTTTTTTTATGTTTGAAAAAATTTATTTAATTAACACTTGATTATGTCAAGCATATAATGTATAATAGCACAGTCAAAATCAAATTTTTGCTGACAACTTGATAATTCCGGGGTGTTGCTCAGTTTGTTAAAACGCGACCTTCGGGACGAAGATTTTTTCGTAAGAAAAAACGTCCAATTTTAAATTTAATATCTTTTTCGGGGTGTGGCTCAGTTTGGTAGAGCGCTTCGTTCGGGAAAACGCAGTTCCCACGGTTCGACCAAAATTCAAAAATTGCTACAAGCCTTGATGCACTTGGGATTACATCATTTCAGAAATTTTGAAAAATACTTCAAAAAAACGAAATGACCACATAACATCCCACAAACAGAAAAACAAAAAAATTTAATAAAAACACACATCGGGGTGTGGCTCAGTTTGGTAGAGCGCTTCGTTCGGGACGAAGAAGTCGGGTGTTCGAATCACCTCACTCCGACCAAGAAAGAACAGATAGCATCAGTTATCTGTTCTTTTCTTTTATTGCTTTAGTTGTTGATTGGTGATATAATCAACTCGACAAACTTGAATATGTAGAGGCAAAACAAGTGGGATTGCTTTTTGTTTTTACTTGTGATATAATTCTGTTATCGGGAATGAGGCTCTCCCGTGGGTATAATCCCTGAACCGCTTA
>JAZRFZ010000078.1:0-6355 GCA_045643925.1 Acutalibacteraceae bacterium | reverse complement strand
CGCTTGCCGTTGCCTATTAAAATAATATTTGCTGCAAAAGCCGCGGAATCTATGCAGTTAAGGAAGGTTTCGGGAGCACCGCAGGCTTCAATGCACACATCAAAGCCGTTGCCTTTTGTGAATTCATTTGTGAAATCGGAGAGTGACTGTGCCTTTGTGTTTACAACCGCAGCAGCACCGTATTCTTTGGCAAGGGCAAGTCTGTTATCAAGAATATCGGCAACAACTACCCTTTTGCACTTCTGTCGTGCTGCAAGTAATGCAAAAAGACCGATAGGCCCTGCACCGATAATAAGCACATCGTCAGTTGATTTAATTTGCGCACGTGAAATAGCGTGCTGTGAAATTGAAAATGGCTCAATAAGTGCAAGCTCCTGTGCCGATAAGCCCATACCGGGATAAATCCTTTCAACGGGCATTGCAATATATTCACAGAATGCACCATCGCGCTGTACGCCCATTGTCTGATTATCTGTACAACAATTCACAAAACCGCGTTGACAAGAATAGCATTCACCGCAGTTGAAATACGGATTACAGGTTACAATATCGCCTACCTTTAATCCCTTATCATTTTCAGGAATTTCCACAATACTTGCAGAAAACTCGTGACCGGGGATCCGGGGATATGATGTAAAAGGCTGATTGCCTGTAAATGAAGCAACGTCTGCACCACAGATGCCTACATACTCAACCTTTAAAAGTGCCTCGCCCTCTTTTACTTCGGGCATTGGTACCTCACGTATTTCAATTTCATTTGGCTGGGGTATTACAATAGCTTTCATAATCATTCATCCTCTGCAATAAATTCCTTATTCCATATAACGCCTGTTTTAAGGGGTGCACCCTTACAGAAAATCTTATTTTCATAGGCATCAAGGGGATTTTCAATAAATTCGTCTTTTTCTATGAGTTCAACAACCTCGTCATATCTGCTGTCAACAAGCACATCAATGGCCTTTTCCATATGAGCTTGTCTGAAGTTGATTGATGCAAAAACCAGGTGATTCTGAAAGCCGAAGGGCATTGTGTCATACTGTACCTTTGGACCGAGAGAAAAACTGTTATAGATGCCGTTGCAACCAAGCACACCCTCATCAAAGGCAATTTTATGCTCAATATCTGTACCGCTTGTGCCCACAAAAAGTGTTGCTCTGCCACCGAGGGTATCTTTAATCTTTTGAGCAGTTTCACTCTGTGAAAGACCTGCTGTGCAAATGTAACTACCGCCTGTAATCTCCTTTGAGAAAACAACCTTTTTACTATCCTCACTACTTCTGCCAACAAAGACAATCTCAGCGGTGGGGTGATTGCGCTTTATCTGGTCGGCAATAAAAAGACCTGTCATCCCAAGACCGAAAATTACGGTTTTATTAAAAATCTCATCCTCAGCAATTTTGCGAGCCTCTGCCTCTGTGCATTTCTGCTTTGCCATAACAACCCTGAAATTGTGAGCAGAGCCCAAATCCTCCATACGCTCAAGCTGAAATACTGCACAAGCATAAGGGTCGGCAAAGGAAAGTCTTTTAGCAACACTCAAGGGCATTTTGGTAAGACCGTTATACCTTTCGGGCAATGGAAGAAGCATATGGGGATTAAAATAGTTTTTGTCACAAAAAAGACCATCTGCACCGTCACAGCCATATTCAAAATATGTTTCATCCTCAGTATAACGAGTGGGGTCATAGCTATCACCACCACGGATAAGCACTATTGCAAAGCGATTTTGTGATGGTACCCACACAACACCCTCGTGACCATTTATAAGGCGGTTTTCACCCTCGGGGAATTTGGCAGAAAGCTTGAAGTTTCTGCCCATTTTCATAAGTTCAAAATCTGTACCGCAAAAGCCCTGAAAAACAGGAAGTGCCTCAACACCCTCTAAAGCAGGTTCACCGCGAAGGCGTTGCCTTAAGGGATTTATAAGGTTAATTTCACCATATTTTATAGGCTCTTTTTCATTATTTTGAAAATATGTTCCGTAAGTTTTCATAGCAAACCTCTTAAATGTAAATATATAGTTTAATATACTACACCAACCACCCAAAAGCAATAAACAGTAAAAATATTTTTAGAATTGATAACCGCTACATTAACACCTAATTACTTGACAACACTCGTTCCTATGATATAAAATTCAGAGTAGAAAAATCATATTGCAGGTGATTATATGAACAATGTAGAATTTTTCAAACAAGCAGGGTACGGTATGATGATGCACTTTGGTCTGTATTCTGTTTTAGGTGGCGAATACAAGGGGAAATTCGGTGATAATTATGCCGAATGGATTGGCTCTCACTTTGCTATTCCAATCAAGGAATATGAACAGTTGGCGAAGGTGTTTAATCCCATTTATTTTGATGCCGATGCTATTATAAAATTTGCAAAAGAGTGTGGTATGAAATACTTTGTTGTTACAACAAAGCACCACGACGGCTTTGCGCTTTTTCACTCAAAGGTGGATAAATACAACGTGGTGGATGCTACCCCCTACGGCAAGGATATTATCGCTGAGCTTGCCGAGGCTTGTGACAAGCACGGAGTAAAATTAGGCTTTTACTATTCACAAGACCTTGACTGGCACGAGAAGCACGGTGGCGGATATTTATCAAACCATATGGGTTGCTCCGGTGTTACATGGGACAATAGTTGGGATTTCCCAAACCCTGAAGAAAAGAATTTTGACATCTGCTTCCAGAACAAAATTCTCCCGCAGATTGAGGAAATAATGACAAACTATGGTGATGTTTTTCTTGCATGGTTTGATGTACCAATGACACTCCGTCCGGAGCAGAGCCAGAAAATATATGACACGGTCAAAAGGCTTCAGCCTGACTGCCTTATAAACTCCCGTCTTGGTAATGGTGCTTATGATTATGTTTCATTGGGTGACAATGAAATCCCCGAAAGCAAGGAACAATGGGAAAAGCTTTCACAAATCGACCCATCCAAGGTGAATTACCAAAGTATTGACGGCTTTAAACCCAGTAAATTCGGGCTTTATGAATCCGCTTGTACTCTCAATAACTCTTGGGGATTTTCATACCGCGACCATAATTGGAAATCACCCGAGGAGCTTTATAAGAATAAAAAGCACCTTAATGAATTGGGTATAAATTACCTTCTTAATGTTGGACCTGACCATTTGGGCAGAATTCCCGGTCCATCAATGGATATTTTAAGAAAAGTTGCAGAACTTGACAGGAGATAACACTATGAAAAAAATACATTTACTTTGTAACGCACACCTTGACCCTGTATGGTTATGGCGTTGGAATGAGGGTGCTGCAGAGGCGATTTCCACATTCCGTGTTGCAGCAGATTTTTGCGAGGAATATGACGGATTTATATTCAACCACAACGAGGCACTTTTGTACGAGTGGGTGGAAGAGTACGAGCCGGAGCTCTTCGAGCGCATAAAAAGGCTTGTTAAAGAGGGCAAGTGGGTCATTATGGGCGGATGGTATCTGCAACCCGACTGTGTTATGACCTCAGGTGAAAGCCTTTTGGAGCAGATTTATCTTGGCAACGAATATTTTATGGAAAAGTTTGGTGTAAAGCCTGTTACAGCCATAAACTTTGACCCCTTCGGTCACTCACGCGGTCTTGTGCAGATACTCAAGAAGACAGGCTATCAGAACTACATCTTTATGCGCCCCGGCAAATGGAATGGCAATTTCCGTTGGCGCGGTTTTGACGGCAGTGAGATTATTGCTCACAGAATCTACGGTGGCTACAACACCCTCAAGGGTGAGGCAGTCAATAAAATCAAGCGTTTTGAAAATGAGGCAGAGGATGACACAGGTCTTATGCTGTGGGGTATCGGTAACCACGGTGGCGGACCCTCACGAATCGACCTTGAAAACATCAAAGATTATATGTCACAGAGTGATACAGAGATTGTTCATTCATCAACAGACAAATATTTCAGTGAAATCGACACAACGGATTTGCCCCTTGTTGAGGAATCTCTTATCCCCTCTATGATTGGTTGCTACACAACAATGGTGCGCATCAAGCAGGCGAACCGCAGACTTGAAAACAAGCTTGCCACCACACAAAAGATTATGGCTTATGCTACCCTCACAAAGGGTGCACAGTACGATAACGAAGAACTTATTAAAGCTAAAAAAGCACTTGCCTTTTGCCAATTCCACGATATTCTCCCCGGCACATCAATTAAGCCCGCCGAGGAGGATTGTGTAAGAAAGCTTGCTTACGGTGAGGAAATTGCTGACAAGCTTTACACGAAGGCATTTATTAAGCTCTGCGAAGGTCAGAAGGTTGCAAAGCAGGGTGAAATTCCCGTTATGGTATTTAACCCTCATCCTTATGAAATACAGGGTGAATTTGAAATCGGCTTTATGCTTGAAAACCAGAACTGGAATGACAACCAATTCACAACCGCTCAAGTTTTCGACAGCGAGGGTCACCCCATTCCAACCCAAAACGAAAAACCCGACTGTACATTTAACCTTGACTGGATTGAAAAAGTCAGCTTCAAGGGTACACTTGCACCATCGGGTATAACACGCTTTGACGTTAAGCTTACAGTAACCGAGGGTGAAATATTCAAGTCTTACTCAACTGAAAACGACTTTATTGAAGTTAAAAATGACCGTATGCAGGTGAAAATATCAAAAAAGACAGGTCTTATTGAGCTTTACAGGGTTGACGGCACAACACTTATTGAAAACAGCGGTGAGCTCTTAATGTTCAATGACAACGAAGACCCCTGGGGTATGACTGTTGACGACTTTAACGACCTTGATGGCAAATTCACACTTATGAGTGACCGTGAAGCAAATGAATTTGTCGGTTACCCTGATGAAAAAATCTCTAATGTTCGTATTATTGAGGATGGCAAGGTGCGCACAAAGGTACAGGCATTTTTCAGACATCGCGATACCATTGCCGCAGTTGAATACACACTCCCCAAAGAGGGTGCCTATGTTGATGTAAATCTCACAATTTACTCAAACACGCCCGATAAAATGATAAAATACCGCCTTGACACCAAACTCAAAGGCACTCCTCGTGGTGAAACTGCATTCGGTGAACAGAATCTTTATAACGACGGCATGGAAGATGTTTTCCACAAATGGTGCGGTATTTGTACACCTGATAAAAATCTTTATGTTATCAACAACGGCACTTATGGTGGTAGCTTCACAGAGAGCTCCATAAATTTGTCACTTTTAAGGACACCCGTGCACTCCGCACACCCCATCCGTGACAGACAGATTGCACCCCACAACCGTATGCTTTCACATATAGATATGGGTGAGCGTCTTTTCTCATTCAGAATTACTGCAGATGAAAACATTGAGCGTCAGGCACAGATTTTCAATGAAGCGCCTTTCCTGATGTCATTCTTCCCCTCAGGTGACGGTGAAAAGACTGACAGCGTAATTAAAATCAGTAACCCTGCGGTTGTTTTGTCATCAATCCGAAAAGACTGTGATAAATTCACACTTCACCTGCACAATTTCGACGACAAGGAAAACACCACAACTATTGAAATCATTCCCACAGGTGAAAAAATGGAACTCACCTTCGGTAAATATGAACTGAAATTTGTAGAATTGAAGTAAAAAATCACCGAGTAGGCTTTACCTACTCGGTGAACTTTTTATTTATAATTCTTTAAATAATGCTTGTAGAAGGAAACTGCTTCGCCTATTACTTCCACATCGATATTTTCATTCTCGCTATGTACGCTGCCAAATTGTTGAGCATTCATTGTTATGGGAGCAAAGCGGATAACACAGTCACAAATATCACTTAAGTGACGGGCATCAGTACCCGCAGGGAGAATATATGCCGCACTTGCCACGTGGGGGAAGATTTCTGCAATACACTCACGGGTATAACTAAATTGAGGCTTACTCATATCCGCAGGCTTGTGATACTCGTTATTTTCGCCCTCAGTAATCTCGATGCCGTATTTTTCGGCAAGTTTTTCGATTTCCAAGAGGTCTTTTTCAAAATCCTTATCATCCACATACCTTAAAGTGGCTTTTGCAACGCATTTTTTATCGTCATATGAGCCTTTTATTTCGTGGAAAGAACAAGATGTACCAACCATTGCACCTGCCTGTGGATTGATTTTCGGCATAAGTGTTTTAAGGATTCCGCCAAAACACCATAAGTTTGCAAACAACACTCGCATAACAAAGGGAGTGTATGGGCAAAGGTGTGTAAACATAGCCTTGACCTGAGGGTAAAGCCTTGTTACAAACGGCTTTTTCTTGTTTACCTCGGCAATAAATGCTGACATACGTGCAACAGGTGTATTGGTATTTGCTGAAAGCCCTTTATGAGACGTGCCCTCTTCTGCCGTAAAAATGAGCCT
>JAZRFZ010000077.1:0-2210 GCA_045643925.1 Acutalibacteraceae bacterium | reverse complement strand
GGGCTTACCTGAGGACACACCGCTTATTATGCCCTCCTCGGCAGATGACTCTGACGGTCTTTTTGCAAGGGCGCGTATAGCTGTTGAGTATTTGTTGAATAGGTTTCAGGGCGGCGAAAGGGTTGCGGTTGTAAGCCATGCTGCATTTCTCACGTATATTGTGTTTGACCTTATGGGCTTTGATGGCAAGCTGCCCATATTTGACGTGAATTTTCAAAACACGGGAATGACACGTGTGCTTATTTATCAAAAGGGTACAAACCCTTATGGCGACGTGGTTTTTGATTACATAAACAACACAGAACACCTTTTTGGTGAATGATAGGAGAATTTATATGATGGATAAATTTGCCCGCTTCAGATATCAGCCCTGTTTGCCTTTGGGTAAGGACGGCAAAAGAGTTACTGCATCAAAGGAGCACGCAGAGCTTTCTCGCAGAGCCGCAACCGAGGGTATGGTATTGCTTAAAAATACAAATAAGGCATTGCCCCTTTGCAAAAGTGAGAAAATTGCACTTTTCGGTAAGGCTACCATTGAATATATCAAGGGTGGCGGTGGCAGCGGTGACGTTCATTGTCCCTATATCCGCAATATTTATGAGGGATTCAAGATGAAGGGCGCACCTGTTTATGAGCCTCTTATTGATTTTTATAAAAAGCACGTTGAGGAAGGACAGATAAATGTTCCCTCTCAAAAAGAAATTGACGCTATCTGGAATATTGTTAATGCCAATGACTTCTTTACAAATATTGAGGAGTTAGAGGGTAAAGACCGCGACCAGGTTACATACGAAACCTTCCAGAGCATGCACGTTAAAGAAGCAGAAGTACCCGACAGTCTTATTGAGTCTGCGGCAGAGTGGGCAGATACTGCAGTTATTACAGTGAGCCGTTTCTCTGCCGAGGGTGTTGACCGCAGAGCAAACGGCGGTGACTATTACCTTTCCGACCTTGAAAAGAACCTTATTGACAAAGCGGGTAAGCTCTTCAAAAAGGTTGTTGTTGTAATTAACTCAGGCGGTATTGTAGATTGCGAATACCTTGAAAATAACGAAAATGTAAAAGCAATACTTTTCTCCTGGCAGGGTGGTATGGAGGGTGGCGCCGCTATTGCGGACATTCTCTACGGTGATGTTAACCCCTCAGGTAAATTGGTAGATACCTTTGCAAAATCCTACGACTATTACCCCGGTATTGAAGATTTCAACAAAAACTTCCTTTACCTTGACTACAGCGAGGATATTTACGTTGGCTACCGCTATTTTGAAACTATCCCCGGTGCAAAGGATAAGGTTCGTTACCCATTTGGCTACGGTCTGTCATACACAACCTTTGACATCACAGGCAAGGTTTGTTGCGAAAGCGAGGGCAAAATTGTTGCCGTTTGCACAGTAACAAACACAGGTGACGTTGCAGGTAAGGAAATTGTTCAGCTTTATTACAGTGCACCTCAGGGCAAATTAGGTAAACCTGCTACCCAGCTTGGCGCATTTAAGAAGACAAAGCTTCTTCAGCCCGGTGAGAGTGAAACAGTTGTCTGCTCCTTTGACCTTAAGGATATGGCAAGCTTTGACGATTTGGGTAAAATCAAAAAATCTGCATATGTCCTTGAAAAAGGCGATTATAAATTCTACCTGGGCACATCTGTGCGAGATGTAGAGGAGCTTTCATTTACATATACCGTAAACGAAGATACTGTAACTGAGCAGTGTTCTGACTGGTGTAAGCCCTTTAAGCTTGAAAAGCGAATGCTCTCTGACGGCACTTATGAAGCATTACCTATGGGTGAGGAGCATTATTTCTACGGCATAAATGAGCCTGTGGAATCAACTGCACCCGAAAAGCCCGTTATGTTTGATGAAATCGGCAAAACAATTTCACTTGATGATTTTATTGCACAGTTTACACTTGAAGAATTGATGGATTTTGTTGGCGGTAAAGAGCCCACAGGTGTTGCAAACACAGGCTGCTTTGGCGGTATGGCTCGCCTTAATATTCCGCCCATTCCCACAGCCGACGGACCCGCAGGTCTTCGTCTTAATCCCGAAACAGGTATTCCCACAACTGCATGGCCCTGCTCAACTCTTATAGCTTGTGCATGGGACCCCGACCTTGCGTTTGAGGTAGGTGTAGGCGGCGGCTCCGAAATCCGTGAAAACAATATCGGTATATGGCTTTCACCTGCACTTAATATCCACAGAAATCCCCTT
>JAZRFZ010000076.1:0-19575 GCA_045643925.1 Acutalibacteraceae bacterium | reverse complement strand
GCAGAAAGAAAATGACACTATGATCAGATTAAACGAAATCAAAATGCCACTTGGCACAACGGAACAAGAGGTAAAAAAAGCGGCAGCAAAAGTACTTAAAATAAATGAAAGTGACATTAAATCATTTTCACTTGCCAGGCGCTCCATTGACTCACGCAAAAAAAGTGATATAAAACTCATTTACTCTGTGGAAATTGAAACAGATTTGAATGAAGAAAATATTATTGCAAACTTCCCCTCAAACAAAGCAGTAATAACAGAAAAATACAATTATCAGGTGCCCGAAGCAAAACGCAACTTCAAACTCCGTCCTGTTATTGCAGGATTCGGTCCTGCAGGTATGTTTGCGGCACTTACACTTGCCAAGGCAGGTCTTAATCCTATTGTACTTGAACGCGGAAGTGATGTTGACGAGAGAACCAAGGATGTCGAAACATTCTGGACAGCACGAAAGCTGAACACCAAATCAAACGTTCAATTCGGTGAGGGTGGTGCAGGAACATTCTCCGACGGTAAGCTCACAACAGGTATCAAAGACCCTCGTTGCAGAGAAGTATTCCTTCGTTTTGCAGAGTTTGGAGCACCTGCAGAAATCCTATATTCTGCAACGCCTCACATCGGTACAGATAAGCTCAAAACAGTTGTTAAAAACTTAAGAAATGAAGTTATTCGACTTGGCGGCGAGGTTAAATTTAACACAAAACTTGTTGATATTATCACCGCAAACGGTTTTGTTCAAGGTGTCAGTTATGAAAACCCCGACGGAAGCGTAACAGATATCGAAACCGACGCCCTTATACTTGCAATCGGACACTCTGCACGAGATACCTTTGAACTAATCCATAAAAAAGGTTTAGAAATTACTCAAAAGCCCTTTTCTGTAGGAACTCGAATCGAACATCCACAGGAACACATAAACAAAGCCCAGTATGGTGATTTATGGAACTCACCATTGTTACCCGCAGCAGATTACAAGCTATCGGCTCATCCCCCTCACGGCAGAGGAATGTACACATTTTGTATGTGTCCCGGAGGTACGGTTGTTGCTGCATCATCCGAGGAAGGCGGTATGGTTGTCAACGGCATGAGTGAATATGCCCGTGACAAGGAGAACGCAAACTGTGCTTTGCTTGTCGGCATTGAACCGCCATTCGATAATGAACATCCCCTTGCAGGTATGTATCTTCAAAGAGAGATAGAACAAAAGGCCTTCAAAATGGGCGGTGGTGATTACACCGCACCTACTCAGCTGCTTGGCGATTTTCTTAAGGGTGTTGCATCAACAAAAATTGGTGCGGTTAACCCCTCATGCCCTACGGGTGTACAGATGACAGACATCAGACAGGTTTTACCCAAGAAGGTCACAGACACCATCGCAGGTGCTATATATGACTTCGATCGCAAATTAAACGGCTTTAATTTATATGACGCCGTTCTCACTGCTCCGGAATCAAGAAGCTCATCACCTATCAGAATATGTCGTGATGAATTTTATCAGGCAACAAGGCTTCGCGGTCTTTACCCATCCGGTGAAGGTGCGGGTTATGCGGGTGGTATTGTTTCCGCCGCAGTTGACGGCATAAGATGTGCCGAAGCAGTTCTTAACGGTGAGTATTAAGAAATAAAAACATCACTCCGTGAATATACTTTCACGGGGTGATTTTATGTTTAGAAGCATCAATCTGAACAGAAGTCTTATATTTATTTTGTGCTGTACCTTGTTTTGTTTTGCTTGTAGCCTGTCCGTGGTTGAAAAAGTAATCCACACGAATAACGAAAACAGATTACTGCCTATATATTCGGTTGAAACAAACGAAAAGAAAATCGCAATAACCTTTGATGCAGCCTGGTCTGCAGAGGATACAGATTCACTCATAAATATCCTCGACAAACACAACGCAAAAGCAACCTTTTTCGTTGTCGGTGATTGGGTTGATAAAAATCCCGATGCGCTAAAAAAACTCCAGGAAAATGGTCACGAAATCGGAAACCACTCCGACAAGCATCCGTCATACAGTAAATTATCAAGGGAAGAAATACGAAAAGATATGATTGATTGTAACAATAAAATTGAAGCAATTACAAAGATTAAAACCAAGTTATGCAGAGCACCTTCCGGAGATTATGACAACAAAAGCATCGAGGTATGCGAAAGTCTTGAAATGAAGATGATTCAATGGGATGTTGATAGCTTAGATTGGAAGAAACTGAGCGTTGATGAAATGTATAATCGTGTCACCGAAAACGTACAAAATGGGTCAATTATTTTATTCCACAATGGTGTTGAAAATACGCCTGCGGCACTTGATAAAATCCTCTCCAAATTAGAAAAAGACGGTTACGAATTTGTAACCGTCAGTGAGCTTATTTATTGGGATAATTATAAAATAGACCATACAGGTAGGCAAAGCGCGAAATAATTATTGTTTAACATTTGTAGTTGCAACATCATTTGAAGAATCAACGGTAAGTAAACCCTTAATTTTTTCTTTAATATCACCGGCACCACGCACTCTTAAAAATTTATAACCGGTTTGTTTATAAAGTGCATCTATAAATTCATCACGGGATTTTTGCTTTGAATCATGAGAACCATCGTCCAACTCAATCAAAAGTTCAATTTGAAGATTTTCTGGCTTTGCAAGAACAAAATCAACATGCTTCTTATTTATCTTATTGAAATATTTCATAAAATCCTTGTTATCTTTAACATTAACCTCAACAAGATCGGCAACTCTGATTTTTGCTAATACAGAATAACCAAGTTCATCTGCTACAGGCTTTAAACTTTTGTAAAAAGCCCATTCATTCTTTGAAAGAAGTAATTTCTTCTTATAAGGCAAAGTCGCAGTTACTTCAATAGCCTGTTCTTCTTGCACGTTAACAGATGTATTTGTAATTTTCTTCTTATTTTTCAAATTATCTATAACCACTACTATTAAAGCAATAACCAAGCCAATTATAAAAAGCTCCATATCAAATCCTCGTTTCCTGTTTTTCTATAATTTTATCATATGAGCGCTCATATATCAACCATAAACTACACAGCCGAAAACTTTACCTCTGTATCAAGTATTGCTTGATAAAATCCTCTGTAAATTAGAAAAAGACGGCTACGAATTCGTAACCGTCAGTGAGTTGATTTATTGGGATAATTATAGGATTGACCATACAGGAAAACAGATTGCAAACAAATAAAAGTAACCTATATTACTGTAATTGACAAATAGCCTTATTCTTTGTTATAATCAAAAAAATGGAGTTGATATAATGAAGAAAGAGAAAATAATGTACCTTGACGTTGTGCGAATTATCGCAACGATTGCCGTTGTGCTTGTTCACATTGCATCCATGGAACCGAACTGGTCAGTTTACGAGTTCAGTTCACCTGAATGGGGAGTTTTTTGTTCCTATGCCGCAATCACAAAATGGGCTGCCCCTATTTTCTGTCTTATAAGCGGTGCTCTTTTCCTCGATCCTGACAGAAATGTAACTATTAAGAAATTATACACAAGAAATATCCCTCGAATTATAACAGGTCTTGCGTTTTGGTCCGCAATATATGCAGTAAACCTTGTTGTTCTATTCGAGCTTGATTTTACAAAGGCTGAGTTTATTAAAAAAGTTGCCACAGGTAACTATCACCAATGGTACCTTTATATGATAATTGGTTTTTATATTCTTGTTCCTGCTTTAAGAAAAATAACAGCAGACAAGGATATGACCAAGTACCTTGCAGCGGTAGCTGTTGCATTTAACTTTATCATTCCCTTTATTCAGCTCCACCAGAAGCTTGATTGGACAACAAAGATTATAAACCAGATGTTTATAACACTTCCCGGATACCTTGCTTATTTCTTATTGGGCTATTATATTCACAAATATGATTTAAGCAAAATCACAAAGGTTCTTGTATACGTTGGCGGTATTGCATCGTTTATAATCACAGTAACTGAAACCATTGCAAAATCCGCAGAAAACGGTTCATATTTCAGATACTACACAAACTACAATTCAATCACCGTTTTAATTCAAACTGTTTTTGTGTTTGTTCTTATAAAGGATATTTGCAGCAAGCTCAAATTCAACAATAAAAGTGAAAAAGCAATTACAACCCTTTCTAAGGACACCTTTGCAATTTACCAAATGCATCCTCTCATCATAATGCTTCTTACAGAGTTCTTGGGTTTCACATCAACAACGGCATTAAATGTTGAATTAACTCCTGTTATTGCAATCCCCTTGTTGTTGATTGTCACCTATTTAATCAGTGAAGTTATTTCACACATACTCAACAAAATACCCGTTGTTAAAACATATCTTGTATAAACAAAACCGTTGGTTCCGTGGAACCAACGGTTTTAATTTTATCAATCAAGGAAATAGCGAAGTTTCTTTGAGCGTGAGGGATGACGAAGCTTGCGGAGTGCTTTTGCTTCAATCTGACGGATACGCTCACGTGTAACGTTGAATTCCTTACCAACCTCTTCAAGAGTTTTGGGATTACCATCCTCAAGACCATAACGAAGGCTGAGAACACGAGCCTCACGAGGAGTAAGTGTTTTGAGAACATCAGCAAGCTGTTCTCTCATAAGTGCCATAGATGCGGCATCAACAGGTGCCTGTGCCTCATCATCAGGGATAAAGTCACCAAGGTGGCTATCCTCTTCCTCACCGATGGGTGTTTCAAGTGAAACGGGCTCCTGTGCCACACGAAGAATCTCGCGAACCTTATCAACAGGCATATCGAGTCTTTCTGCGATCTCTTCTGCTGTGGGGTCTCTGCCATTCTCGTGGAGAAGCTGACTGTTTGTCTTTTTAACCTTATTGATTGTTTCAACCATATGAACAGGAATACGGATTGTACGAGCCTGGTCTGCAATAGCACGAGTAATAGCCTGACGAATCCACCATGTAGCATAAGTAGAGAACTTGAAGCCCTTAGTGTAGTCAAATTTATCAACAGCTTTAATAAGACCAAGGTTACCTTCCTGGATAAGGTCAAGGAACTGCATACCTCTGCCCACATATCGCTTTGCAATACTTACAACAAGACGCAAGTTAGCCTCAGAAAGACGGCGTTTTGCCTCCTGGTCATCAGCAGAAATACGGATAGCAAGCTCGATTTCTTCCTCAGATGTAAGAAGCGGAACACGACCTATTTCCTTAAGATAAACCTTAACAGGGTCATCAATAGCAATGTTTTTGGCATCTGTTACAGATTCCTCATCATCTGCCTTAGTTGACTCAATATCGAATGAAAGCGCATCAAGCATTTCATCTCCAATTTCGTCAATAATCTCTATACCGCTTGTTTCAATAAGCTCATAGAGTTTTTCGATATCGTCAACATCGAAGCCCTCAATCTCGAGGATAACGTTGTCAATATCATGAGTTGCAAGCTTGCCACTAACCTTACCCTTATCTATAAGAGCTTTGATTTGCGGTTTCTTTTCCCAACCTTCCATTAAACTCACCTTTCTTTTCACACATTTATTTATAATAAAAATAATTTTATCCAACTTTAATTGTCCTCTTTGTTAAGCGAACTGAAAAATGCGAGGAAACTGTCATCACTCATCTGTGCGGGTGACGGAGTTTCGCGCTTTTTCTTCTCATCCTCGAGGACGGCTATGCAATCCTCACACTCCTTAGGGGTGTTTGAAACCATTGACTGCTTGGCAAGAAGCCTTGCTACGGCACTCATTTCCTCAGAAGTAAGTGATTGCGATAAATGAGAAATATCCGTACTTTCGTGATTCTCAAGACGCTCAGAAAGTACACTGTAAATACGCTTGTTAACAGGAGTTATAAAAATATCGTTATTGAGCCTGTCCTTGAATTTTTTATAAAACTCTGCATTATTAAACAAGGTCACAAGCACAATATCCTCTGCCCTTGCGGCACGCATATTTTTCACACGTTGAGGGTCAACGGATTTTTCCATATCAACTGCTTTTTTTTGCGCATCATTGAATTGATTTTTGCTTTTACGATAATACTCACGCTTTGCGGCTTCTTTAATCTGCTGAAGAATAGCATCCTTTCCAACGCCCAATTCATCGGAAAGGCGCATTGCATAAACGTCACGTTCAAGTGAATCCGTAGTAGCAAGAAATAATGCCGCTTCACGGAGAAAATTCAATTTACCGTCAGAGGTTGCAACATCATACTTAGAACGGATAACAGAGAGCTTGTACTCCGTGTCATTATCTGCATTTGTAAGGAGCTTTGCAAAACGCTCTTTACCATGGGTTCTTATTATTTCATCGGGGTCTTTACCACCCTCAAGGCGTATAACCTTGACTCTAACACCTGTTTTGGAAAACAGATTGAGGGCAGCTCTGACAGCCTTCTGACCTGCTTCATCCGAGTCGTAGCAAAGTGAAACCTCATCAGCATAGCGGGAAATAAGACTCACCTGCTCAGGTGTAAGTGCAGTACCAAGACCGGCAACCGCATTATCAAACCCTGCACCGTGAAGAGCAATAACGTCCATATAACCTTCACAGAGTATGAGCTTTCTGTCGTTGCCGTTTTTGGCAAAATTCATTGCAAAAAGCTCGTTACTCTTTTTATAAACAGGTGTATCTGATGTATTTATATATTTCGGCTTGCTGTTATCGAGAACTCGTCCGCCAAAGGCAACAACATTGCCCCTCAAATCAATAACGGGATACATTACCTTTGACCTGAAAGCATCGTAATAATAGCGTTTGCCGTTTTTATCACTATATCGCAAAAGGTTGGCGGCAACCAACTCATCTCGTCTGAAGCCCTTTTCCCTCAAGTGGTTTTCGAGGGCGTGCCAATCGTCAGGCGCGGCACCGAGACCAAAGTGCTTAATCATCTTGGGAGAAACATTTCTTCGCATAAGATAATCAAGCTGTGCCTTTCCCTGCTCAGTGAAAAGAGTTTCATGATAAAACCTTGCCGCTTCACGGTTAGCCTCGTAAATACGGCGTCGTAGATTGGATGCGGTATCGTCGAAATTATCTTCAGGAAGCTTTATTCCTGCTCTGTCAGCAAGGAATTTGACTGCCTCGATATAATCAAGATTTTCAATATTTCTGACAAAATTTATTACGTCTCCCCCTGCACCGCAACCGAAACAGTAATATGATGCAGTTTCCGGATAAACCGTAAATGAAGGGGTTTTCTCATTGTGAAAGGGACAAAGACCTGTTAAGGTACGTCCTCTGCGACGAAGTTCAACATAGCTGCCGATAACAGACTCAACATCGTTACTGTCGCGCAATCTGTCAATAAAATCGTCTGTAAATCGCAAAGCCATATTAACACCTCCGTCAATTCATAGTAGAAGAAAATATAATGTCAGTCATTCCATGTTTTGGGGATGAACAAATCACCAAAACGCTTAAGACAATAACTGTCGGACATACCCGAAATATAGTCACAAGCGGCACGTTCAGGACCCTCGCGCTTGGCAACCTCGTAATAGAACTTAGGCATTTCACTTGGGTTATGGGAATAATATCTGAACAATTCCTTAACCATGCTTTCTGCCTTACCCTCTTCACTTTTGCAAACAGGGTTTGTATAAACATACTTGAACATAAATGTGTGAAGCTCATCAAATGCGGCTTTAACATCTGTGCCCATAGTAACATTATCTGTAGTGTTATCAATAGTTGACATAACCATTGTATTGATTCTCTCTGCCTTGTTAAAGCCAAGAGTCATTCGAATTTCAAGAGGAATATCATCCTCGCTGAGCACACCACCGCGACAGGCATCATCAATATCGTGATTGATATAGGCAATTTTATCGCTTAATTTTACAATTCTACCCTCTAAGGTATCAGCCTCTTTACCGCGGGTGTGACAGAGAATACCGTCACGCACCTCATACGTAAGATTAAGACCCGTACCCTCGTTTTCAAGAGAATCAACAACACGAAGACTCTGTTCAAAGTGAGTAAAACCCTTTTCGTAAACAGAATTAAGCGCTCTTTCACCTGCGTGACCAAAGGGTGTGTGACCAAGGTCATGACCAAGAGCAATAGCCTCAGTCAAATCCTCATTAAGAGAAAGTGAACGGGCAATAGTACGAGCAATCTGCGAAACCTCAAGTGTATGAGTAAGACGAGTTCTGTAATGAACATTATCAGGCGCAAGGAAAACCTGTGTTTTATCCTTAAGACGACGAAACGCTGAACAATGAAGAATACGGTCACGGTCACGCTGATAAGCAGTTCTGACAGGACATTCTTCAATAGTAATCTTTCTACCCTTTGTGTTTTCACAAAGCATAGCATACCTCGACAAGGTCTGGCGTTCACGATTCAAAGTATTCAACCTGATATTATTATTCACAGAATCACCTTCTTATTAAGTAATACAGAAAAATACAAGAAAACCCTTTATTTTTTTACAAAAAAATTATTTTGCGGCAATTATTTCGTCAACAACGGTAAATTCAACCTTACCGTTAGTCAAATCCTTTAGTTTTTTGTCAAAAGCGTGTTCTCCGCCCTGCTCAATACGGAATGTAAGTGAAACATTGTCGGTAAACTGTGTATCACTTACCACGCCATCACAATCACGAATCAATGTTTCAATCTTACCATAGTAATTGTAATCGCAAATAAGTGAACAAACAGACCAGGGAACAAGCGTGATTATACCCGCACCATCAACACCCAGCTTCGCAGAGTGTGTGTAAGCGCGTACAAGACCGCCACCACCAAGGAGAATACCGCCAAAATATCGGGTAACGACAACAACGCAGTCGGTTATACCCTCCTGCGTAATAACATTGAGGACAGGCATACCTGCAGTGCCCTGCGGTTCACCGTCATCAGAATATCTTTTAATTGAGCCTTCTCGCAGAGAATATGCATAAACATTATGCGTGGCATCCCAATGCTTTTTCTGAATCTCTGCGATGAAATCAAGTGCATCCTTTTCGGATTTGATTGGTTTTGCATAGCCGATAAAACGTGAGCGTTTAACAACATACTCCTCTGCTGCAAAACCACCGAGAGTTTTATAAGACTCCATAAAGCACCTCCGAAAAAATAACGCAAAAAGCCGGTGATAACTCACCGGCTTACTAAGCATTTATAACTTACTTAGAGAGGTTATATTTCTTATTGAATCTGTCTACACGTCCACCTGTATCTACAAGCTTCTGCTTGCCTGTAAAGAAAGGATGACACTTTGAGCAGATATCAACACGCATACCGTCCTTTGTGGAAGCTGTTTCGAGTACAGCACCGCATGCACATTTAACCTGAGTTGCGCCGTATTTGGGATGAAGTCCTTCTTTCATTTTGTTCACCTCTTTAAACTTTATAACACATTAGCGTAAGAATATTACCACAAAGCAAATAAAAATGCAAGTCTTTTTGTGAAATTTTTTAAATAATAAAAAAACAATTTGTAAAAAGTCATCAAAAGCAAATTTTCTGTTGCATTTAGATGGCATGATGGTAAAATATATATACAATAACTAATAAACAAGAATGTGGGGATTCTTATGAAACCAAATAGACTTAAGTTTTATTTATCCTGCCTTGCATATTTGCTGACCATAATCCTCGACCTTCTATTCACTTACATCGCAACTCCAAACCTGTTGCTTGAGGGTAATCCCCTTTACAGCGAAATGGGTATTGGTTGGTCCGGACTGATTATTGTAAATATCGTTACATTTATCGGTTATGTTGCGATGTCATGGTATGCATTCATTAAATACAAATCACCTGTCACCAATGAAACGGATATGAAAAGATACCTTGCATACATTAACTATGGTAACGCGGACGGTTATGTACCAATGATGTGGAAATTACCAAAGAATTGGGGTCCACAGACCGCATGTCTATGCTGGTCGGTTGTGTGCGTTCTCCCATTCTGCAGAATGATAATCGTGGTTGAATGGTTCCTTATGATACTGGGTATAAGAAACGTGGCAACAGAAACATTCTTCACAATAGTATCTCTGTTCCCACTGGGTAGAATTGACATTGTTCTTGCAGTAATTGGAGCCTGGATATTATCATTTGTGTGGATAAAAAAAGAATTCAAAGCTAATCTCAGGGAAATTGAGAGTAGAAAATAATGCAGAAAATTACCACCGTAGCTAACTACGGTGGTTTAAATTTACTTCAACTCAATCTGGTTGGGTAATGTTGTTGTACCGATAACTTCTTCTGTATCAGAGTAAATCATCTGTACTGTGCACTGCTGACCGTTGGGAAGGTACATCTGATAAACAAGTGCATTTGCGGCATAGGTAATATACTCCATACTGTCATGACTTGCAGAATCATACTTTTCACGGTTTACGTAAACCTTAACATCACGGAAGTTGTCGTCATAAACAATATTTTCGACGAAAGAGCCTTCCTTTGTTTTGAGAGCATCATAAGCCTTAACAGCCTTATCGTGCTCAGCCTGTACAAGCTTATCATAGGATGCGCTATTCATTGTAAGGAGAAGAAGCTCGTCAGTTTCAGTAACAGCAACGCCCTCGTGGCTCTGCATATCTGTTTTGAACTGTTCTACGTCAACGATAAGCTCTTTTCTAATTCTTATTACAACCTCATCGGTAGTTGTTTCGGGTGCTGTTGTTTCCGTGGGCTCTTCAGTATTGCCGCCACAGGCACACAAGGAACAAACAACCACAAGAAGTGCTAACAATAATGCTATTCTTTTCATAAAAATCACCACAACTTTTCAGGATAAACACCTGCATCCACAAGTGCCTGAACAGACTTTACAACATCGGGCTTATCTTCCTTATATGTAACACCGAACCATCTGTCCTTTGTTTCAAGAACATCAACTGTACATTTCTTTTCACTAAGAAGGTCACGAACAAGGAAAGGTAAGAAGAACTCAGATTTAAGAGGATTACCGGGAACTTCGTTTTTAAGGAATTCGATAAAATATTTTTCGATTTCATCAATAAATTCTGCAGGAAAACACCAACAGTTCATTGAGCAGAGAACATCCTCGGGAAGCTCTGTCCAATTCTGCTCGTCCTCTGTATAAGAGATTTTACCGTTAACGCGCATAATCTTGGTGCGCTCGATAACATCAACAAGCTGACCGTTATCATCAACATCACAAACACCACGTGAAACTGTACCGTTATCGGTAAGGGTATTTTTGAGGTAATAACCCGCCATTGCAAATTTGTATTTATCACCGCTGAAGTCAGTTCCGTCAATCCAATTTGAAATCGCTTCGGATGCACCTCTGCCGTAGAAGTCATCGGAGTTGATAACCATAAATGGCTCGTTTACAACACCCTTACAGCAATAAATTGCATGAGCAGTACCCCAAGGCTTGATTCTGTCTGCAGGACACTCAAAGCCTTCGGGGAGCTTATCTGTGCTCTGGAAAACATACTCAACCTGAACATACTTTGAAACCTTATCGCCAATAACCTGACGGAAAAGCTCCTCATTTTCTTTCTTTATGATAAAAACAACCTTGTTAAAGCCGTTCTTAACCGCATCATAAATTGAATAGTCAATGATAATTGAGTTATCAGGACCAACGGGATCAATCTGTTTAAGACCGCCATAGCGACTACCCATACCTGCAGCAAGAATAACTAACGTTTTGTTCATTATAAAAACAACCTTTCAAAAATAATTGGTGTATAACTTCATAGATAATACCACATAATTCCGAATTTGTCTATACAGATAAAATTTTATAACAATCTGTAATTGACAAAGCCAAATATTTACATATAATTATTATTAAACTTTCATTATTTAATGTTAAGGCGGTTGCTATGACTAAAATCATCACATCATTATTTCTTAAGAATAAAGACCCCGAGAGTTCCTCCGGCCGTGAAATGTACGGCAGAGTGGCAGGTATTGTGGGCATAATATGCAACGCACTTCTCGGTATATTGAAGCTGGTTGCAGGTACAATATCGCACAGTGTTGCAATTACTGCGGACGCTACAAATAATATATCCGATGCCGGTTCTTCCGTTGTAACCCTTGTGGGATTCAGAATGTCGGAAAAGCCTGCTGACCGCGATCACCCATACGGCCACGCGAGGATAGAATATATCACAGGTCTGGTAATATCATTCATAATTCTTTTAATCGGGTTTGAAACATTCACATCATCTGTTGATAAAATTTTCCACCCTGAGAAAAATGTGTTCAGCATAGCAACAATTGTAATATTATTATCATCAATTATTGTCAAGCTTTGGCTTGGTCACTTCAACCACGTTTTAGGTAAACAAATCAAATCAAAAACACTTGAGGCAACTGCACAGGATAGCAGAAACGACTGTATTTCAACTGTTGCTGTTCTCGTTTCCACATTGATTTCCCACTTCTTCGACGTAAACATTGATGGCTTTATTGGTGTGGGTGTTGCTATATTCATCATCATTTCGGGCATAAATCTCGTAAAAGAAACAGTTGGTCCCCTTCTCGGTCAACCACCTTCAAAAGAGGTTTATGAGAAAATCGAATCGGAAATATTAGGCTATGAAAATGTGCTCGGTGTTCATGACCTTATGGTGCACAGCTATGGTCCCGGCAGTTATTTTGCCTCTGCACACATCGAAATGGATGCCAAAATCAATGTGCTTGTTTGTCATGATATAATGGACACGATTGAACGTGACTTTATGAACAAGCACAACATCCACCTTGTTGTTCACCTTGACCCCACCGTCCTCGACTGTGAGGAAACAAATGAGTTAAAAACACTTGTAGCAAATATACTCTACGACATCGACCCTGTGATTACCTTCCACGATTTTCGAGTTGTTACAGGTGAAAAGGACAAGAACGTTCTGTTTGACATTGTTGTACCCCCCGAATACAAATACTCAGACAAAGAACTGATTAAGATAATTAAAAACCGCGTAAACGAAGCCGGTAACGGCAACCTTTACGCAGTTATAATCGTCGATAAAAGCTATGGCGAATTAAAAAGCGAGGATTAAAGAATTATACATATCAGCCCGCTACAACCGTCATTGATGATACGTTCAAGAGTTTCCTGTATTTTTCCCCTCGCATCAACAGGCATATGACAAAGCTTACTGCGAAGCCCCTCATTGACAAGTTCGCTAAGTGACTTGCCAAAGATGTCTGATTCCCATATTTTAAGCGGATCCTCCTCAAATCCATCAAGTAAATATTTTAATAATTCTTCTGATTGGCTCTCGGTACCTACAACGGGAGCCACTTCTGTTTCTATGCAGGTTTTCAGCATATGTATGGATGGTGCAGATGCAGAAAGTCTTACACCGTAGCGACCTCCCTGCTTCACAATTTCGGGTTCCTTGAGAGTCAATTCATCTATATCGGGCATTACGATACCGTAGCCTGTTGCCTCCACCTCATCAAGCGCATTCTTGATTCTGTCATACTTTGATTTGACTGATGACAATTCCCTGAGCGTTGAAAGCAGCATTTCTTCACCGTCGATGGATATGCCCGTTTCCTCATTGATTACTTTATAAATTAAATCTTGTGACAAGCACGCTTCAACCCTGGCACAACCCTTGCCCAAATCCAGATTTTTTATTTCAACATTCATTATATACTCATTCTGTGAAAACGATTCAAGCATATGTCCGATATCGCCAACACAGTTTATTTTCTCTGCAGATTTTTTAACAGCATCACAAAGCGAACTACGCAACCAATGACCCCTGTCGAGAGTCATTACCCAACCCGGGAGCTTTATTCCAATTTCGCTAACAGGAAACTGAAACAATACTGAACCGAGAACCTGTCTGATAAAATCCTCGTCCATTTCAGCACAGTTAACAGGCAATACCGGAACATTATACTTTACCGTCAATTCTGATGAAAGTGACATAGTTGACTCTGAATGTGGTGATGTGGAATTGAGTAATACAACGAAAGGTTTATTTATTTCTCTCAATTCACTGATAACACGTTCTTCTGCCTCTTCATATTCATAGCGTGGAATATCACTAATTGTGCCGTCAGTTGTTATAACAAGACCTATTGTTGAGTGTTCCGTAATAACCTTTTGTGTACCAAGCTCTGCTGCCATATTGAACGGAATCTCCTCCGGGAACCAAGGCGTTTTCACCATTCGAGGCTTATCCTCCTCTACGTAACCGAGAGCACTTGGTACGATATAACCAACACAATCAATAAGCCTGACATTCAGTGATGCATTATCGGGTAACTCAACACAGACTGCTTCTTCGGGTATGAACTTGGGTTCGGTTGTCATAATAGTTCTTCCGGCAGCAGATTGTGGTAATTCATCCTGTGCACGTTCTTTTTTGTAGCTACTGTTTATATTAGGGATAACGAGTGTATCCATAAATCGTTTGATAAAGGTTGATTTTCCCGTCCTGACGGGACCTACAACACCAATGTAAATATCTCCCCCGGTTCGTGATTCAATATCCTTGTAAATGCTTGTTTCTGTCATAAAACTACCTCCAAATATCTTTATCAAATAATATGAGGGCAAGACGAGTTTTATAACCAACACCAAAACAGATACACGGTAATAATTTGACAATAAAACAAATATGTATTATAATAAAAAAATAATTTCTATCAGGAGTGAGTTAATCAGAGATGACACCCGATTACACAATTAGTCAAGTTTTAGAAACTTTCCTCGATTCATTCGTTATAGCCAACGTGTTCCCTTATATTCTGGCACTTCTTACAGCTACAATTTGTGGTGCTGCAATCGGTGTTGAAAGAACACACAGACAAAAAGAAGCAGGTATCAGGACACATATCATCGTTGCCCTTGGTTCTGCACTTATTATGATTGTAAGTAAGTACGGCTTTTTCGATATAGTTAATATGACAGGCATTGAGGGTAACATCAACCTTGACGGTGCGCGACTTGCCGCACAGGTTGTTACGGGTATATCCTTCCTCGGTGCAGGTATCATTGTTTACAAAGGTACTGTCAAGGGACTTACAACTGCTGCCGGTGTGTGGACAACAGCGGGTATCGGTCTTGCCGCAGGTGCAGGTATGTACGGTATTGCGGTTTATTCAACACTCATTCTCCTTATCGTACAGATTGTTATTCACCGTATTCTCCCTGTTGAAAACACAAGCACAACATCAGTTACAATGAAGCTTGTTGACGACCCTGAAATCGTTGAAAAGGTTACTTCAATATTCATTGAAAATGACTACGAGATTTTATCAAACTCAGTTGAGAAAAAGCACGAAAAATATGTTTGCCTTTTCACAATCAGGGCAAAAACCCATATTTCACCTGAGGACATCACCAATCTTTTCACTAATAAGGAATACGTGTTATCAATAACCATTTGATTATTAGTAATTACTACTTATTTAACTGCCCTAAATTAGGGCAGTTTTTATATTGTGTTATATAATAATTTATAGTATTATGTTAGTTGTATCAGTTTAATATGAAATGAGGTAATTCTTTTGAAAAACGATATTGTTTTTGAAAAGTCAAAAAAGCTATTTCCGTTCATAATCGGAATAATCGGTATAATCCTTGCTGTGATTTTGAATATCGCAAGGCTTAATCTTATTGCAGTTGTTAACGTTGCATTTATGTGCATTGTCTCTGCACTCATTATTATCGGCACAATATTCTGCAAAAAGGTATATAAATGGTTTGTGGTGGGTTATTCATCATCTGCCATCGGTATTTTCCTCTACTACCTTATTTGGGGTGCAGATGCAGGCTTTGGTGCGTTTATTTCAGGCAAGGCAGGTTGGTCATCAGCCGCAAACCCCTTATTCGCAGGTGAAGGTAATTTCCTCACAAGACTTTGTGGCGGTTTACTTCTTTTACTCCCCTGTATTGTTGCCGTAATACTCATTGTGCTTATTTCCAAAAAGGTTTTCCAAAAGACAACACTTCACAAAATACTTACTTCATTTTTGAGTCTTGTACTTGCAGGTACAACAGTCTTTTATGTGCTTACAATGAACCTTCGTTCCGAACCCAACGTTACAAGACTTTGGGAAGGCCACGACGATTACCTTGATGGTGTTGATGCTGTGAAAAAAGGTAGCCCCAACGTGCTGTTCATTCTTATGGATGATATGGGCTACGGTGACACATCACTCAATGGTGCGATTTATAACACACCCAATATGGACAGAATCGGTGAGGAAGGTCTTAACTTTGATAACTTCTACTCATGCTATTCTGTATGCTCACCTGCAAGATTCGGTCTTATGACAGGCAGATACCCCTTCCGCGGATATGCTGATAACGTTATCTATCCCACAGTTGATACACTTGCTCCACTTGCACAGACACGAATTTTCAACTCTATCGAAATGGGCAACAACTGTGACGGTATGCTCGGTGATGAAATTACTGTTGCAGAGATATTCCAAGAAGCCGGATATAACACAGGCGCATTCGGTAAATGGCACCTCGGTGACTACGGTGAGTATTTACCCACTAACCAAGGCTTTGACTACTTCTATGGTAGCCACCACGTTAACGATATGACACCATTCTACCACGTAGCAGAAAAAGATGGTGAATATGAAATTGTCCGCGGTATCAACGACCTTAAGGATGAAAACGGTAAAAAGGCTCAGGGTGAAATGACAAAGTGGATTCACGAGGAAATCACTGATTGGATTACTGACAGCGTTACAAACAGTGACGAGCCCTTCTTCGCATACTACGCCACACCATGGCCCCACGCTCCCATCTTTGTTGGTGAGGAATTTGACGGTGAAACCGGTATGGGTACATATGCCGACTGTGTCACTGAATTTGACTATTATCTCGGACAGTTGTTCAACACCCTTGAAAAATTAGGTGTTATGGACGATACAATTATTGTATTCACAAGTGACAATGGACCTGCTCTCGAAGGCTCTGCAGGTGAACTCCGCGGTGGTAAATATACCGCTTATGAAGCCGGTCAGAAAGTACCTTTTATGATTCGCTGGGGTAACGGCAAACTTTGGAAACCCGGTGAAACAAGAAAACAAAGCGCTACTATTGTTGATATGATGCCCACTCTTGTTGAAATGTGCGGTATTACAGGTAACGAGGGTAAGGATAAGAACTACCTCCCCTTTGACCGTGAAATTGACGGTGTATCAATGGTAAATCTCCTTAAGAATGACACTGTTATCCATACAGAGGATAACCCCATTCTTCATATGAAGCGTGAAAAGTTAAAAGCAATTCAGTACACTGTTCCAACTGCAGATGTACTAAAAATGGATGAATACAAGAACTACACCTATCCTGTGCTTAAAGAAAACAAGTACGTTACATTCAAATATTTTGAAAACATACAGAACGACAACATAGCGTTCTTTGACAAGTTCCGTAAAAATTGGTTGCATATTCTCACAGATGATGCAGGTGAAAACCTTAATCGTGCAAATATGTACCCCACAATCGCAACATCTATGAACGAAAAAATGGATGAAATTATGGATGATTTCAAGGACAATAGACGAGGAATCAACGAAGAATACTACAAATAATAAATAAAGCCTCGGGAAACCGAGGCTTTATTAAAAATATTAGAGGAATGACACTATGCCACCACTTTCTATAATGATTAAGCCTGCATCTGCCCTTTGCAATATGCGGTGCAAATACTGTTTCTATCACGATGTCACAGACCATCGTGACATTAAAAGCTTTGGTCTGATGAGTGAAGAAACAGCGGAAAACTTAATAAAGAAAGCCTTGGATTTTGCGGATGGCGAAAGCATTGCATTTGCGTTTCAGGGTGGTGAGCCCACAATCAGAGGTCTTGACTTCTTCAGATTCTTTGTTAAAAAGGTTACCGAATTAAACACCAAGGGCAGTAAGATATACTATGGTTTACAGACTAACGGTACGTTGATTGACTCTAACTGGGCAAACTTTTTTAGAAAATATAATTTTTTGATTGGTCTCAGTCTTGACGGCGACTTTAATAACAATTCATTCCGAATTGATGAAAAAGGCGGAAATTCGTATTACAAAATAACACGAGCCGCCGAGATTTTCAAAAAACACAGTGTTGATTTTAATATCCTGACTGTTCTCACAGGCAGATGTGCAGAAAATATCGATGATATATTGAAGCACTTCAAAAAGCAAGGGTTCAAATACTTGCAATTCATCCCCTGTCTGCGCCCATTTGGTGACAAGACGGAAAGCGAATTGTATATGACAGTTGAACAATACAAGCACTTTCTCATACACGGCTTTAACGCCTATGTGAAGGATTACGTCAGGGATGATTACACAAGTATACGTTACTTTGATAACATTGTGCACCAGTACTTAGGCAACCCCACGGAACAGTGCGGTATGTGCGGTCATTGTAGTCACCAATTTGTTGCAGAGGGTAACGGCAACATTTACCCCTGTGACTTTTACTGTACAGACGAATGGTTGCTTGGCAACATAAATGATGCTGACGAAAATTTCGACACCCTCGCCCATTGTGACAAAGCAATAGAATTCCTGAAGGAAAGCCTTGCGCACCCCGAGGAATGTAAAAAGTGCAAATATTATCCCCTCTGTCGCGCAGGCGGATGCAAAAGAAATAGAATTGACCGCGATTATTGCGAAAGCTACAAAGCATTCTTTGATGCTTGTCTGCCATTATTCAGAGCATTTATTGCGGAGAAGCGATAAAAAAACACAGAGACACGTTCATACGAACGTGTCTCTATAATTTTACATATCATTCCTGATAATATCTTCAAGTGTTTCGCCTTTAACAGCAATATAATCGTCATCACCGTTAAGCATAATAACAGGCAGACGAGGGATTCTGTTATAATTTGATGCCATTGCGAAGTTATAAGCGCCTGTTGTAAGGACTGCAACAAGGTCACCCCTGCCGATTGACTGCGGGAAAAGAACCTTTGGCTGAATGATGTCACCGCTTTCGCAACATCTGCCCACAAGGTCACAAAGGAAATCTGCTTTTTCCTCCGCCTTATTAGCGGTAACAACTGTGTACTCGGACTCATAAAGTGCATAACGGGGGTTATCAGTCATACCGCCGTCGATGGCAACATAGTTTTTGTAACCCTCAATAACCTTTACGTTTGAAACCTTATAAAGTGTGATACCTGCATCGGCAACAATGCTTCTGCCCGGCTCCATGTGAATTTCAGGATATGCGATACCTAAGTTTTCGCACTCTGTCTTGACGTACTCTGCAACCTGACGGATATTGTCTTCAATATCGATTGTGGGGTCGCTTTCAACGTAGCGGACACCGTAGCCACCGCCAAGGTCAAGCACCTTTGCCTCGAAGCCTGTTTTTGCCTTAACATCAGCAATGAACTTAATCATAATCTCCGCAGAGCGGATAAACACGCTTGATTCGAAAAGCTGAGAGCCAACGTGACAATGGAAGCCTTCAAGGATAATATTCTCTTTTGTAAGGGCATATTCGGTGATTTTCATAGCGTCCCCTGTTTCAATGGGGAAACCGAATTTTGAATCAACCTTGCCTGTATTAACTGCCTCGTATGTATGGGTGTCAATACCGGGAGTAACACGGAACAAAATACGCTGTTTTATGCCGTGCTTACCTGCAATATCATTCAATGCATCAAGCTCCTCACG
>JAZRFZ010000075.1:0-2283 GCA_045643925.1 Acutalibacteraceae bacterium | reverse complement strand
ATCGAAACTCTATGCCGTGCAAACGACATCAATCCACCACCAAATACAGTCATCAGAACACACGGTAAATATACGTTAACTGATGAAATAACCATTGAAATCATTGACACATACCCGGGGCAATATGCTATAATAAAGGGTACTAAAAATACAGCTTATGTTCACATTTTCGGCAATACATCAATCCACAATGTTACCGATACTTCCGATGCAGATATTTTCGTTTACAACGGCAATATACCTGATGTAATAAAGCCACAGGTTGACACAATCATAATTAGCGGTGATAGTGGCTTTATTATTGATGAAAACATTGCTTATCCGCAAACAAGATGTGAAAGCTTTTACTTAACCGCAAGTGACGGAAACGTACAAATTAACCTATAAATTCATAAAGGAGTACCAATGGCACAGTTTAACGAAGACGCCTTAAAAAAGCAGATAAAAAGCGGTGATTTTGCTCGTGTGTATTTCATTTACGGCAATGAGGGTTACCTCAAACAGCACTATGCAACAATGATATGCAACACAACCGTAAGCAAAGATTTTGCAGACTTCAATCTCAAAAAGCTTGACGGTAAGGACACGTCGCTCAATGAAATATATGACTGTATCTCATCATTCCCTATGATGAGTGATTACTCCTGCACACTTGTAAAGGACTTTCCTGTCACAGACTATGTAGGTGACCGCGGTAAGCTTGACGGTGAGTTCGAAACAGTTATCACCGATATTCCCGAAACATCAGTCCTGGTTTTCTGGATGGATACTATTGAGGTTGACGAAAAGGCAAGTAAATGGGCAAAGCTCATCAAATTGTTTGACGAATTGGGCGTATGCGCCAAAATTGACAAGCGCACACGTTCCGCACTTGAAAAGCTCCTCATATCTTCTGCCACCAAGAAAAACTGCACCCTTTCAAGGGATAATGCGGCTTATATCATAAACCTTGTGGGCGAGGATATGAGCACCCTGCAAAACGAACTGCACAAGGTTTGCGCGTATGCCGGTTCAGGTGAAATCAATCGCGACCACATTGACAAAACAGTTATTGTGTCAGTTGAGGCAAAGATTTTTCAGCTTTCACGAATGATTGTCAAGGGCGAAGCTGACCAAGCATTTGAAAATCTCGGTAATCTCTTTAAATTACGCGAAGAACCCATTGTCATATTGAGTGTGCTTTCAAAGGCATTTGTAGATATGTACCGTGTGAAAGCTATTAAGGAAACAGGTGTTCCCTATTCCCGCCTTGCGGATGATTTTCCATCGGCTTACAAGGGCAGAACCTTTATACTTGATAATGCGGCAAACGATGGCAAGGGTTACACAATAACACAGCTAAAGAATGCTATGGACATTCTGTCCGACGCAGACAGACGACTCAAATCCACAAGTGAAGACGGCAAAACCGTTATTGAAGAACTCATATTAAGGTTGTTGAGATTATAATGATAAAAATCGACCGAGTTGTTATTGTCGAGGGACGTTACGATAAAATCAAGCTGTCATCCGTAATCGACGGCATAATTATCGAAACAGAAGGCTTCGGCATATTCAACAACAAAGAAAAACAAGCCTTAATCCGCCGCCTGGCAGAAACAAAGGGCTTGTTGATACTCACAGATAGTGACTCTGCAGGGTTTAAAATCCGCTCTTTTATCCGCGGGATGGTACCTGCCGAGCAAATCAAACACGCTTATATTCCTGACATTTTCGGCAAAGAAAAACGGAAATCAGAGCCATCTAAAGAGGGCAAATTAGGTGTGGAGGGTATTCGACCCGAGATTATAATTGAAGCCCTTGAAAAAGCAGGTGTGCTATGCGAAGAGGTTGACAATACTCCCCGCCGTGAAATCACCAAGCTTGATTTATACGAGGACGGACTTTCAGGCAGAGCCGACAGTGACGCTTTGAGAAAGAAGTTGTTGAAGCACCTTGATTTACCTGAAAGACTCACATCAAACGCACTTGTACAGATACTTAACACATTCCTCACGTTTGACCAATACAAAACTGCAGTTAAGGAAATTAAAAATGGTTAACAAAAACGACGAATTTAAACTGAATATAACAGGCTATACCTCCGAGGGCGGTGGTGTTGGTAAATACGACGGACAGGCTATTTTCGTTGAAAACACCGCCGTTGGTGACGAGATTTTATGCCATATCATCAAGGCAAAAAAGACTTATGCCGTTGGTAAAGCGGTTAAGATTATAAAACCCTCAAAGCACAGAATTGAGCCTGAGTGCACCGCCTTTAAATCTTGTGGCGGTTGCTCATTT
>JAZRFZ010000074.1:0-9058 GCA_045643925.1 Acutalibacteraceae bacterium | reverse complement strand
GATACTGAGGGTATCAGATGCGGTCAGTTTGTGAACATTCAGCTTGACGGACTTTACCTTCGCAGACCTATTTCAGTCTGCGACTGTCAGGGTGATGTGCTTACAATAATATATAAAGTTGTAGGCAAGGGTACAGAGCAGATGGCTGCTATGACAGTTGGTCAGGAGCTTGATGTTCTCACAGGTCTTGGCAACGGCTATGACCTTGCGGTTGCAGGGGACAGCCCTGTGCTTATCGGCGGTGGCGTTGGTGTTCCGCCTATGTATATGCTTGCAAAAGAGCTTGTGAATATGGGCAAAAGTGTTAAGGTTATTCTTGGCTTTAACACAGCGTCTGAAATCTTCTGCGAGGATGATTTCAAATCTCTCGGTTGTGATGTTACAGTTGCAACTGCAGACGGCTCCTATGGTGTGAAGGGCTTTGTTACAAATGCCCTCGAGGGTATGGATTATTCATACTTCTACACCTGTGGTCCCGAGCCTATGCTCAAGGCACTCTACAAAGCAACAACCACAAGCGGTCAGTTCAGCTTTGAGGAACGTATGGGTTGTGGCTTCGGTGCTTGTATGGGTTGCTCATGTAAGACAATCACAGGCTACAAGCGAATCTGTAAAGAAGGCCCTGTGCTCAAGAAGGAGGAAATTTTATGGGAAGATTAAGTGTTGACCTTTGCGGAATTACTCTTGATAACCCGATTATTCCTGCCAGCGGAACATTCGGCTTCGGTTATGAATTTGCAGAGCTTTATGATATAAATGTGCTCGGTACATTCTCGTTCAAGGGCACAACAAAGGACCCTCGTTTTGGTAATCCCACACCCCGAATTGCAGAGTGTACCGCAGGTATGATAAATGCGGTAGGTCTTCAGAACCCCGGTGTTGAAAAGGTTATCGGTGAGGAGTTACCAAAGCTTAAAAAATGCTTTGATAAAAAGGTTATGGCAAATGTCAGTGGTTTTGCTATTGAGGATTATGCCTATACTTGTGAACAGCTTGATAAGTGTGAACAGGTGGGTTGGCTTGAGGTTAACGTAAGCTGTCCCAACGTTCATGGTGGTGGTATGAGCTTCGGTACAAGCCCCGAGGCAGCAGCAGAGGTTACCGCTGCAGTTAAAAAGGTTACAACAAAGCCTGTTATCATCAAGCTTTCACCTAATGTTACAGACATCGTGTCAATCGCAAAGGCATGTGAGGAGGCAGGTGCAGATGGTATCAGCCTCATAAACACACTCCTTGGTATGCGAATTGACCTTAAGACAAAGAAGCCTGTCATCGCTAACAAAATGGGCGGTTTTTCAGGTAGCGCAATCTTCCCTGTGGCAGTTCGTATGGTTTATCAGGTTGCGAATGCAGTAAATATCCCCATCGTTGGTATGGGTGGTGTTACTACTGCAGAAGATGTTGTTGAGCTTATGCTTGCAGGTGCATCTGCAGTTGAGGTAGGTGCGGCAAACCTTGTTAACCCCTACGCTTGTCGTGATATTATCAATGACTTGCCCAGGGTTATGGATAAGTACGGTATAAATAATCTTAAAGATATTATTGGAGGAGCAAAATAATGGGTAGAGACGTAATTGTTGCTTGTGACTTTTCAAGCGCAGAAAAGGTATTTGAATTCCTTGATAAATTCGAAGGTGGCAGAAAGCCCTTCGTAAAAATCGGTATGGAGCTTTTCTATGCAGAGGGCCCCTCAATCGTTAAAGAAATTAAAAAACGCGGTCATAAGATTTTCCTTGACCTTAAGCTTCATGATATCCCTAACACAGTAAAGAAGGCAATGTCAGTTCTTTCAAACCTTGACGTTGACATCACAAACCTTCACGCATCAGGTACTTGCCGTATGATGGAGGCTGCTATTGAAGGTCTCACTCGCGAGGACGGCACAAGACCTCTCCTTATTGCAGTAACACAGCTTACTTCAACAGACCAGGAGAGCATGGAGAAGGATTTGCTTATCAACGAGCCTATCGATAAGGTTGTTATGCACTATGCTCACAATGCAAAGCTTGCAGGTCTTGACGGTGTTGTTTGCTCACCCCTCGAGGCAGGTAAAGTGCATGAAATCTGCGGTAGCGAGTTCCTTACAATTACACCCGGTGTTCGTTTTGCAGATGGTGACGTTGGCGACCAGAAGAGAGTTATGACTCCCGCACAGGCTAAAGAAATCGGCTCTGACTACATCGTTGTGGGCAGACCCATCACAGCGGCAGAGGACCCCGTTGCAGCATATAATCGTTGCGTGGCAGAATTCTGCGATTAAAATAAAATTTTTTACCGAATAAACCTCCCTGGCGAAGGGAGGGGGACCGCACCGAAGCTTGCTTTGGTGTGGTGGAGGGTTCTAGCACCAAGAGGTGCGTATAATAAAATCCTTTACCTAATATAGATAGGAGATAATAAAAATGGAAAGCTACAAAAGAGAATTTATACAGTTTTTAGAGGGCGCAGGCGTGCTCAAATTCGGTGATTTTACTGCTAAGAGCGGTAGAAAAATCCCTTACTTCATCAATGCAGGTGACATCAAAACAGGTGAGCAGATCTGCAAGCTCGGTGAATTCTATGCTAAAGCATATTTTGAAAAAGTAGGCAATAAGAAAACTGTTCTTTATGGACCTGCATACAAGGGTATTCCGATTGCAGTTTCTGTTGCAGTTGCACTTGCAAAGAACGGTCTTGACGTGCCCTTCTTCTTTAACCGTAAGGAAGAATAAAACCACGGTGAAGGCGGTGTATTTGTTGGTTACAAGCCTCAGGAGGGCGAGGAAATCGTTATCGTTGAGGACGTTATCACTGCTGGTACTGCTATCCGTGAGAGCATGAACATTCTCTCAGGTCTTAAGGGTACAAAGGTTGCTGCAACATTCGTTATGGTTGACGGTAAGGAAAAGGGTCAGACAGAAAAATCTGCTATGGCAGAGGTAGGCGAGGAGTACGGCTTCCCCGTATATTCTGTTGTTGACGTTTACGATATCATTGAGTACCTTGAAGAGGACGAGAAGAACCGTGAGAATGTTGACAGAATCAAGAAGTATCTTGAAGTAAACGGCGCGAAATAATTTTAGGAAGTGAATTAAATGAGAAGTCTTATTGATATTCTTGATTTTTCCATAGAGGAGCTCGATGAGTTAATAGCATCAGCTAATGATATTATTGATAATCCTCAGGCTTATGCAGAGAAGTGCAAGGGCAAGAAGCTTGCTACACTTTTCTTTGAGCCTTCAACAAGAACACGACTCAGTTTTGAGGCTGCGATGCTTGAACTTGGCGGTAGTGTTATCGGCTTTTCGGAGGCGAACAGCTCATCTGCTGCAAAGGGTGAGAGTGTTTCTGACACAGCTAAGACAATCAGCTGCTATGCAGATATTATTGCAATGCGTCATCCCAAGGAGGGTGCACCACTTGTTGCGGCACAGGCTGCAAGTATACCGGTAATCAATGCAGGTGACGGTGGTCACAATCATCCTACACAGACACTTACAGACCTTCTTACAATCAGCCGTGAGAAGGGCGGATTTGAAAATCTTACAGTAGGCTTCTGCGCTGACCTTAAATTCGGCAGAACAGTTCATTCACTCATTACAGCACTTTCAAGATACAAGGGGATAAAGATTGTGCTCATATCACCGGATGAACTTAAGCTTCCTAGCTACATAAAAAAGGATGTTCTTGCTAAAAACAACATTCCTTATGAGCAGACAACAGACCTTGAAAGTGTAATGCCTCAGTTAGATATTCTTTATATGACACGTGTTCAGCGTGAGAGATTCTTCAACGAGGAGGACTATCTCCGTCTTAAGGACAGTTATATCCTTGAACCCAAAAAGCTTAATAATGCTAAGTCTGACCTGTGCATTATGCATCCGCTGCCCAGAGTAAATGAGATTTCACTTGCGGTGGATGATGACCCCAGAGCTTGCTACTTCAAGCAGGTGCTTTATGGTAAGTATATCCGTATGGCACTTATCCTTAAGTTGTTGGAGGAGGCACAGAAATGAATATAGATTCTATTACAAACGGATTTGTTATTGACCACATAATTGCCGGCAGAGGTATGCGCATTTATGAGCTCCTCGGACTTGACCATGTGGATTGCTCTGTTGCTATTATCAAAAATGTAAACAGTAAGAAACACGGCAGAAAGGATATTATCAAAATTGATGCTGATATCGCAATTGATTTTGATGTTATCGGTTACGTTGATCCCGGTGCCACAATTAACATTATCCGTGACGGAAAACTCGTTGAGAAACGCTTTATTGAGCTTCCGGAGACACTTACAAACGTTATCAAATGTAAAAATCCCCGTTGCATTACAACAACGGAGCAGGAGATTAACCACGTATTTAAACTCACAGACAGAGATGCAGGTGTTTACCGTTGTCTGTACTGTGAAACAAAGGCAAACTGACCTGTCAGTTATTTGACGGAGATAATTGTCATTTTGCCTATAAATCAACAGGTGAAAGAGGTTTAATTATACCTTCCCGTGCCTTGACACTATATAACATAAATGTTAAAATTGTAGTGTTATATTAAGTCTGTTTTTTTGCGACTGACGGAGCAATGTAGAATTAACTACGAAGGAGCAGAAAATCGCCCTTACAACGGGGGTGTTCAGACAGACTTTGAGCCGACCGTCTGGGCACGCCTGTTCATTTGATGGATAGGTGCGCCCTTTTTGTTTTATTTTTACCCGAAAGGATTTGTTGATATGAAAAAAGTTGGTATCATTATGGGTAGCGACAGCGATTTACCCGTAGTTGAAAAAGCAGTAAACACACTCAAGGATTTTGATGTGCCTTATGAGGTGCACGTTTTCTCCGCTCACAGAACTCCCGTTCAGGCAAAGGAATTCAGCGAAAATGCCCGTGCAAACGGCTTCGGTGTAATCATTGCGGCGGCAGGTATGGCGGCACACCTTGCTGGTGCGGTTGCAGCAAATACAACATTGCCCGTTATCGGTATCCCCATTAAGTCAGCAAACCTTGGTGGTATGGAGGCACTCCTTTCAACAGTACAGATGCCCTCAGGCATTCCTGTTGCAACAGTTGCTATTGACGGTGCGGTAAACTCTGCACTTCTCGCTATTGAGATTCTTTCACTTTCAGAGCCTGTTCTCGAACAGAAGCTCGCAGATAAAAGAGCAAAAGACACTGCAACAGTTCTCGAAAAGAACGCAGCAGTTGAAAATAAATTTAATTCATAAAAAATGGTAGGGGTTTCTATCTGAGTGAAGGATAGAGGATAGAGAACTACCCACCACCAACGCCTTTGGCGTCGGTCCCCCTCCCTATGGATAGGGAGGTAAGGCTTCGCAATTCTTAAGTTTTGCGATAGCGATATAATCAACGCGTAGCGTTCCGAAATTTTGCATTTTGCATTTTGCATTCTGCATTTATAAAAGAGGTGTATTATGGGCGGATTTTTCGGAGTAGCATCAAAAAATGATGCTGTGCTTGATACCTTCTTTGGTGTTGACTATCACTCACACCTTGGCACTCGTCGTGCAGGTCTTGCGGCTTACGACAGTGAAAAAGGTCTTCAACGTAAAATTCACAAAATTGAAAATTCACCGTTCAGAACTAAGTTCGAGAGAATTCTCGATGAAATGACAGGTACAAGTGCTATCGGTTGTATTAGTGACAGCGATGCACAGCCCCTGCTTATGCGTTCTAACCACGGTCTTTATGCCATCACTACAATCGGCATTATAAATAACGAGGATGCACTCGTTAAACAGTACCTTTCATTCAGCGGTGGTCACTTCGGTGCGATGACAAGTACGGGTATCAACTCAACCGAGCTTGTTTCTGCAATGATTGACCAGAAGAGCAGCTTTGCAGAGGGTATTACCTTTGCTCAGGATGTTATTGAGGGTACGGCATCAATTCTTATCCTTAAAGAGAACGGCAATCTTATTGCCGCACGTGATAAAATGGGCAGAATTCCCGTGCTTATCGGTAAGCGTGAGGACGGCTACTGCGTATCCTTTGAGGACTTCGCTTACAAAAAGCTTGGCTTTGAGGATTACAAGGAGCTTGGCCCCGGTGAGGTTGTTGAGATTTCACCCGACGGTATTGAAGTTCTCGTTAAGCCCCAAAAGAAAAAGAAAATTTGTGCGTTCCTTTGGTCATATTACGGTTATCCCACATCCTGCTATGAGGGTGTTAACGTTGAGGTAATGCGTTACAGAAACGGTCAGATTATGGCACAGACCGATAAAGCGGCAAACGTTGCACAGGATATTGACTATGTCAGCGGTGTTCCGGATTCAGGTACACCTCACGCCATAGGCTACGCTAACGAAAGCGGTATTCCTTTTGCAAGACCCTTTATCAAATACACACCCACCTGGCCCCGTAGCTTTATGCCCTCCAATCAGAGAGAGCGTAGCAGGGTAGCCAAGATGAAACAGATTCCCGTACACGACCTTATTAAGGACAAAAAGCTGTTGTTTGTTGATGACAGTATCGTAAGAGGTACACAGCTCCGCGAAACAGTCGAGTTCCTTTATGAGAATGGTGCAAAAGAGGTTCACATGCGCTCTGCTTGTCCTCCCATTATGTACGGCTGTAAGTTCCTTAACTTCTCCCGCGGTACCTCAGACCTTGACCTGATTACCCGAAGCACCATTATGGAGCTGGAGGGTGAGGAAGGCTTCAAGCACATTGAGGAATACAGTGATGCTACCACAGAGCGTGGCGCAAAGATGCGAAAGGCTATCTGTGAAAAGCTTAACTTCGCATCACTTGAGTTCCAGTCATTAGAAGGTATCGTGAAGGCAATCGGACTTCCCGAGGACGAGGTTTGTACCTATTGCTGGAACGGTAAGGGTTAATAAAGTAAGTAATTCGATGAATATATTTTGAAGGAGAATAACAATGAAGAATTCAAGATCAGAAAGTTATGCAGCTGCAGGTGTTGATATTACTGCGGGCTACAAAGCAGTTGAGCTTATGAAAAAACACGTTGCAAGAACACGCAACGAAGGCTCATTGGATGACGTTGGCGGCTTCGGTGGTTGCTATGACCTTGGTTGCGTTGCAGGCATGGAGCATCCTATTTTGGTTTCAGGTACCGACGGTTGCGGTACTAAGGTAAAATTAGCTATCCTTATGGACAAGCACGATACAATCGGTATCGCTGCAGTAGCTATGTGCGTAAACGACATTATCTGTGTTGGTGCAAAGCCCCTTTATTTCCTCGACTATATTGCTTGCGGTAAAAACGTTCCTGAAAAGATTGCAGAAATCGTAAGCGGTGTTGCAGAGGGTTGTGTTCAGTCAGGTTGTGCTCTTACCGGTGGTGAAACTGCAGAGCATCCCGGTTTGATGCCCGAGGAGGATTACGACCTTGCAGGCTTTGCAGTTGGTATAGTAGACAGACCTAAGATGATTGATAACAGCAAAATGGCTGTGGGCGATGTTGTTATTGCTCTTCCTTCTACAGGTATTCATTCTAACGGCTTCAGTCTTTGCCGTAAGGTTTTTGATATTGATAACAATAACCCCGAGCTTTACGTTAAGCGTGATGAATTAGGCGGCAAGAGCATTGCAGAGGCATTACTTGTTCCCACAAAGATTTACGTTAAGCCTGTTCTTGCACTTATAGAGAAAGTTAATGTGAAGGGTATTTCTCACATTACAGGCGGTGGATTCTATGAGAATATTCCCCGTTCAATTCCCGATGGCTTGTGTGCAAAGATTGACAAATCTGCTGTTAAGGTGCTTCCTATCTTCAATACCATTGCTGAATGGGGCAATATTCCTGAACGTGATATGTTCAACACATACAACATGGGTGTTGGTATGAGCATCGTAGTTCCTGCAAATGAAGTAGAAACTTCACTTTCAGTTCTTAAGGATAACGGCATCGATGCTTACGTAATCGGTGAAATTATCGAAGCCGATGACAAGATTATTCTTGAATAATCAATATATTTAATTGAAAGAAGGGTTTTAAATGCCTAAAAAGAATATTGTAGTCCTCGTTTCAGGCGGTGGTACAAATTTACAGGCGCTTATTGATGCACAGGGCAGGGGTGAGCTCGGTAATGGTGAAATCACCTGTGTTATTGCGTCAAAGGCGGATGCGTACGCTCTTACACGAGCTGCTGATAACGGTATTAAAACCCGTACACTTATAAGAAAAGACTATGGGGATATTGCTTCATACAGTAAGGCTATGCGTGACCTGCTCCTTGAGGAAAAGGCAGACCTGATTGTTTATGCGGGCTTTATGACAATCCTTGATGAAAATGTATGCGATGCATTCCCCAACAAAATGATAAACGTTCACCCCGCACTTATTCCCTCATTCTGCGGAAAAGGCTTTTACGGTCTTCATGTTCATGAGAGTGCTCTCGAAAAGGGCGTGAAGGTGTCGGGTGCAACAGTACACTTTGTAACTGCAGAGTGTGATGCAGGGCCTATAATTCTTCAAAAGGCTGTTGAGGTTCAAGAGGGTGACACACCCGAAACACTTCAGAAAAGGATTATGGAACAAGCCGAGTGGAAGATTCTTCCCAAGGCAGTTCAGCTTTTCTGCGACGGTAAAATAGAAGTAAAAGACGGCAAAACAATAATTAGTGAATAATACTCGAAAGGACAGATAGTATGGAAATCAAAAATCTTTGCGATGAACTCAATTCCCTCCCTTATCACGGCAGAGGTATTGTTATCGGTAAAAGTGCAGACGGCAAAAAGGCGGTAACTGCATACTTCATTATGGGCAGGAGCGAAAACAGTCGTAACCGCGTATTTGTGGAAGATGGCGAAGGCATCAGAACTCAGGCTTTTGATGAGTCAAAGATGACTGACCCTCACCTTATTATCTACGCTCCCGTGAGAGTATTGGGTAATAAAACAATCGTTACAAACGGTGACCAGACAGACACAATCTATGAGCTTATGGACAAGCAGATGACCTTTGAACAGGCACTTCGCACCCGTGAGTTTGAAGATGATGCACCCAACTACACTCCCCGAATTTCAGGTATTATCCGCCTTGAAAATGGCGATATGAACTATGCAATGTCTATCCTTAAATCTGCTGATGG
>JAZRFZ010000073.1:0-2588 GCA_045643925.1 Acutalibacteraceae bacterium | reverse complement strand
TCAAGGGTTTATTTTTATGACACGAAAAGTATCGGGGCTTGTTACGTTAAAATGCTTTGATTTTTATATTTTTTCTGATAATTTAATGGTGTTACCGCAAATTAAAAACAGAAAGGATATAATCATAATGCAAAGCAAAGGAAAAAGAATTTTGTTGACAGGTGTAATATTAATTATTGCATTTGTTGTGTGGACGGTTTTTGTGAAAACAGTTGACGTAAAGCCTCTTGGTGTAAATGGCACAGATATAGGCTTTGCCACAATAAACACCTGGCTTCATAATTTAACCGGAACAAATATGATGCTGTACAATATCACCGACTGGCTTGGTCTTGTGCCTGTTTTTGTGTGTATGCTCTTTGGCGGTGTCGGGTTTGTTCAGTTAATAAAAAGAAAAAGCCTGTTAAGGGTTGATTTTGATATTATCATTTTAGGGGTATATTATGTTATAGTAATATTGTGCTATCTGATTTTTGAAATGATACCCATAAATTACAGACCCATTCTTATAAATGGAGTTATGGAGTGCTCATACCCGTCATCAACAACACTACTTGTGCTTGGCGTAATGCCTACTCTTGCTTATCAGGCAAAAATCAGGGTAAAAAACACCGCAATTAAAAATATAATTACAGTTACTACCGCGATTTTTACTGTGTTTATGGTGGTTGGCAGATTGATTTCGGGTGTGCATTGGTTAACGGATATAATAGGCTCGGTGCTTTTGAGCGCAGGTCTTTTTATGATTTACAAATCGATTGTTGAAATAAAAGCAGGAGAATGATATGGAATTTAATGAGAAGCTCCGTGAGCTAAGGCAACGACGGGGACTGACACAGGAAGAATTGGCAGATGCTTTATACGTATCAAGGACAGCGGTTTCAAAGTGGGAGTCAGGCAGGGGATATCCTAATATAGATTCTCTGAAGGAGCTTTCACAGTTCTTTTCGGTATCGGTTGATGATTTGCTATCGGGCGAAAAACTCATTTCTATTGCAGAGAAAGAGAACAAGTCCAATATAAGGAGTATGTGTGATTTTCTTATTGGTATTGTTGACTTGTTTTCGCTTATCCTTGTTGTTTTGCCTCTTTATCCCAACGAAATTGATGGCTTTGTTTATTCTGTCAGCCTGATAAGCTATACTCAAGCCTCTGATTTTAATATTATTTTATATTGGATTTTGTTTGCGGCACTTTTTATCTGCGGTGTGTTGAAATTGGTAATTATAAATAAGGCAGATAAACGGCTGAATAACGCTATAAACGGAGCTTCGGTTTTTCTTGGTGCGTTAACAGTATTGCTCCTTGCCCTTACAAGACAGTCTTATGCGGTTGTGGTTGCATTCTTGCTGTTGGTTGTAAAGGGTGCGATAGTTCTTAAAAGAACAAAGGGAAAATAACAAGACTTGACTAATCTCAAAACCTGTGATACATTGAAGCTGTGAGGTGAGTTTATGCAGAAGACGAAGATGTTTGTTCAATCTGTTATCGGCTTTTTACCTATAATGATATTGTGGTCCGTTGGTGGCTATTTCGGCGACATTGAGAACATGGTTGATGAGATTTATCTCATTGAAAAAGAGGACATTGTTCTCAGTGCAGTTATTCCTTTTATAGTAGTGCATATAATACCTGTTTTATTGTTTGTAGCGGCAATTATTGGTAAACGATATAATATGAAGGCACTTTATATTTCTGCAGCTGTGGCAGTGGCACTCCCTGTTTTTGCTTTTATTACCAGTCAGTTTTTTATGGATGATGGTAATATTCTTTCGTGGATATATTCGTTTACGATAGGCTTGATTCTTTATCCATTCGGCAGAGCAGCAGTCGCTGTGTTTGATGGTATTGCAAGCTATCAGTTTATATACAAGGACAACTATGTATTTGAAAGGGAGCCCGTGGCAGCATTATATGTGGTGTTTATAATTGCATCCGCGATTATTTACTCCATTGTCAGAACAAGGAAAAGTAAAAAAACTGAAAACACCATACAAACAGTTGATGCTGAAGAAAATTAATATAAAAAAGATACAACCCGAAGGAATTAACCTTCGGGTTGTTTTTGTTTTATTTAGTCAATGTTGAACTCATCAAGCTGATATTTTGTGCAGGGATAGTTAGAAACGCCGTTTTCATCGGGGAAGGGTGAAAGATTATCGTTTTCATAGAGCTTTCTGTCTTCCTCTTTTGAGAAATCGGGGATTTTGTACTCTGCACCATTGTGAAGACTGCTTCGCCAGCCAAGGATAGCAACTGCAGACATTGCACAGGAGCGGTAAGCATTAAAGTAAGGCTGTCTGCCCTCAATGATACAGCTGAGGAATTCGTGTGATACAAAGTAGTCACCGCCTGAGTGACCGCACTGCTTTGCCTTATCCTTATCAAAGGGGAAGCCAACTGTGGTAACGCTTTCCTTTTCACATCCCTCGGGAATTTCCCAATCGTTGTAGCAAACACGTACCTTGCCCTCGTCACCGCGGACAGTTTCTGCGCTACCCTTTGCACAAGCAAAGCGGTACCAGTTACCGTGACCGCCGAATTTTGCCCAGCCTGTAATTCTTGCAACGGCACCACGGCTCATTGTA
>JAZRFZ010000072.1:0-40733 GCA_045643925.1 Acutalibacteraceae bacterium | reverse complement strand
GGCACTTTGCTGAGGCTCGTTCATTAAGGTTGCTTTAGTAACCTTAATGCCGCAGCAGTTTGAGATAAGGCCGAACTTCCACTCCTCAAACTCATCTGAAATCCCCTTAAGGAACTCAGACCTTGAGAAATCAACAGGCGGACAATATGCACACACCGCAGCAAGATTTACAGGTGCCTCATCACACCTTGTGTAAGCATACATAAGTGACAGGTGCGCACCTGCAGACCCGCCCGACAAAATCAGATTTTCAATATCATAACCCTTTTCAGACAAAAATTCTTTTATCTTTTCAATGGCACAGGTTATATCGTCAAGCTCGTCAAAAACACTCAATTCATCTGTAACAAAGCGGTAGTTCATTGTGGCGCTTATGTACCCCAAATCGCAGAAATACTGACAATCCTTGTGATGAATAGTTTTGTCACCGTCATGCCAACCGCCACCGTGAATAAAGAGTATGGCACCCGACTTAGTTTCCACATTTTCGGGTATAAAAATATCAAAACAGTGCCTTTCGTGAGCGCCATAGGACACGTCTTCTAACAACTCAAAATTCGCCATAATTATTCCTCGGTAAATACATTTTTAATCGCTTCAAGGTACCCATAGCCGTAAAGGTCGTCAGGCTGAAGGTAGCTTGTTTCAGTCCATTCATTCCAACTGTTTACAGTAATAAACGGTGCTTTCATAATGCCATTTTTCATTGAAATATCTGCTAATTCTTTTATTTTTTCGCAGGCAAGTCGGAAGTTTTCGGGCGTGTTATTCACCACCACACCGGGAACGAAATCATTAAAGCGCACATTATTATCCCATCCCACAGAAATGTTAGGATAGAAGGGTATATTGAGCTTTTCTGTCTCCGCTGTCACTGCATCAATATATTTGTCTGTAACCTCATTATAGTCACCATCAAAATCCGTTGAGCATCCCCAGTTATAGCTCGTTACCGAGTCAACACCAAGGAAATCGTACATCTGAGCAGAGTCAACGCCCTTTTGCGAATCATCATCACAAAGCCAGTTAAACACACGGTTGCGCCAATGAACAACCTGAAAATGCAGACCCTTAAAACCTGCATCTATAGTCTTTTGACGAAATTCCTCTATCCCCTTTTTACACTCATCACTTGTGCCAAATGAACGGATAAAGTTATCAATGTCAAAAATCATATAAACAGGACAACCGTCAATACAATAGTAATTTTTCTTTTTGAAATATTTTTCAATAGTTCTGTCGCATATTTCAGAAAAAATCCTTGGTGTTACCACTCCGCTCCAGATAACCGTTGATAAATCACGGTCAGAATTACGTTTATCCCAAAGGTGTGTTGCATCGTGGTTTGCCCACATAAGACAGAACGTCATTTTCTCGTTATTGGTAGCCTTCAAAAATCCGTCATTAAGGCAATTTTCAAGGAATGGTCTGTTATCATACCAGTACCAGTCATAAATAAACACATTAACGCCGTGTGAAACTGCGCAATCTATCTGCATTTCCATGACGGAGCTATCCGCCTCATTCACATAACCCCACAAGGGAATACGAGGCCAACGGCAACCCTCATAGCCCTTATCGGTCATAGCCTTGACAGTCTGCCATTCACCATTACCCTCGGGCCAGAAAATACGTGTGCGAGGCTCGTCACCTGTATATGACGGCCAGACGAATGCGGCAATATCGTAGTTTTTCATATTACATCCCTCACAGATACAGCGTTGTAATTCACTTATCAAAGTATAACATAACTGCACAAGTATTTCAATAAACACAGAGAACGAGCGGAGTTAGCTTTATGTAATGCATAATGGGTTTAATTTTTGTTTTGAGCGGTTTGTTACGGAACTTTGATATAGTAAAAAAAGACGGGTAGAATATAAAATTCTACCCGCAGACTGTCGACAAACCCTGATGAGCATATAGCCCAAAAACCAAAGCAATGCGAACCACTAAAAAATCAAATATTTTATTAGTTATCTGTTCTGATTGTTTTTGTTGTTCTGGTTATTTTTGTCATTCTGATTGTTTTTGTTGTTCTGGTTGTTCTGATTATTCTGGTTGTTCTGGTTGTTTTTGTTATTCTGGTTATTGCTGTTGTTCATGGTTTCACCTCCTAATTAGTTTACAAGGATAGTTTACCTCATTTGCGGCAAACTATTCGTACAGAAAAAAGACTGAAAGGAGAAAAATATGCTTTTAATTGCAAATGGTCTTTTACACACAATGGAAAATGATTCACCGTTACGAGCTGACATATTGATAAATGAGGGAAAAATTGTAAAAATCAAAGAAAAAATTGAACCGCCCGAGGGAGCAGAAATTATTGATGCCCAAAACCTGAATGTTTATCCCGGATTTATTGATGCTCACAGTCATATCGGAATTGCAGAAGATAGGATTTCATCGCAAAATGATACAAGCAACGAAAACACAAACCCAATAACACCTGCCGTAAGAGGGATAGACAGCATAAATCCTATGGATAGTGCTTTTCATAATGCTATTGCCTCCGGTATTACCGGTGCTATGGTCGGTCCCGGAAGCTCCAATGCTATTGGCGGACAATTTGCGTTTATAAAAACCTACGGCAGACGTGTTGATGATATGGTTGTTCTTGCTCCTGCCGCAATAAAAATTGCTTTCGGTGAAAACCCTATGAACTGTTACGGTCTTAACGGTAATATGCCTTCCAGTCGTATGGGTATTGCTTCACTTATAAGAGAGGAGCTGTTCCGTGCAAAACAATATTTTTCCCAAAATCAATCAGATAACAAGGATTTCACCCTGGAGTGTTATAAAGAGCTTTTCGAAAAGAAAATTCCCCTTAAGGCTCATGCTCACAGAACAGATGACATTTTCACCGCAATAAGAATTGCAAAAGGATTTGACCTTGACCTCACAATTGACCACTGCACCGAGGGACACCTGATTGCAGAAGAAATTGCAAAAAGCGGATTCCCTGCCATTGTTGGACCGTCTCTTGCTTCGCGCAACAAGGATGAGGTCAGTCTGTCAGATTTCAAAACCGCAGGTGTTCTTCATAACGCAGGTGTCAGGATTGCAATAACCACCGACCATCCTGTCTCCAGAATACAGTATTTACCCTTATGCGCGGGCATTGCGGCCAAAGAGGGTCTGGGTGAAACCGCCGCCCTTCGTGCAATTACCATTGATGCTGCACGTATATGCAGGGTTGACCATAAAACAGGTAGTCTGAAAGAAGGCAAGGATGCAGATATTGTTATTTTTGAGGGTAACCCTTTGGAGATAAAATCTAATGTTAAAGCTACCATTATAAACGGTGAAATTGTGTGGCGTAATTAAATTAAGTAATGTAATAAATACACTTACAAAACCCCTCCCCGTAGTTTATACCACGAGGAGGAGTCTGTGTGAAATCACCGGATAATACACCCATATGTGTTTCAATCTTTGGTTTTATTCGTTACAATTAAAGAAGCATCGCACATTGCAAGCCATAGATGTTACTGTAAGTGAGAAGAAGAATAAGAGCGCACCTGTAAGAATAGCACCAATTATGCTTGTTGCCACAAACCCAATGGCAAGCAGTACAACAGAAAGCAAAATTGTGCCGAGAATACCTGCAAGTAATGTTGTAATTATTCTACACAAATTTTCACAACATCCATTACGGAAAAGTGCTGCCGCAACGAGAGTTACAGCGAGGTACACAACAGCAATACCAAAAAGCACCCACAAAAACACGGGTGTAAGTGTAATAGCGCCGGTTATTCTGAGAAAGGCTGTAATTATACCAATAATAAGACTTGCCACCACGGCAATAATTGTACAGTCCGGTCTGCAGTTTCTGCAAGATGTTGACATATAATTCACCTCCCATCGTATTTTATGCAAAAATATAGTAGTGGTGAAAACGATTACTTCACATTAACATAGGAAAACCTCCTCGTAGCGAGTAACTACGGGGAGGTGTTTTCCATATCATTATTACGAATGTGATTTAATCTCGTATAGTTTTAATACTTCTTCGAAAGAAGTTTTTCTGCCTCGTCTTTTGTGATTTTACCAATATTGCAATCTGCCATAACCTGCACGTCCTTGTCGTTGAGCTTGTAGAAGTGCCAGATAACCAATGCAATAACAAGTCCGATGATAGGTATTACGTTATAGGTGAACCAAAGGCCATCAAGAGCCTCACTTGTCTGCTGAGCAATAGCGTTAATGGCTTCAAGGTCGGCAAAGTTGCTTACCTCCTGTTTGATGCCGTTCACGACAAACTCTGTCTTGAAGCCGAACACACCAAGGAGTGCAAGACCCATTGAGCCCGAAATCGCAGCAGCAAGCTTTACTGCAAATGTCTGAATAGCAAATGTGATACCCTTTGCCTCTGTGCCTGTGGTGTACTGACCGTACTCTGCACAGTCTGGTGTAAATGTAAATGAAAGCACACCCACAATACCCAGAGGTATAGCACGGAGCATATATGTGATTACAAAGAGCACAAAGTTGCCCCTTGTGGGAATAATAAGGAAGGACAACAGAACTGTTGCAACTGCACTGAGCTTGAAAAGCTTTGTCTTGTCAATTTTTCTGATAATCTTGGGTACAAGAAGTGCCATAACAAGCTGAGGCAAGGATGCAACCGTACCTGTAATAAGAGATGCAAGGGAGTTCTCATAGATATAATAAGCCGTAATCATATGCAAGGCGTTGTAGGTCTGAGCACCTGAATAGAAAATGTAACCGATGTAATAAATAAGCAGATATTTGTTGCTGATAACATACCTGAGCATTTTCCTTACGGTGAACTGTTCCTCGTCGGTAGCCTTATGTCTCTCCTGACAATGTTTGCAAATCGGGAACATTGTTGCCATAGCCACAACTGCAACGATAATTGAAACCGTACCGTACCCAAAGCCCACAAATTCACTGATAAGCAGAGTTACAAGGACAGTAGTGAGTGCGTTACCAAGACCGCCTGTAATACCCTTGAGCGAAAGGATTGTATTTCGCTCCTCAATATTACTTGTCATTGCGGTGATTATACCAAAAGCAGGCACATCACAAATTGTGTATGCAGTATCCCAAATAATGTAAGCCAAGGCAAACCACACAAGCTTGACTGTTTCACTTGCCGCACCGGGGATAATGAAGATTGCAACCGTTGCCGCGGGAGTAAGAGCACAGGCAATCTTCAACCAAGGGATATATTTTTTATCGCCTTTGAATTTGAACTTGTCGAAAATCACGCCGAAGATAGCATCGTTAACGGCATCCCATACCTTTACTGCCAACATAACCGCCGCAGATTTCACTGGGTTAATACCCACAAGCAGAAGGAATGTTGTAAGATAACCTGCTATCATATTGTAAATCATATTCTGCCCGAAGAAATACGTGTAATAGCTTTTTCTCTCGGGCTTCGTTGTCTGCCACAAAGGATTCTGTGGCTTAGCCTGTTTTTTGCTCATAGAACTCCTCCTATAACATTCTGCAACAAATAGTGTAGCACACTTGAAAGAAGAATTCAATAAATTCAAAGTGTAAGAAATTGTCAGAATACAACCATTCAAATGCCATCAAAGCGCTCTCCCCCTACACCCGAAACGCACCCGGATTTTATTGATTTTTTGTTATTTGTATGTTACTATGAATTAAAATCCACAAGGTTTGGAGAATGTAAAAATGACAACAGCAGAGTATTTGAATTTAATCGACGAAGTAAATGAACGCGGAAAATATAAAGCGGACTGGGCATCACTCGCTCATCACAAAGTGCCGGATTGGTATATGCATGACAAATTAGGTGTATTCATTCATTGGGGAATTTATAGTGTACCTGCATTCGGCAACGAATGGTATTCCCGCGGTATGTATGATCGTAATGTACGGGAATTTCAACACCACAAAGAAACCTATGGTGAGCAGAATGTATTCGGATACAAGGATTTTATACCCATGTTCAAGGCGGAGAAATTTGATGCAGCAAAATGGGTTTCACTTTTCAAAAAAGCAGGTATGAAATACGTTATGCCCGTTGCCGAGCATCATGACGGATTTGCAATGTATGACACCGAATTCAACCGTTGGAATTCAACCCGAATGGGTCCTTGCAGAGATGTTGTGGGTGAATTGAAAGCCGAATGTGAAAAACAAGGACTTAACTTTTGTGCATCTACCCACCGCGCAGAACACTATTTCTTTATGAATCCGGGCAGACTTTATGACAGTGATATAAACGATGAAAGGTATGCCGACTTTTACGGTCCCGCCGTTTACTGTGAAGAGTTCGACCCTGAAATAATACACGTAACAACCGCAGATACGTATTCAACAGGAGCAAGCAAGGAGTGGCTTGAAGACTGGCTTGTACGCACTTGTGAATTGATTGATAAATACCAGCCGTCAGTTCTCTATTTTGACTGGTGGATTCATAACCATTCATTTAAGCCTTATCTGAAAAAGCTTGCGGCATATTATTACAACCGTGCCGATGAGTGGGGTAAAGAGGTTACAATCAACTACAAGCACGAGGCGTTTCCTCCGACTGTTGCAACCTTTGATGTTGAACGCGGAGCGTTGACAGGTATATCGCCCATTTACTGGCAGACGGATACTGCAATAGGTAAATGCTCCTGGGGCTACAGAGCGGATAATGAATACAAATCATCACGCCAGGTTATCTGTGATCTTGTAGATATAGTTTCCAAAAACGGAAATCTGCTCATAAACATTGGCCCGAAATCCGACGGCACAATCACAGATGAAGAAATGCGTGTCCTTCTTGATATGGGCGAATGGCTAAGAATCAATGGTGAAGGAATATACGGCACAACATACTGGAAACAATTCGGTGAAGGCGAAGTCAATGCAGTAGAAGGCTTCTTTAAGGATGGAGACGAAAAAGCTTTCACAAACGAAGATTTCAGATTCACATACAAAAACAGTTATCTATATGCTTTTCAGATGCGTCCGTCCAAAAATGTGAAAATCAAAACTCTAAAAAAACATATCCCTCACGACTATATGATTGAGAGCGTTGAGCTTTTAGGATGTGGCGAGAAAATTGAATTCACAAGAGATGAAGACGCGCTTAAAATCAGTTTAAAAGAAGAACCTAAAAATGATTTGCCCATTTGTTTTAAAATTTCAATTGGTTAAAAGTCCAAGATGCGAGTGATATTCTATTCGCAAAAACTCGGCTTTAGCCGAATATCACTGCATAGCAATATCACTTTCCAAGAAAATAAAACTTGCATAAGCGAATAGAACAGAAAAAAGACTTCACTAAAGTGAAGTCTTTTTTCTTTTGATTAAGTAAGATGGGGGATCGAGGGGCAAGCCCCTCGTATTTGCTACGCAAATTACCCCGATTGTTTGTCCCTCGTTATCAAATCACAGCAGAGCTGTGGATAGAATCCGTCGTAAGACGGAATGTAATCGCAACTTCAGTTGCGGATGTAATCATTTCGAAAGAAATGAATGTAATCCGAAACTTGTTTCGGTATATAATCAATCGGCAGGATTGCATAAATACACCTTCGGTGATGACATACACGCTAAAGCGTGATTACATACCAATCCTGCGGATTGGATAAAAAATAAGACAGTCCGCAGACTGTCTTATTTTTTGGTGGAGACGGTCGGGATCGAACCGATGACCTCTTGAATGCCATTCAAGCGCTCTCCCAGCTGAGCTACGCCCCCGTGTATGAAGTAATAAGTAATAGTGAATAGTTAATAGTTAATAAGTATTTTTGCCTATCGGCAAAAGAGAAACGATTTTCATTTGGTTTCAAATGCGTTATTGAGTATATCATTCTTTGTACAATTAGTCAATATTTTTTTGATGTAGCAAGGTGCAAACTCATTCAAACAGAAATTTCAACCATTTTTTATAGTGTTTTGTAATAAAAAATATAAAAATTAGTTAAAAATTGTTAACAAATTGTTTGCATTGACAAATATTGTGTGATATACTGTATTATGTCTAAATACATAAAAACAAGAAAGGATTGTTTTTAATGAAAAAATCAACAAAGTTGCTTGCATTACTTCTTTCACTTGTAATGCTTTCAAGCAGCATCAGTTTCGGCGCAAGTGCCGTACTCATCGGCGGTGACACCCCCTATGTTCCTGTTGATGAAGACGTTCTTCCCACAATTATCGTTCCCGGTCTTTTCCAGAGCGAGACCAAATATTACGATGAAAATGGCAACGTGGCATTAGATGCCAATGGCGAAGAATACAAAATGCCCTTCTTTATGGACACCACTATGGAAATCGCAGGCGCTGCTCTTGAAGAAGCACTTATCCCGATTCTCACAATGGTAGGCAAACAGGAAGATAAAGAGCAGAAGGCTGCACATGCTGTTGCTGACATTCTCAGTGAAACATTGTTAGGCAAACAGAAGCTTGACGAAACAGGTCACTTCATCAATGATATCCGTGCTACAGAGTACTGGGACTCTTACAGAGACCTTTCAGAACACGATAAAGAAACAATTTTCGAACACTTCCCCTTGGAGTATTACACCAAGCATGCAGGTGAAGAAAAGCTCTATGTTTTCAGCTATCCTTCACTTGACAATATGATCGACATCGCAAACAGACTTTACGATTTCGTACAGTTCGTTAAAGAGGATTCAGGCTATGACAAGGTAAACATTGTACCTATCAGCCAGGGTGGTTCTGTATTTAACGCAGTTATGGAAATCTACAACGAAAAGGGTCGTTCTTTGTCAGAAGATTTCAATAAAATTGTATTTGCTGTTCCTGCACTCAATGGTTCAACTCTTGTTGGTGAGATCCTCGAATTCGGTCTCATGGACGACGATAAAGAGCTCTACAAAGAGATGCTTCCCGCTCTCCTTGGCGAGGATGACTTCCTCGGTTATCTCATCAACATCGTTCTCCGCTTCTTACCCAACGCAGACGTAAACAACCTTCTTGATATTGTTTTCGATACATTCATCCGCGATTATGCCGGTTACTCAACAGCTCTTTGGGGACTTTGCCCCACAGAAAACTATCCCGGTGCAAGTGAAAATTATCTTAAAGATGATTGCATGAAGCAAATCAAAGAACAGACAGATTGGTACTATCAGGCACAGCTCAACTCTGACGCTAACATCCTTAAGGCTGTTGACGAAGGTGTTCAGGTGTTCGATATCGTTGACTACAACGTTCCCCTTCTTCGTATCGTTGATTCATGGGATATCCCCTCAGACGGTATCATTCAGATAGACTCAACATCAATGGGTGCATATGGTGTTGCAAACAATGTTCAGCTCCCCGATGATTATGTTCCCACACACTCAAATTGTACAGACCCCGAAAATCACGACCACGCAGATCCTCACAATCTTATTGATATCTGCACAGGTCTTCTCCCCGAAACAACCTTCTACTTCTACAATCAGTCACACGAAAGCTCAGCATCTAATGACGTATTTATGAAGCTTGCTTGCTCAATCATGATGGACAGCAATTTCACAAGTGTTCATTCATATCCCGATGTATTCCCTCAGTTCAACGGCGCTCGTAAGACCAAGAGCCTTATGAAGGACATTGCTGAAATGAATGAATATGATACAAGCAAGCTTTCTGCTGCTGATAAGGAAGAACTCGATGCAGCAATTGAGCAGGCTACCCAAATGCTTGATAACACTGTAATTGACACAGATGAAGACGCTGCAGCAAAAACACGTTTCTATGCAATCCGCGATAAGATTATGGATGCAGAGAACGGCGTAACAGAGCCCGAGAACCCCACAGGCGAAAAAGAGAACACAGCATATCTTGATTTCAGTTTCGCTCTCAAGGATTTGATTTACATCCTCAGTGAACTCTTCTTCATCTTGTTTGGCGGCAACGGTTTCAGCGACCTTTAATAACAAACAACAACCTCTGTTCATTTGAACAGAGGTTGTTTATTACACAAAACACCCGTAATTCTTCAGAAAAGAATTACGGGTATTTTAGTATTATTATTTACCTAACAATTTATTCATTAAACCGGGGTCGTCGGTAATGATACCGTCAACGCCTAATTTGATAAGGTGCTTTGCAGTAAGCTCCTTGTTGATTGTCCAGGGATTAACCTGCAAGCCTGCCCTGTGAGCACGTTCCACATAAAGGCGTGTTACGTACATTGCAAAGGGATGAAGGGCATCACAACCAATTTCCTTGGCAAATGCTACAGGACGTGCAGATATCTTGATTGAAACAAGATTATCGGGACTGTAAAGAATACCTGTTTTGCAATTCTTGTCAATTTTCTTGCAGACAACAAGGATTGATGGGTCAAAGCTTGAAATAAGGAGTTTGTCAAAAAGACCGTGGTTCTTAACCGCGTCGATTGTTTTCTGTGCAAGTTCTGTTCCTGCCTCACCAAACTTCTCGCTCTTGAGTTCTATATCAAGAACCTTCATTTTGTCGCCCATTTTCTTGCTGACTTCAAGGAATTCATCAAGAGTGGGGATTTTTACACCCTTAAACTCTTCGCCTTTATAACTACCAAAATCGTACTGACGGAGTTCTTCAAGTGTCATATTCTTAATTGCGCCCTTACCTGTTGATGTTTCATCAATGGTAAAGTTATGACACACTACAGGAACACCATCCTTTGTAAGGTGGATATCCGTCTCAAATCCGTCACAACCGATTTCAATGGACTTTTCAAAAGCTTCTATTGTATTCTGAGGAGCAACTTGATTGGCACCTCTATGTGATATTACATTGCAATCTGTCATAGCAATCGCAAATCCTCTCTTATTTTTTCAAAAGCTTGTTTACACCCTTAACCGCACCAAATGTAAGTAAGCCCACACCTGCGGTAACACCGGCAATCAGGGCAATCTTCTGCTTGAGCATACCATCGGCATCCCAGATATAACGAAGCTCATCTGCAAGGCTACTGCCACAAATAGCGTTATATGTGTGGAATGTGGTTTCATATTCCCCTGTCTGTTCATCAATGTCAAAGAGCCTTACACCGCGTGATTTCGTGCCGTAGCAACGGAATGATGCACAGGATGTCTGAACGAAGTTCACACCATCAACAACACCCTCAAAGCAATTTGTATGGTCATGACCGAAAACAACAGCTTTAACATCACCGCACTCTTTAATTGCATCAAGCTGACCACTCTTTTGGGAAACTGTGCAGGGATATTCACCCATTACACCGCCAACGTCCGACTTAAGCTTGAAATATTTGTTATCGGGACCGGGAACTGCACCAACATCGTCCTTGGAACACTCCTCAACGAGTTCAAGGATTTCAAGCATAGGAATGTGCTGGAACATAAGTGAGGGAACAGGTTTTCCGTCATTACCCTCTTTGAGCTCCGCACTTTTTTTGCGGTACCATTCAATAGCCTGAGGCTTTACATACTCATAGCATTTGTCTTCCTCTTTGTCGTGCCATGCAGAGTCAAGCATCCAGATATTGAACTTCACCTTTTCCCCATCCTCAGAATAGATAGGGATGTTGTAAGTATCACAATCACCGCTGTCTGTACCATCGAGACCGATATTACAACTATATGCTCTGTAATAATCTGCCTGTTCCTCTTTGGTAAGACGGTTGCGGTCGTCGTGATTACCATAAATCATTGCAAAGGGAATCTTGCGCTCCTCAATAGGTGTAATAAGCTTGTCAATAGCCACCTTCATTGCAGCTGCCTCACCTGCCTTGTCCTTAATAACAAGGCGTGAACCGATACGGGCATCACAAAGATGATTTCCTAATATATTGTCACCGGTAAGTACAATCAGGTCAGGCTTCAGACTATCATAAGCCATATTGAGCATACGCACCATTGTGGGGCGGATATACTGCAAATCCTGAGGGTCACTTACCTGCATTATTCTGAATTTACCGTTTTTAAACTTTAACATATAATCACCTTTAATATAATTCCCTTATGAAAGTGCAGGAATAAAAGATCTGGCAACACTGAAATACACCAACAATGAAACCGCGTCAACAATGGTTGTGATAAAAGGACTTGCCATTACAGCAGGGTCGAGTTTTAATACCTTTGCGGCAATAGGAAGCACACAACCGATAAGCTTTGCACAGATAACCGTAGCGCAAAGAGTGAGCGCAACAACAAGCGCAACAAGCTCGTTGACACCATCAGTCTTGAGGAGCATACCGTCGATAAGTACCACCTTCACAAAGCAAGCAATGGCAAGTGATACACCACAAAGAATGGATACACGTATTTCTTTCCACAAAACCTTGAATATATCACGGGACTCAACCTCACCAAGTGAAAGACCACGGATAACCATAACTGATGACTGGCTACCCGAGTTACCGCCTGTACCCATAAGCATAGGAATATATGCAGTAAGAACTACAACCCTTGAGAGGGCATCCTCAAATGATGAAATAATGATACCTGTAAAGGTTGCGGAAAGCATAAGTAAAAGGAGCCAAGGGATACGCACCTTCCACAAATCCCACACCGAGGTTTTGAGATAAGGCTTATCTGTGGGGGCAATAGCCGCCATTTTTTGGAAGTCTTCTTCCGCCTCTTCCTGGATAACGTCGATAGCGTCGTCGACGGTAACAATACCCACCATGCAATTTTCTTTGTCAACAACAGGTATTGCAAAAACGTCATATTTATTAAAAAGTTGAGCAACATCCTCTTTATCCGAGAGAGTGTTTACCGTTATGGGATTATCATCCATTATATCTGTGAGCAACTCATCATCGTCACAGGTAAGCAAGTCCATTGCAGAAATGGTACCCAACAGTTTGTGCTTCTCTATAATATAACAGATGTTAACAGTCTCCGAATATTCTCCGCGTGATTTAATTTTCTTGAGAGCATCACCTATAGTCATCGTGGGATAAAGGCTGATGTACTCAAGGGTCATAATGCTACCTGCACTGTCCTCGGGGTAATTGAGAACTGCATTGATTGCATTACGCTTGTCACCCGCCGCCGCAAGCATACGCTCAACAACATTCGCAGGCATTTCCTCGATAATATCAACAGTATCATCAATGAACATATCGTCCATAATATTCTCAAGCTCTGTATCAGTGAAAGCTTCAAGAAGAATCTGCTGATGCTCCGGCTCAATATATGTGAAAACATTTGCGGCATTCTCTTTTGGTATAAGTCTGAACAGCAAAACAAGCTGTCTGTCCTCAAACTCGGGTAACAAAGCCGCTGTGTCAACCGGATTCATTGTATCAAAAATACTTTTTATGGCTTTGTACTGTTTCTCGTGCAAAAGCCTTTCAAAAACTTCTTTAGTCATTGTCCGTTCCTCCTTGTTTTTATAGCCCGCAGGCTATTACGACAGAATAGTAACGGGGAATTGCAATAAAAAAACCGAGTCTTACGACTCAGCGAAACACCAATTATTATGCACCAAGGCATAAATCACCCGAAATGCACAATCAAAATACGGTAACAGCCTCAGGAATGTCGGCTGATATAATCGCTGTGGTCATATAAATGCTACTTCGCCCATGTCCGCTACTGCCTGAATCCATCGTACTGTCACACTCCTTGTTTCTAAAAAATAAACTAATAATTGTAGTAAAACAAACTTACACTTAAATATAACCCAATACGTAAAGTTTGTCAAGAAATATAATGTAATATAAATAAAAAAATGAAGGGTTCCGAAGAACCCTTCACTCAATAATTCAATTAACCGATGAGACTTGTAATTAAAGCCATAATCCAAGCAAGGAAAGCCTTGATACCTGTGTACTGAGGAGTACGCTGATGTCCGCAAACCTTACAGATGTTGTCCTTAACTGCTGCATCATCCATACCTTCGTCGAGGTGTGTGTGCGCGCCCTTCTGTGCCTGACCGTCGCAATCAGCACAATCGCGCCAATGATTCATTCCGTCACTCTTGTATGAACCGATGGGGTTGTGAGCAACTGTGATTACACACTCGTTTGAGTAAGAATAATCGCCTGCTTCGGTAGCAGCAAAGTATCTGATAGAAGCACCGTTGTGGTACTGTGTAAGTGCATTGCCGTTGTAAGGACCCCAATCACCACCTACAACTTTGATTTCCCAGCCTTGTGTGTAAGCATTACCCAAAATCTCAATTTCACCGAAAACATCATAAGTGATAACTGAATCAGGACAGAATCTGTATTCAATAGGGATTTCTGAATTAACCTCGGGAGCAACTGCAGCTGAAGCTGAGCAAATAAATGCAGTAACAAAAATGCACGCAGTCATAACGATAGCAAGAATTTTCTTTTTCATAGTATATAAAGCATTCCTTTCAACACTATTTTTTACTATATTACCACCATTTGACTAAAAATGCAAGTGGTTTACAGAAAAACCGCACAATAAATTTAGAGATATTTTACTTTATCGACTAAATTGGAAGAGATGTGTGCAATAAACCTTTTTACGACTCCCTCACTTTAAATCCACCAGGCTTCGGTTAAGCCTTCTTTAATCAGGCATTTCTTAAGAAGGTCAACTGCTTTTTCAAGACCCTCGTTCTGACACATAAGTGAATCCTCGTGTTCGATTGAAATAGCGTAATCGTAGCCAACCATACGGAGATTGCTGATAACGTCGCGCCAATATGATTCGCCATTTCCGTAACCGACTGTGCGGAAAATCCAAGAACGATTGATTTCATCGGCATAGGACTTTGTATCAAGGACACCGTTAACACCTGTGTTAAGAGCATCAATCTTTGTATCCTTGGCATGGAAATGGAAGATAGCGCCTGCCTTACCCAATGCGCGGATAACTGCAATGGGATCCATACCCTGCCAGATAAGGTGTGAAAGGTCAAGGTTTGCACCGATTTCGGGACCTACTGCCTCGCGGAGTTTAAGGAGGCTCTCTGTATTGTAAACACAGAAGCCGGGGTGAAGCTCAAGCGCAATCTTATCAACACCGTGAGCCTTGCTGAATTCCACAAACTCTTTCCAATAAGGAATAAGCCCCTGATTCCACTGATAATCAAGAATTTCACCGCAATCATTAGGCCAGGGACAGGCTACCCAGTTAGGATATTTTGAATTTTCACTATCACCGGGGCAACCGGAGAAGGTGTTAATCTGATGAACACCAAGCTTTTCAGCAAGTAAAACTGCCTTGCGCATATCTTCATCAAAGCTTTTGGCAACCTCTTTGTTGGGATGTACAGGGTTACCGTGACAGCTGAGCGCACTTATCTCAACATTATACTTTTCAAGAAGTGCCTTGAAATCTGCAAGTGCTTTGTCATCATTAAGAAGAATATCGGGGTCTGCATGGTCTTTGCCGGGGAAACCGCCACAGCCAATTTCCACCATTTCAAGACCAAGACTTGAAAAATACTGAAGTGCCTCTTCAAGTGAAACACTACCTAATAAGTTAGTAAGAACACCAAGTTTCATAACATTAAATCTCCGTTAAAAGTTTTCTTTAAGCCATTTGTAGCTTCTTGTAATATCATCAAGACCTGTAGGAACAGGGTCATCATTCTCAAGGATAACCCACTCAAGACCTGCAGCCTCAACACCCGCCTTAACATTTGCAAGGTCGTTCTGACCTTCACCGAGAGCTGTGGGTTTGCGATCAACACCGTCTTTGATGTGTACAAGGGCAATTTTATCCTTGTGAGCAGGAAGGTACTCTGCATTGTTGATACCTGCGCAGAAGCTCCAGTATGTATCAACCTCAAGCATACAATAGTCGGATATAATATCCATTGCATTTCTGCCATCCTTAAGATCTGTAAACTCCTCTGTGTGGTTGTGGTAATATGTGCTGATACCCATAGCCTGTGCCTTTTCATTTGCCGCACCGAGAACAGAGCCAGTTTCGTTTGCCTCCTCAAAGGTTGAGTGAGGCGCACCGCCTACACCGATATATTTTGTACCGAGAACCTTAGCAAAAGCAAGTGTTTCGCCAACCTTTTCAGGCTTGAAATCATCAAGACCCATATGAGAGCCTACAACCTCAAGGCCTAATTCATCACAACGAGCCTTGATTTCTTCAGCAGAAAAGCCGTGGTAACCTGCGAACTCAACACCGTCAAAGCCGATTTCCTTAACCTTGCCGAGAACGTCCAAAAAGTTCTCACCATTTTCAATATGGTCACGAACTGAATATAACTGTACTGCGAATTTCATTATACTTCACCTTTTTATTATGTTTAAATTATCTATTTGTTTTGAATTAAAATTGCTTTAGAATGCCAAATTTAGCCGAGCGGTGCTGTATTAAGATACCGCCCCGAGGCTAAAGTGGTGCTATGGGCAATTTTAATCAAAATAAACTGGTTTGCCTGTTTTGGCAGATTCATATATACCCTCTAATATCTGTGTTACGCAAAGTGCCTGACGGGGTAAAACAACGGGGTCAATGTCTTTTCTGATAGCGTTAATCCAGTTAGCTGCTTCAATTTCAGCGGGTGAACCATCTGACTTACCCTCGAAGAATGCTGCACCACCTGCTTTAAGGTTGGGAATTTCAATACACTGACGCTGATTTTTGATGTAGTTAAGACGTGCCTGATCATCAAGTGTATCTGCGCCGCCCTTGTCACCGCAAATCATATATGATGCCTCGTGATAATCAGCAACATTGAGTGCCCAACTTGATTCAAGGTTGATAACCGCGCCGTTTTTCATCTTAATGAAACCGAATGCAGAGTCCTCAACTGTATATTCCTTGGGATCCCAAGGTCCCCAAGCATTTCCCTGCTCCTCCTGATCAGCAAGCTTACGGAATGTCTGTCCAACAACCATTTCAGGCACTTACTTATTCATAACCCAGAGGGTCATATCAAGAGCGTGAGTACCGATATCAATAAGAGGGCCGCCACCCTGCTCATATTCATTGAGGAAAACACCCCAAGTAGGAACTGCTCTGCGACGGATAGCCAATGCTTTACCGTAGTAGATTTCACCAAATTCGCCCTTATCAGCACAAGCCTTAACATAAAGGTTCTGTGCTGTATTTCTATTCTGATAACCGATAGTAAGCTTTTTACCTGTTCTCTCAGCAGCTTCACACATTGCCTTTGCTTCAGCATAAGTTTTTGCCATAGGCTTTTCACACATTACGTGTTTACCTGCTTCAAGAGCATCAATTGAAATAAAGCTATGTGAACGGTTGGGAGTACAAACATGAACAACATCAATTGTTTCATCTTTAAGCAGTTCCTTGTAATCCTCATAAACCTTTGCATCGGGTGTACCGAATTTCTCGGCAGATTTTTCTGCGCGTTCTTTAACGATATCGCAGAAAGCAACCATTTCAACACCCTCAACTTTTTTGAGTGCAGGCATATGCTTGCCGTTAGCAATACCGCCGCAACCGATGATACCTATTTTGAGAATTTTTTCCATAAAAAATTTCCTCCTTTTATCTGTATAAATACACAGATAGACATTATATACACACCTTTTATTATACTTGATTTGCCAATTATTTCAACAGGAACACCACTTTATAAACTAACGAAAATATTGCTCTTGATTTATGTATTTTTTACAAAAAAAGCCCGGTACCCAAAGGGCACCGAGCCAAAAGTAATCAGTTATAAAAATCAATTAAAACATCTGAAGAATTAAATCGGGAATAAGCTTGATGTAACCGATAATCATAGCAAGAAGCTCTGTAAAGAGGTTACCTACTGAGCTGTCAAGAGTACCGATAACATCTGTGGGAAGGTCTGTACCTTCTGTCTTTTCATCAGCAACAGTTTTCTTGATACCGTACTCGTCAATCTGAGTAACTTCCTGTGTTTCATCATCAACAACGTATGCCTTGTAAACAAGTCTGTCGCCATCAACTACAACATTAGCAAAGCAACCACCCATGTCGCTTGTTGAGAAGCACTTGTCAGCAGCATTCTTAACAACACCTAATGTTGCCTCAACGCCGTATCTCTTGCCACCTGCTGTTGAAGGAACTGTGTACATAGCACCATCGGGATTTACTGCAAATGTAACATCCTGTCCGTTGTGCTTTTCAGTAACATAAACTGTATCACAAACCTCGTCACCTGCAACCTGAAGTGTTCTGAGGTACATATGGTCATGACCGGCGATTACCATATCAACGCCTGTAGCATCAACGATATCAATGATTGTCTTACGCATAATCATTGTATCGGGCTTAAGGATATTCTTACCTGCTGAGTAAGGAGGACGATGGAGAATAAGAATCTTCCAATGAGCATCAGAATTGGTGAGGTCATTGACAATCCAGTTTCTCTGTGCCTCTGTCATGGGATACATATCGTTAGAGTTGAGCACTGTAAAGTGAGCATTACCATAATCATAAGAATAGTAAATACCATTTACACCATTAAGCTCGCCCTCACCATAAAGGAGGTTGAACTGTGCATCAAACCAACCAACATTGAGCTTGTTAGTGATGTTACCGTCGTGGTTACCTGCAACGGGAACAAGTGTAAGGCTTGAGTTAGCCTTTGCGAATGTTTCGCCAAAGTCTGCCCACTCTTCACTTGTACAATCGTTTACGAAGTCACCAACGTTAATTGCAAATTCTGCACCGGGAGTGTATTCCATAGCAGCGCTCATTACATTTGCAGCCTGAACGTACTCCTCATGGTCTCTTGCCTGAACGTCAGCAATAGCGATGAATGAGAACTTACCATCAGCGTTATCTGTAACGAACTTGCCCATGCTGCTCCAGGTATTGTACTCTGCAGTACCTGCACGGTAACGATACTCTGTGCCGGGCTGAAGACCTGTAACAACTACCTTATGGCAGTAGTAACCGTCCCACTCAGTGATTGTACCTGTGTAAGAAACAGCCTTCTGGAAACCTGAAAGCTTGTAATTGCCTGCATCAACAACCTGGATAGTTGTATCACAGGGACGAGATGTGTACCATGTAAAGCCACGCTGTGTCTGTGAATCACCGTACATTGTACAGTTGAGTCTTGTTGTTTCAAAACCTGTTGTTGCTTCGGCAGAACCTGAAATGCCAACACAAGAGAAGAGCATTACAAGTGCAAGTAATGTTGCCAAAGACTTTTTGAAAGTAATTTTCATAACTGCCTCCATTGAATTCATAACTCGGGCAACAGATTAGACTATCACCCATTTTTATTCCCTATCATTATACACACAAAAAATCAACTTTTCAATACATTTTAAGAATAAATATTCACATTTTATTAAAAAAAGGCGAAAAAGAAGGGCAGTTTCCTGCCCTTCTAAAACAATTTTTATATTGTTTATTTAACCTTAACCTTGTAGCACTTAATCTCAAAGGGATTGATTGTGAAGTTAAGCTTGTTGCCGTCTGCAATATCAACTGCAACATCTTCACGCTCAAGGAGGTTACACTCTGCAACAGATGCAATTTCTGCAAAGAGCTCTGCAGTAACGTCTGTACGAGCGCCTGATTTCTCTACGAAACGGATGATATAAGCATCTTCATCTTCGCACTTCTTAACTGCTTCAAGAGTAACGTTTTTGCCGTCAACCTTGATGAATGACTTTTCAACATCACCTGCTGCACCGCCGTTAAGCTCAACAGCAACTGCAGGGTTGTTTATTTCAAGACCTCTTACGAGAGTCTCAGCAGTTTTCCAGTTACCTGCATGGGGATAGATTGAATATGTGAAGTAGTGATCACCACGGTCTGATTTGGGATCGGGGTTCATGGGAGCCTTGAGAAGAGTGATAATCATTCTCTGCTTGTCAACCTCGTAGCCATACTTACAATCGTTAAGGATTGTAACACCGTAGTTATCCTCGCTCATATCAATAAAGTTATGAGCAGAAACCTCAAACTTAGCCTTATCATAAGGATTGTGACGATAGTTTGAGCTCTCGATTGTTGCATAAGCAATATCACGAGTGAACTTCTGTGCCTTAACATCAACATCGAAACCAACCTTAAGGAGTTTTTCCTGCTCGTTCCAGTTGATGAATGTATCAAAGTCGATTCTGTCAAGCTCGTTGTAAATGATTACATTCTGCTTAACAAGTGACTTGTTGATATTCTTCTCAATTGAAACTACTGTGAAAACATCACCTGTTGCAATGCCTGTTATCTTACCGGGCTCTGTCTCAAACTGACGGTCAACGTAAGTTGCAACAATATCCCAAGCATCGTATTTGCCGGGAAGGTCTTCGTAAAGGCGGAATACGTTACCCTTGCCTTCAAGAACCTCGCGGTTATTCTTCTTATCGAAGATAGAAACAAGCTCTGCGCTCTCATCAAGGACAAGCTTGAAGTTGTCATTTTCTACTGTGTTGCCGATTACTGCAGTTGCAGTTGCTTCCTTAACTTCAGCATCCTTTGCATAGTAAACCTTGTAACCAACTGCGGGAAGGTCCTTTGCAACGAATACGAGCACCTTTGTGCCGTCAAGCTTTGTATAAGCCTGAGTAGCAACCTTGTTGCCCTCTGCGTCGTAGATTTCAACATCCTTGTAGGGAAGCTCAACCTTCTGAGTTGCAGCTGTACCAAGTGAGTTGAAGAGTGCGAAGGGCTTACCGTACTTTTCAGTAGCGTCTGCCTTGCCTGCGATTACGTTAAGAGCTGCTGTTCTTACCTCTTCACCGATAGCAATAATATCATCATAGATAGCGCAAAGATCACCGAATACCTCTGTGATGTGTGAACCAGGAAGTGAATCGTGGAACTGGTTAGTAAGAATCATCTGCCAGCCTTCGTTAAGCTTTGCAAGAGGATACTCGTAACCATACTGCATTGCAATACTTGCAAACATCTCTGCCTGACGATAGAGGTTTTCTGAATATCTGTTAAGCTTCTTAAGGAGAGCCTTTGTGGTGTGAACACCGCGGTGCTCCTCAAGGTAAAGCTCGTCTTTCCATGTGGGAATGTTTGTCTCTGTAGCGTTAGCCTTCATACGAGCGAGTGAATCCTCAATCTTGCTTGTCTGTGTCTTGGGAAGACCGGGGAAATTCTTATAACGCTTAACGTACTCAAGCATTTCGGTGTCAACACCGCCACCGCCGTCACCCCAGCCGTAGCAATACATTGATTCACCGATAGTTTCTTTATCTGTATATTTCTTCCAGTTAACCTTAAGTGAGTCTGCCTCAACAGTACCGATAAAGTGTGTGGGAGGAACGATTGAGAATACCTTTGAACCGTCGGGGCCTTCCCACCAGAATGTGTTGTACTGCCAGGGGTTAGTATCGTTCCAGATACCCATCTTGTGAGTTACGAAGTACTCAACACCTGCTTTTTTGAGAATCTGAGGCATTGCATAGCCGTTACCGAATACGTCGGGTACCCAGCATGTCTTGGGTGTGATGCCGAATTCCTTTTCAGCAAAACGAACACCGTGGAGAAGCTGACGAGTGAATGACTCACCTGAAACAAGGTTACAGTCAGGCTCGCACCACATAGCGCCGATATACTCCCAACGACCTTCATTGATACGAGCCTTAACCTGCTCGTAAAGGTCGGGATACATCTTTGCCATTTCGATATATGTAACTGCAGTACTCTGTGAGAAAATAAAGTCATCATACTGCTCCATAAGACGAAGCATTGTAGCGTGTGTTCTGCCAAGCTTACGAACATACTCCTTGTAAGCCCACATAAACACGATATCAAGGTGAGAGTTACCAACGAGTGCAAGATTACCCTCTGACTTGTATGAAGGATTATTATAAACTCTGTCCTTAAGCACCTGCTGTGCCTGAAGAAGACCTGCCTTGAATTCTTCACCATCAAGGTCAAAGTTTACGTATGAAAATGCTTCCTTAAGTGCTGCTCTGATAAGCTCTGCAAGACCTGTATCGTGAACAGGCATAAAGAGTGCATTGAAGCAAGCCTTGAAATCCCAATAAACCTCTTCGATAACGGGGTCAACTACGCCAACAAATGAGCAGGAAAGAGTCTTAACTGTTGACTCGTTTGAGTGCCATACGTAGTATGACTCAATATCAACATCATAGTGCTCGTTACCCTCTGCACAATCTGTAAGAAGAACAGAGTTTCTGAAGGGGTCAAGACCCTGATAGGGCTTACCGTTAAGTGAGAGAAGTGAGTCACCGCCGAAGTACACATTAAGAGTAACCTTTTTACCCTTAAAGCGCTCAGGCATATCAAATGAGTTTTTGAAGAATGCGCTCCAGCCGTTGTTACCCCAACGGTCGCCAACGTCGATTTCCTTCCACTCATCGTAAAGATATTCGTAATCACCAACACCCTTGTAGATGCATTCCTTCATCTTCCAAGCAGGGATAGACTCGATATCTGTATAGATTCTTTTTTTAAGATTTTTGATTTTGAGTGCCGCAACATCGTCAAAAGAGAAAATACCTCTCTGCTTACCCTTGACAGCGTCACGCCAATCATCAACGTGAGCATCCATAGCATCAAGAGCCGCTACAGCATCCATATTTTTGATCTCAGCCAAAATAATCTTCCTTTCTTAAAACGGAAACACGCTTTTTGCAATAGCAATATTTACCGATTATATTTCTTATACAGTATAACATTTTAATATTGCAAAATGCAACCATAAAATGCAAAATGCAGAATGAAAAATGCAAAATTATCGGGGAAGCTCCGCTTCCAATCATTTTAAGCAGCTGCCTTACCAATCTTTTTGGGGTATTCAGCCCAGAAAGCAAGAAACTATTCACTATACACTCCATCAGTTTTCGCAGAAAACGGTGAAGAGAGAATTGTATCTTTATCTTTATCTTTATCTTTATCTTTGTCTTTATCTTTGTCTTTATCTTTGTCTTTATCTTTGTCTTTATCTTTATCTTTGTCTTTATCTTTGTCTTTATCTTTATCGGCATTTTTGGTAACCAATTTATGCGACTGGTACTTTTGGTTACAAGTGGCATCCGATTCACTGAAAATTAACTCTTTGCTCCATCTTTTTCTGCTTTGCAGAAAGAACTCCCCCTCTCTTAAACCAAAGGGGTAGACCGCCAACCATTTTTTCGTATATTAGTTTTTAACACAATCAGTTTTTGAACGCATAAATGCGTTCACTACCACAATAACTTTATTTCTTTAGATAACATTATAATCCGCGCTTGCGCCCTTTAATTCTGCATTTTGCATTCTGCATTCTGCATTCTGCATTTTATTCGCAACGCAGTTCCGAAATTCCTAATTCCTCATCCCTAATTCATAATTACAAAAGCGCACCGACAACGCCGATACGCTTAAGAGCTATAAACTATATTTTAGCTAAAATTGTAATTAGGAACTACCTTTTCACCTGTTACTGCAGATTCAACAATAGCAAGGCAAACCTCAACAGTCTTTGCGCCTTCGTAAACGCTTGTTTCCATCTCTGCATCAGCTACGATAGTATCTGCAAATACCTGGAACTCCTTAACGTAGTTGTGGTTGTTAACGTCAATCTCAATAATCTGAGGCTCTTCGGGTGCAACACCGTTTTCATCAGCAACAAACAACTGCATTGTGGGTGATGTGTTATCACAGATGATTGTACCCTTTGTACCGTAGATACAAGTTCTCATTGTGTAGTCACGCTTACAGCCTGTTGAAACGAAAACCTTACCCATAAGCTCCTCGTCAAACTTAAGAAGTGCACAGGTAGCATCGTCATAGGGTACTGTGGGAAGAAGCTTGTGTGTACCGTAAGCAAAAACTTCCTTGGGGTCACCTGCAAGCCAACGGAGAAGGTCAACCGCGTGACAACCGCCACCGATAACACCGTGACGCTCAGGGTCTGCACGCCAGTGCTTACGTCCGTCTGCATACTTAACAATGTTCATATAGTCGTGTGCATACTCTGACTCAACAAAGTAAAGCTCACCGATTTCGCCTGACTCGATAATCTCCTTTGCCTTTGCGAAAGCAGGAGTGAAACGACAAATCTGACCAACCATAAATTTAGCGTCTGACTTTTCGGTAGCCTTTACCATTGCCTCAATATCCTCACGGTTAAGTGCAAGGGGCTTTTCGCAAAGCACGTGCTTACCTGCTGCAAGGAATTCGCAAGCAACCTGTCTGTGAAGCTGGTCGGGAATTGCGATTGAAACCATATTGATTTCGGGGTTGTTAAGAAGATCGTGGTAGTCAGTTGTCCACTTCTCCTCAGGTATATTATATTTCTCACCTGATTTTCTCAAGGTTTCTTCATCAAGGTCACAGATAGCGGCAACCTCTGCACCATAAGCAAGAGCGCCTTCAAGATGTGCATTACCGAACATAAGACCGATAGCACCAAAAACTAATTTATTTTCCATTATGTGTATCTCCTTATTAAAACATTTGGAAACGATTTTACCACAGTTTTTTTTGATTATCAAGCGTCTTAATGGTTTTTATAAAAGAAATTGTATAAATTATAACTTGCTTTACGTGTTCCCCTTTTGTATAATGAAAGAAAAAAGCAAGGATGTGACATTGTGAATTACATCAGTAAAAAAGAAAAATTAAATTTCTACTCGGGTCTTACGGGTCAGAACATTGTTTATTCATTCATCGGCGGTGCATTCTTCACCTACTTCATGACCGATATTGCCCTCTTTGATGCGGCGGTTGTAACAGTGCTGGGTCTCATAATGAAGGTATGGGACGGCATAAACGACCCCCTTATCGGTTCAATGGTTGACAAGCACTGCTTCAAATCGGGAGAAAAGCTCCGTCCCTTCTTAAGGTACACTCCCCTGCCTGTTGGTATCTTCACAGTACTTATTTTCCTTGTTTTCTCCACAAGTGAGGATATGCTATGGCTTCGCATTGCATACTTCGTAATTATGTACATCTGCTGGGATATTGCATACACTCTGCAGGATGTTGCTATATGGGGCATAACCGCTTGTGTTTCACCAAACTCTGACGAGCGTGATAATTTTGTAAAATGGGCGCGTACCGTTGGTTCCTGTGTTTACGGAATATTCGGTGGACTTATCCCTATGCTCATCGAATCCACTGCCCTTGCAACCAAAACCTCAATGCGACTTGTAACACTCATTTTCGCACTTATCCTCGGTCTTGGCGGTGCAATGCTCAGTTACCGTGCTTACGGTGCACAGGAGAGAATACGAGTAAATGTGCAGGAGCAGCAATCCTCTCTCAAAGAGAGTTTTTCACTCCTTTTCAAGAACAAAATGCTCCTTTTGCTGACCCTCTCCAATCTTTTCGGTGCCCTTGGCTTTGGCGGAAATCTTATGGTATATTTCTTCAAATATAAGATGCCCACAGACTTCCTCGGCGCAAACAGTTTCATAGGCGCACTTGGTCTTACCACAATATACGGTGCCATCACATATGGTCCCCAATTCCTTGGTATGCTTTTTGCCGACAAGCTCAAAAAAATATTCAAGGGCTATGTAAACGCACTTATATTTATGCAGTCACTTAACATTGTCACAAGGGTAATTGCCTTTATCATCGGCTACGAGGGGTTCGGTATATGGGCAGGTATGCTTCTTATGGCAATTTGTTGCATTCCAATGGGTGCGGTATCCATTGCACAGACCTCAATTTTCTGCGATAGTATTGACTATATGGAATGGAAAACAGGCAAACGTATGGAGGGTGTTGCATTCTCAATGCAGACCTTCTTCACAAAGGTTTCAAGCGGTATCACAATGGCGCTCACAACAGGCTCACTTGCTCTGTTGGGATATAAGGCAGTTGATGATTCTGCAACAGTATTCATCGGCACACAGACCGCTGCCTTTGACACATGGATATGGCCCCTTGCAATGCTTACACCTGCAATCGCAAGTCTTCTCTATATTATCCCCCTTCTTTTCATCCGCTACACTCCCGAAAAGAGAGCAGTTGTTGAAAGAGAACTCCAAGAACGCAGAGAAGCAACACAGAACACATAAATTTGATTACAAAAGGTCAGTTACTCAACTGACCTTTTTATTTTTATTGTAAAAATATTGAAATATTCATTTACTTAACAATTATAATGTGATAGAATGTAAAAAATTATGTTCTGAAAGGATTTTCAAATATGCTTCTTGACAAGACACTTTATATCCCCGATTTGGGTGAAGTTGGTGCAGACAGCGGTTTCCACCTTCTCCCCGCAACCGAGGACGGCAAATTTGTTGCAGGTAAGAACGGTGTTGAATTTGTTGTTGCTACAGGTGACAACAAGGTTGAATTCATTTCATTCGGCACACATTCACTTGCTTGTGTAAAATCTGCCATTGCTTACCCTGTTTATTATCCTGTTCACCCTGTTAAGACAGAGTACCCTCTCAATGCGGTACTTATGGACCTTGACGGCACAACAGTACGCAGTGAGGATTTCTGGGTATGGATTATTGAGATGAGCACAGCAAGTATGCTTGGCAACCCCAAATTCCAGCTTGAGGATGCTGACCTTCCCTTCGTTTCAGGTCACTCTGTATCAGAGCACCTTCAGTACTGTATCGACAAATACTGTCCCGGTGAATCACTTGAAAAGGCTCGTAATTTCTACTTTGAGCACACTCACCGTGAAATGGAAGAGATTATGGCAGGTCGTGGCAAGGACGGTGCATTCACTCCCACAGAGGGCGTTAAGGATTTCCTCCTTGAGCTCAAAGATATGGGCGTGAAAATCGGTCTTGTTACATCAGGTCTTTACGAAAAAGCCTGGCCCGAAATTCTCTCTGCATTCAAGACACTTGGTATGGGCGACCCCAAGGATTTCTATGATGCAATCATTTCTGCAGGCTTCCCCCTCAGAAAGGGTAGCGTAGGTACTCTCGGTGAGCTTTCACCCAAGCCCCATCCCTGGCTTTACAGTGAAACATCAATCGTTGGTCTTGGTGAGGCATTTGCAGACAGAAACCGCGTTGTTGGTATCGAGGACAGTGGCGCAGGTGCTTGTTCAGTAAGACTTGCAGGTTACTCCACAATCGGTATTGCAGGTGGTAACATTGAGTCAAGCGGTACAAAGGCTGTATGTACTCACTACTGTCAGAATTTCGAAGAAATAATGAAGATTATCAAAGGATAAGGTGAATGAATTATGGAAAACAAAGATAAGATTCAATGTCATTTTATATCAAACACCCATTGGGACAGAGAATGGCGTTTCTCTGCAAGAAGAACACAGTACATGTTAGGCTATATGCTTGATATGTTACTTGACATTCTTGACAAAAATCCTGAGTACAAGCACTTCCACCTTGACTCACAGACAATGCCCGTTCAGGATTACCTTGAAGTTTATCCCGAGAAAAAGGCAAAGCTTATGAAGTACATCCAGGAAGGCAAAATTGCAGTTGGTCCCTGGTTCTGCCTCCCTGATGAATTCACAGTAGGCTCTGAGGCTCTTATCCGTAACCTTCTTCTCGGTCACAGAATCGGCAGAGAAATGGGCGGTATCAGCAAGACAGGCTATTCACCCTTCGGTTGGGGTCAGATTTCACAGCTTCCTCAGATTTATGCAGGCTTCGGCATCAACTTTGCATCATTCTACCGTGGTATCAATGAATACAAGGCGCCCAAGTCAGAATTCTTCTGGGAAAGCCCCGACGGAACACGCATTTATGCATCACGTCTTGCAAAGCGTCCCCGTTATAACATCTGGTATGTTGTTCAGCGTCCCGTTTACTTCAATCAGACAGACGAAAACAACCGTGATATGCTTTGGAATGACAATAACGGTGTATTCAAGCTCATTGACCGCGACTGGAAGCTTGACTATCAGTACACACATCCCTTCTATGAGTACCACAAGGAGAATGTTCAGGCTCGTGCAGAGCAGGCAATGAAGGAGCAGGACAACGACTGGACAACAAACCATCGTTTCTGGTCAATCGGCCATGACTCATCCTGCCCCGACATCCGTGAGGTTGACCTTGTAAAGGACCTTAACGATGCTCTCCCCGAGGCAGAAGTATTCCACAGCACTCTTAAAGAGATGGAGCAGGGAATCATTGACAACTTCAAGGCAGATTCACCCGTACTTAAGGGCGAAATGCGTGACCCCTATACAAAGGGTAGCGTAAGTGAGCTTTGCGGTTGGATTCTTTCTGCAAGAACATACATCAAGCAGGAAAACTTTGACACAGAGCGCAGACTTATCAACTATGCTGAGCCTATGTCAGTATTTGCATCACTTTCAGGTGCACCTTATCAGCAGGGCTTTATCGACCTTGCATACAACTACCTTCTCCAGAACCACGGCCACGACTCAATCGGTGCTTGCGGACGTGACGTTGTTTACGAGGACGTTATGTCACGTTACAGACAGGCTCGCGAGCTTTCAATGTGCGTATTTGAACGTGCATTTATGGATATTGCAGGTGACATCAACCTTAAGACCTTCAGCCGTGACGATGCTGCTGTTGTAATCTTCAACCCTGCACCCTTCAAGAGAAACGAAACAATTGACCTTCGTCTTGAAATCCCCGCAGAGTGGAAGGCAGACAGCTTCGAAATCCTTGATGAAAACGACAATGTAATCAAGTATCAGGTTCTTACAACAAACAAAGCAAATGCACAGATTATCCAGAACCCCAACGATACTGCAAACGTTCTTCACACAGAACAGTATCTTGTTGCAGCAGAGGTTGCTGATATTCCTGCAATGGGCTACAAAACACTTAAGGTTCGTCCTCTTTACAATGTTCGTGCAACAACTCCCGTAACTCTTGTTAAGACAACAAATGTTATGGAAAATGAATACATCAAGGTTTCATTCAACCACAATGGTACATTCAATGTATTCGATAAAGAAACAGGCAAAGAGTATAACAACCTTGGCTACTTCAAGGACAGCGGTGAAATCGGTAACCCCTGGCAGCACGTTGCTCCCGAAATTGATGAAACATTCACAACTCTCGGCGAGCAGGCAAACATTTCACTCCTTCGTCAGGGCGAATTTGAAACTACATACAAAATCACAATGCGTTGGGAGCTTCCCGAAAAGCGTTCATTTGACGAAAAATCAAGAAGTGAACACAAGCTTCCCGTTGATATCGAAAGCCTTGTTACACTCCGCAAGGGTGCAAAGTTTGTTGAAATTGAAACAACAATCAACAACCGTTGCGAGGACCATTACCTTCAGGTTGGTTTCCCCACAGGCATCAAGGCAACTCACGCAGATTCACAGGGTCAGTTCGACGTTGTAAGCAGACCTATTGCTGCACCTGACTACTCACTCTATGATGAGCCTCCCATGACAGAGCATCCCATGAACTCATTCGTTGACCTTTCTGACGGTGAGTACGGTGTGGCACTTCTCAACACAGGTCTTAAGGCTTACGAGGCTGCAGACGACAGCGACAACACACTTTACCTTTCACTTATCAGAGCATATCCCCTTCGCATATGCGTTACAAAGGATATGCAGAACTACAGTGATTGGGACAAGGGCTCACAGTGCATCGGCGTAAACACATTCCGTTATGCATTTATGCCTCATAAGGGCAACTGGGAATCAGCAAACGTATGGCAGGAAAGCGAGCGCTTCAACCTTTACCTTACAGCTGCACAGATTGCTCCTACAGCACACGGTAAGAATCCTCTTACACACTCATTCCTTGAACTCAAGGACGAGAACCTTAATGTCAGCGCAGTTAAGAAGAGTGAAGACGGCACAGGCTGGGTAGTAAGACTCTTCAACCCCTCTGACAAGACTGTTAAGAATGCTATCCGTCTTAACGGCGGTATCGCTCCCATTGATAAGCCTCAGTCACCTGTTGAAAGACAGCAGGCAGAATTCGAGCTTCCCGCTTACTCAGGTAAGAAGTGGAGTGATGTTAAGCTTGTTACTCTCGAAGAGCTTGATGACAAGGCACTTACAATGAACGATGACGGCTATGTTGATTTCGAAATCACAGGCAAAAAGATTCTTACATTTAAGTTTATTTAAGCTTTTAAACAGTGTACACCCTACAGTTTAACCGCTGTAGGGTGTATTTTTGTGCTTTAGGTAATAAACGGCACTCTCCTTATTATAAAATATTACATATTTACTATTGAAAAATCCTTGAAAAGGTGATAGAATTTTGTAGAATACACTCATTATGTGTAGAATTGTGCTTTAATTATACTAAGTGGAGGTTTTTCGGTGACAAAGAAACAACGAGCACTTCAGATATGCGAAATACTGAAAGAGGTTTTCCCTGAAGCACCTTGCCAACTTAATGCTGACACACCGTTCCAGCTATTGGTTGCAACTCGTCTTTCTGCTCAATGCACAGACGCAAGAGTAAATATGGTAACACCTGCACTTTTTGCGAAATACCCCACCGAAAATCAACTTGCTGAAGCAGAGCTTACAGACGTTGAAAACCTTATACATTCCTGTGGTTTTTATCACGGCAAAGCACGTGACCTTATCGGTATGGCAAAAATGGTCCGCGATGTATATGAGGGTACACTTCCGGATACAATCGAGGAGTTGACAAAGCTCCCCGGTGTAGGCAGAAAAACTGCTAACCTTATTGTTGGCGATGTTTATAAAAAACCTGCGGTAGTTGCCGACACTCATGTAATAAGAATCACAAATCTTCTTGGACTTACAGATTCCAAGGACCCACAAAAGGTTGAAATGCAACTCAAAAAAATTCTCCCGCCTGAAGAAAGCAACGACTTCTGTCACAGAATTGTGCTTCACGGCAGGCAGACCTGCATTGCAAGAAGACCCAAGTGCCAAGAATGTGCACTAAACAAAATATGCAAATACGCTAATAAGTAATATAAAATCTCGGAGGGAAACAAATGAAAAGAGTTATAAGTCTTCTACTTGTTGCTGTAACATTATTTATGCTTTGCTCATGCACCATGACAGAAAGCAATGCACAGTTAACAATGGGCATCTTTAACGCTGTGGAAAGTCTTGACCCCTTATATGCTTCAGGTGATGGTGAAAGAATTATCGCCGCCAACTGCTTTGAGGGTTTGCTCAGATTTGACTCAAAGGGTAAAATCGACCTTGGCGGTGCAACAGCATATTCTGTAAGCAAGGATAACCTTGTATATACATTTCGTCTTAATCCCTCTGCAAAGTGGCATATATCAAAAGCTACACAAACCGTACTCGATGAAGTTGGTCTTCAGGAATTCGATAACTCAATCACTGCCGAGGATTACATCTTTGGTATCAAGTGCTTCATCGAAAGCGGATATTCTCACTTAAATTCCATCAAAGGTGTAAAGGAATACGATGCAGTAAAAAGTCCTGAAATCGGTGTAATTGCACTTGACGAATACACATTACAGATTACCCTTGCACACAAGGACCCTGATTTTCTTTACAAGCTTGCTAAATTACCTGTTTATCCCGTTGAACAAGTTTTCTACGAAGCACTTAACAACATCTATTATTCAAACCCCTCCACAGTTCTGTGTAACGGTCCTTACTATGTTGAGGAAGTGCTCGAAACAGAAACCGTACTTCAGCGCAACCCCGACTACACAGGTAAATTACAGGTACACAACAAATCAATTCTTCTTTATATCACAGGCAAACGCAATGCTATGGAAACTCGTTTTACCGAGGGCAAATATGATGTTTACCTTACCCCCTCCACAAGCAGAATTTCAGGTGACACAACATCATATACATCTATTGACTCAACCTGGGGTTTTGCATTCAACTGCAGCACCACCACAGGCAGCATAGCAGAGCTTCGCAACATACTTCTCAGCACAATCGATTACAATAAAATTGATATTCCTGACTTTGCAACAGGCAAAGCAAACAGAATCATCCCCAACAACTACACTGTGGGTGATGCAAACTACTCCGACTTCTCCCCTGCAAAGCTTTCCTACGCCAAAAATGTAAAAGCTGCTCAGGCAAACCTTGACGTTCTTCTCAAACGAACAGGCAAGGAGGCCTACACTATCGAGCTTTCAATCCCTGCCCCCTTGGAGAAATCTATGACCGCAATCATTGAAAACTGGCAGGTTCTTTTCGAGGATAAAATACTCTTTGACACAAGAATTTTTGATGTAGAGGATGTTGACAAAATTCTTACAGAGGGCGAGTATGACTTTGCAATTCTTCCCCTCAAGCCTTACAACAAAACTGCTTTTGGTATGCTTGATGCTGTGGCAGGTGCACCCTGTAACTACACAGATAAAAAAATGACTGCATACAGAAGCCAGCTCAAGACAAGCAACGAGGAAAATGCTGCACTTTGCGGACGAATGGAAAAGCACCTTATTGAAAACGGTGTGTTTGTTCCCCTATTTTTCGCAAGTAATGACCTCTACCTTGGCAATGGTGTAAAAGGCGTTTACCTTGCAGATGGCGGTAACCTGATTTATCTTCACGCAGGTAACAAACCGGAGGCTAAATGATTACTAAAAGCCCCAAAACGCACAGAGCACTTTCATTGATTCTCCTTTTGTCAGTTATGGTTACCATCTTCTGCCTGTCAGCACAGGATTCCACAAACTCGGCAGAGGTAAGCGGGTCGGTAGTTTCCTGGTTATATAAACTGCTGAAAATTGATTTACCCGATGGCACCGTAAGAACAATCGCCCATTGCTGCGAGTTTGCTGCACTAGGCTTTTTGATGCTAAATGCCTTGCGGTCATTCAAGCCGACCTTTAATCCGATTTCATCTATCCTTTTGTCATTTGCTTATGCTGTTACAGATGAAATCCATCAGCTCTTTGTTCCCGGACGAGCATTTCAGATCATTGACCTTGCCGTTGACCTGATGGGAATTATTCTCGGTACTCTGGCTTTTATAATCTTAACAACAATTATAAAAAAGAAAAAATCGCAGTGCAATTAAGCACTGCGATTTTGTTATATTATTTATATATATTATTGATTCTGTCTTCGGTAACCTTTGCCCAAGGATACTGCTCCATATATTTACCAAAGAATTTTGTATCATCAGACTTACCCTTTTCAAGTAAGTCATAATAATCGCACACAAACTTTGATTTATCGATACTACGCTGATTTCTGTTATCAACAAGAATATCAAGAATACCCGCTTCTTCGAGAGATATTCTCAAAGACTTAAGCACCTTTCTGAACAGTGACTGAACGGTTTCATCGTACTTTCTGCCTTCCCAAAGAATTGAGATTGCCTGTTCAGTGCTTACTACACCACCATTTCTGTCAACAAGCAGTGCCAGAAGCTCCTTTGACTTGGCACTTGAAAACGCCACAGATTTACCATCAACAAACACATCAAAATACCCAAAAGTCTTTATAAATACGTGATTTTCAGCCACAGCATCCTTAACAAGGAGTGCTTTGTCATAAGCTCTTTTAATTGCACTTGCTTCATAAGGCTTCATAACGTAATCAACCGCATCAACAGCGAAGGCCTCAAGGGCATATTCGCCGTAACCTGTGGTGAAAATAATTCGCACGTTTCTGCAAAAAGCCTTGATTCGCTTTGCAAGTTCGATACCCTTGACAACAGGCATTTCGATATCAAGAAAGGCAATGTCAACCTTGTTCATTGCCACGAAGCTGAGTGCATCAAGAGGATTGTTGAATTTAACAATTTCATCGGTAATACCAAGCTCACGACAAGTATCCTCGAAATCCTCAAGAGCCATTACTTCATCATCAACTACCATTATACGCATTTTATTTTTTCCTTTCGGGATGATTATTTCTTTTTAGGGATTGTAATAGTAACCTGAGTACCCTCACCCATTACACTGTTTATCGTAACTGTGGCTCCGAGCATTGTTCTGAGCCTCTTTTTTATATTTGTTATACCCACGTGGGACCTGCCGTCATCAAGAATCTGATTCACGTCGTAGCCAACGCCATCATCACTTACAAGCACTACAAATGATGTTTCAGTTTCACTTGTGCTGATTTTAACCGTACCACCCTCAGGCTTCTGGTTAACACCGTGCTTGATTGCATTCTCAACAATGGGTTGGATTGTAAGGGGCGGGATTGTGAAATTTTCGACCTCAATATCATAGGCTATTTTCAGTCTTTCACCGAACCTTAACTGCTCGATATCAATATAATTCTTAACATGTTCAAGCTCTTTGGTAAAGTCTATGGGTTCCTTCTGTGTAAGGGAGTCCATATTTGCCCTGAGGTAATTCGAAAACTTAACGATTGCTTGCTCGGCAGTTTTCGGGTCTTTTTTAGTCATATATTTAATTGTGTTGAGAGCGTTGTAGAGGAAGTGGGGCTGTATCTGACTTATCATCAAAGTGGTGTTAAGTTCACCCAACTCACGCTTAAGCTCTGCGGTTTTCTGTGCTTGCTTGTAGTCACTGAAGCTTTCAAAAAGATGAAGCACAATCATAAGTGCAATAAAGCACATACAGGCAAAGGGCATTATATAAGAAACCTCACCTGCAATATAACCGTTAAGGTAAAGGTTATCAATAACGATAGCACAGGCATTTATGCAGTAGAACACGAGGAAGGGTACGGCATTTCGCACCTTGTTCACAACTGCGCCTGACAACTTGTAAATCATAAATGCATCGGATAAATATGCCACCGACTGCAACCACATATATATAGTTGCAACATAAATCTGCGAATATACAAAATACGGCACAAACGCACACACAAGGAATAGCATAGAAATAAAAACAAGAGCGCCTTGTCTTATTTTAAGATTGAGCCTTGTGTTAAGGTACATCAACATACACAGCTTGATGATGTACGTAGAAACGAATATCAACGAAGTCATAAACTCATAGTTCAAGTCACCGAAGAATGTATGAGCCACCATATAGCCTTCGTTGGAAATGAGCATTCTGAAAACAAAGATTATACAAAGAAGTAACATCCACAGTTGATTACCCATTTTTTTACGGATAATGCACATCAGTACCGTTGCAATGGCAAAGAATCCAACCACACCGATTATTATATAACGCACGGCAACCGAGCTTATTTCAGAGTGTCTGTATTCGTGATAGGTTGAGAGCTGAGGCAAAGCCGTAAGACCGCTGGAATATTCACAATTCACCTCAATAACTACCGTGTGTTCACCACTGTCAACTTCTACAGGATTAGCATAGGTATAGAAGGTTGTCTTGCCTACGGTATCCGGCACACCTCTGTTGGAAAAGACGCACACACCGTCAATAAACACCTTGCACTTACCCGGTAAATTATTTACGCTGACAAGTATCGGTTCCACGGAAACAACATTGTCAATAACGGTTTTATAACTCGCCCTTCCGCTGTTTGTAAGCTTTTTGCCGTTGATTTCATAGGCAGTCCAGGCAGAGGGAATATCCATATACAAATCAGGGATGTTACGCTCACTATTCTCCGTAACAATATGCTCATCCCAATAGAATTCCCACTCACCTACCAGTGATATGGGACCGGTTTCGCTCAAGTCATAACCGCTTAGGTTTGCATAGGCAGATTTGAAATCGAAGTTATTTATAGCTTCGGGTTTAACGTAAGACAAAAGGGGAAGAATTATACTTATAAGCACCACGGCAATTATTATGATTGAACATAATGCGCCTTGACTGAACCGTTTCGACAATCTCCTCAACCCCTTTTCTTTTCATTATATTATAAAAACGAGAACGAATCAATATATTTTTGTGAAATCTTCGTGATTATTTCGGGAATGCCAACGAAAAAATACAAAATTTGTATTTTCCAGAAAAGAAAATTAGTCACTCAACTTCTATTCTTGAAATATACTGCGTAATATGGTAAAATATATAATTAGGTTAATAATGCAACAAAGGAGTGTTATTATGATAAACAATGAGCAAAGACTGGAAATAATACAGACATTGATTGACAACGGAGTGGAAATCCCCTGTTCCGACGGAGTTATAATTGAGCCGACCGTTACAATCGGTAAGGGTACAGTTATTATGCCCGGTACAATACTTTTGGGTGATGTTAAAATCGGTACAGATTGTATTATCGGTCCCAATTCATATATCGTAGATTCAACTGTCGGCAATAACACAAAGCTTAATAACACTCAGGTCTTCAATTCACAACTCGGTGACGGTGTTACCTCAGGTCCCTTTGTGCATATCCGACCCAACTGCAAAATTGAAGACAATGTTCACATCGGCAACTTTGTTGAGGTTAAAAACTCAACAGTTGACTGTGGCAGTAAGCTTCCTCACCTGCTTTACGTTGGTGACTCCGACGTGGGCAAGGACGTAAACTTCGGTTGTGGTTGCGTAACAGTAAACTATGACGGCAGAAATAAATCGCGTACTACAGTTAAAGATGGAGCATTCATTGGCTGTAACACAAACCTCGTAGCCCCCGTTACCATTGGTGAAAACGCCTTCACTGCGGCGGGTTCAACCATTACAGAGGATGTACCCGATAACTCACTTGCAGTTGCACGTTCAAGACAGACAGTAAAGAAAGATTGGGTAAACGTTAAAAAGCCCTACAAACGCCAACACATTAAATAACTATCGGAGTAAAAAATGTTTAATAAATTCAAAAAACCAGGTGGAGACTCCACCTATGAATATCTTATCGTGGGACTCGGTAACCCCGGCACAAAATATGAAACAACGCGCCACAACGCAGGTTTCCTTTGCGTGACACGACTTGAAGACACATTAAACTTCAAGGCAAAGAAATTGAAATTCCACGCCCTTATCGGTGACACAAAAATCGGCAATCACAAGGTGCTTGTAATGAAGCCACAGACAATGATGAACAATAGCGGTACTGCCGTTAAGGAATGTGCATCATTCTACAAAATACCTGTGGAGAATATTATTGTAATATTCGATGATATTTCACTTGAGCCCGGTAAGCTCCGCATCAAGCGCAAAGGGAGCGCAGGTGGTCACAACGGCATTAAAAGCATCATTGCCCACTTAGGCTCTGAGAACTTCCCCCGCATCAAATTGGGGGTAGGTAAAAAGCCTCACCCTGAATATGACCTTGCAGACTGGGTTCTTGCAAACTTCCCCAAAAAGGATATTCCCCTTATGCGCGAGGCTATCGACAATGCCTGTGAAGCTCTCAGATACATAGTAGATGGCAACATTGACGGCGCAATGTCCGACTTTAACAGTTGAGGTTAATATGTCCTGTTATTCAAAACTACTTAAAAACTGTTCTGAATACAACGATGTGCTTCGGTATATCGAAAACGGTGTAGCCCCATCAGGTATAACGGGGCTACCCTCTACACCCAAGGCACATCTTATCCATTCACTCTGCGGTGACCTTAACCGCAGAGCTATTGTGGTTTTGCCCGACGAAGCATCTGCACGAAAATTTACATCAGATATAAATGAGTTTGCGGGTATAGGCAAAAAGGCATACTTCTACCCTGCACGTGATTATTCATTTAACACTTCACAGGGACAATCCCGTGAATATGAACAGTTGAGAATTAAAACCCTCTGTGCAATTTTATCGGGTGATTACTCCGTTATTGCCTGTTCTGTGGAAAGCGCTTTACAGCTCACCATCCCCCCCGAAGAACTGAAAAAGCGCACCTTTAAAATTGATTACGACACAGAAATTTCCACGCAAAAACTTATAGACATCCTCTCTGCCGCAGGCTTCAAAAGTGCCGATAGCGTGGAGGGTCCCGGTCAGTATGCGCATCGTGGTGGTATTGTTGACTTCTTTCCACCTGATTCAGAGCAACCCATACGTATAGAGTTGTGGGGTGACAGCGTTGATACCATATCAACCTTTGACCCATCAACACAAAGGCGCACGGATTCACTTGATTTTTGTGAAATTACTCCTGCAACTGAAATTATATTTGACAGCACCCATATACTTAAAGAAAAAATACAGTCATTTATGACTACTGTATCAGGCAAAGGCTCACGCAAAGCAAAAGAACTGTTGCAAAAAGACGTTGAAATGCTTGAAAGCGGTGTAGGACTTTTGTCCGTGGACAAATATCTGTCATTGGCATACAGTGAACCTGCATCAATATTCGATTACTGCAAGGACGATTTGCTTTTCATTGCAGAAAGCGGTTCAGTTAAAGACAAGGCAGAAAACACCTGCAAATTATTCACACAGGAGTTAAAGGCACAATTCGAAAACGGAGTTCTGTGCAAGGGGCTTGATAATTTCGCGCTTACCTTCCCTCAGCTCCTCACAATTTATAAAAGCAAAAAAGCATTTTACGTTGACACTTTCCCACGTGGTACATTTGACACACCCGTAAAAAGCTTAACATCATTCAACGTTCAACAGCTACCCTCGTGGAACGGCTCACTCGAAGTCCTCATGGACGACCTTAAACCTGCACTGGCTCGAAAAGAGCATTGTATCGTTATTGCAGGCACAGAAAAAGCCGCCGATTCCCTTGCAGAAGCACTAAACACCGAGGATATCAGGGCTATGTACTTCCCTGTACCGCCTTCCGAATTCCCAAAGAACATCGTTTCAGTTCTTCCCGGCGGTCTGTCAGGCGGATTCCGTTATCCTAATGAAAAATTCAATATTTTTGCATATAGCAGGGGTACCACAGTAAGAAGTGCCCGTAAAAAACGCAAAAACTATAAGGCCGCTGATGCTATTCAGAGCCTTGAAGAGCTTTCAAGGGGCGACTATGTGGTACACAGCGTTCATGGTATCGGTGTTTTTGAAGGCATCAAGAAGTTAGAGGTATCAGGCATAACCAAGGACTTTATAATGATCCGTTATGCCAAGGGTGACGCCCTTTACGTACCTGTTACACAGCTTGACCTGGTGTCAAAATATATCGGCCCCAAAGACGATTCGGGCACACTCAAGCTTTCACGCCTTGGCGGCAAGGATTGGGAAAAACTGAAGGCAAGGGTAAAAACCTCTGCAAAGAATATGGCAAAGGAGCTTATTGCCCTTTACTCACGCAGAATGAAAATGCCGGGTTACTCATTCTCACCCGATATTGATATGCAGAACGACTTTGAGCGTAGGTTTGAGTATGAGGAAACAGACGACCAGATCCGCTCAATCAATGAAATAAAGCGTGATATGGAAAAGCCACACCCTATGGACAGACTCCTGTGCGGTGATGTTGGCTTCGGTAAAACAGAGGGCGCACTCCGTGCCGCGTTCAAATGTATTGCAGACGGTAAGCAATGCGCAATTCTCGTACCCACTACCATATTGGCACTCCAGCACTACAACACAATCAAACGCCGTTTTGAGGGCTTCCCCATCGAGGCAGAAATGCTTAGCAGATTCCGTACACCAAAGGAACAGACACGTATAATCAAAGCACTCAAACGCGGTTCTATTGATATAATTGTCGGCACTCACAGGCTCATTTCAAAGGATATTCAGTTCAAGGATTTGGGACTTATTATCGTTGACGAGGAGCAACGCTTTGGCGTTGGACAGAAAGAGCGTCTTAAAGAGGCTTACCCTGACGTTGACTGCCTTACACTTTCCGCCACACCTATCCCCCGTACAATGAATATGGCAATGTCAGGCATCCGCGATATGTCTGTTATCGAGGAAGCACCCCTTGACCGTTCCCCTGTGCAAACCTACGTCTTAGAGCACGATTGGGGTGTACTTGCCGAAGCAATGGAAAAGGAGCTCCGCCGTGGCGGTCAGGTTTATTACCTGCACAACAAGGTTGAAACTATCGAACGGACTGCCGCAAAGATACACGAATTTTTACCCGATGCTAACATAGGCATTGCTCACGGCAAAATGAGTGAAGATGAGTTATCTGAAGTATGGCGCGACCTTCTTGATGGTGCCATAGATGTTTTAGTGTGCACCACCATTATTGAAACAGGCGTTGACGTGCCCAACGCAAACACACTTATTATTGACAATGCAAACCATCTTGGTCTTGCCCAGCTTCATCAGATACGAGGCAGAGTAGGGCGCTCCGCACGAAGGGGCTTTGCATATCTTACATTTGACCGCAACAAGGAGCTTACGGAAATTGCCACAAAGCGACTTACCGCTATACGCGAATACACTGAATTCGGTTCAGGCTTCAAGATTGCTATGCGCGACCTTGAAATCCGCGGTGCAGGTAATCTCCTGGGCGCAGAGCAACACGGTCACATGGAAGCCGTCGGCTATGATATGTATATGAAGCTTTTGTCCGAGGCGGTTATGGAGGAAAAGGGCGAAATCGAAAAAATCAACACCAAGGAATGTCTTATTGACATCAGGATTGATGCTCACATCCCCGAGGACTATATCGAAAGTCTTCCCCAGAGGTTGGCAATATACAAGCGTATTGCCGATATTAAGAATGACGAGGACGCAAGTGACGTAATCGACGAGCTTATTGACCGTTTTGGTGAGCCACCCGCGAGTGTTGAAGGTCTTGTAAAGGTAGCCCTTATGCGAAACCTTGCAGCAAACCTTGGAATATACGAAATCGGGCAGAATAACAACAGTCTTCTGCTTTATGTTGAACAGATTGATATGAAGAAGATTGCGGTGCTTGTTAAGGCAATGCGAGGCAGAATCCTTGTTTCCACAGGACCAAAGCCATATATAACAGTTAAAAAAGCAAGTGGGCAGACACCACTTGATGCGTTAAAAGAAGCGCTTGACCTTTTGAGTCAGGCACAAGAAGGAGATAAGAAAGAAAATGAAGTATAATTACAAAACAAAAGGTACTTGTTCAAGAAGTATTCAGTTTGAAATCAATGACGGAGTTATCAGCAACGTTTCATTCGAAGGCGGTTGCAACGGTAATCTCAAGGGTATTGCTGCCCTGGCAGAAGGCAAGAAGGCAGAGGATGTTATCGAATCCCTCAGCGGCATAAAATGCGGTTTCAAGTCAACATCCTGCCCCGACCAGTTTGCAAAGGCACTTGAAGAAGCGCTCAAGGAATAAGGAGATTTTTAAAATGAAGTATCTTATTTTAATTGCTGATATTGATGAATTTAACCCCTGCAAGGAGTCAATGGGT
>JAZRFZ010000071.1:0-6656 GCA_045643925.1 Acutalibacteraceae bacterium | reverse complement strand
AACTCAATGATTGCATCCGGCTATATTAAAGCCGATGGCGAAGTTATCAAAGAATTCAAAAGAGATAATAGTTTTGGAATTCTTGATTGGGGCAGGGGTGTATGGCCCTATGCTACTAAGTGGTATTGGGGGAATGGTAACTGTCATTTACCCGATGGTCATATATTTGGTTTCGAGATTGGATGGGGCTTTGGTAATATGTCCTACGCCACAGAGAATATGTTGTTCTATGATGGTGTTGCGCACAAGATTGAAGAAGTCTATCTCAAACGTGACGAAAATGACTTTATGAAGCCTTGGGTGTTTTCCTCAAACGACGGCAGATTCGAAATGACTATGACACCGACCTACGATAATTTTACCTCAAGCAGATTGGCAATAATCGGCAATATTTGCCACCAGGTTTTCGGCAAATGGAATGGCACTGCTACACTTGACGATGGTACAGTTATTGAAGTTAAGGATATGCTTGCATTCTGTGAATTCTCGGATTATTTATGGTAAAAAAAGCTCGGCTACCAAATGGTAGTCGAGCATTGTTTTTATGACCCCGCCGTGCCGGATGCGATAATAGTAACCTGCTTTCAGCAGGTGGGTGTCCTCTCAACAGATTCACGCTCCCTTCGTCCGCATAAGCGGGAGGTCTGCAATAGGCTATTGAAGCCGGACTCCCTTTAAATTGTCATAGGGTTAGTATTAGTCGCATTTATCGAACACCGCAGGAATAATATTTTTTGATTTGTAATTACAATTATTCATCAAACTCGAAAATATCAGCGAGTCTTTCCTCAAAGGTTCTACCAATTTTATCGAAAAGTTCATCGTCTTCAATGGGCTCGAGATATATCTCTCCATCTCCGTCTTCTACAACAGAAAGAATGATGAGCTCTCCGTCGTCATCAAGGATTTCTTCAGCATCCTGATAGATAGGGAGTAAGGCAACAAATCTACCTTCTTCGGTTTCAATTCTGTCTAATTCTTCAAAGGTGTGCTGTACGCCATTTTCGTCAACAACAGAAACAATATCGGGATTAAATTCTTCGTTTATATTATTCTTCTTTTCAAATTCACTCATGGTTGTATTTCCTTTCGATATATCTTAATAATATTTTAACCATATTGCTTGTATAAGTCAACAGTATTATTCTGTTATTTCAACAGACCAGCTGAATGTTTCGCTTGTAGCAGGTTCTATTGCCATTATACCGCGTTTATCTGATATATCGGCTTTCTTATCGTAGTTGTCATTAACACCCCACCAAGGCTCAATACATACGTAAGGAGCACCGGGCTTTGCCCATATACCAAGTAAGGGGGATTTGAAGTTGAACTTTACTTCTCTTTGGTGATTGTTGCTTTTAAGTGTAACAACGTCTGATTTGTAGTTACTGAGAATAAGTGCATCATCATTGAAAATATCCTTTGTGATAACAACCTTGTTGCCATCCATTTCAACAGGGAATTTTTCTTCAATAAGAATTGATTCATGGTCAATTCTTTCTGTTGTAAGTTCCGTGTCCTTGTTGAATTCAAGGTAATCACCGATTTCGCAGTTGAATGCAGGATGAGCACCAAAAGAATAATACATAGTATCATTACTATTGTTTGTTACAGTGTGGTCAACAATAAGTCCGTTATCAGTAAGTGTGAATTTAACCTTAAGTTCAAACTTGTACGGGTACATTGAAAGGGATTCTTCATCATCTGTCTGTACAAAGGTTAAAGAATCAACGGTGCTTTCTGTGAGTGTAAAAGGCTTTTTCCTTACAATGCCGTGCTTGGGCATTGTGTATTCTGTACCATTAAGACGGTATTTATCATCAAGAAGTCTGCCGATTATAGGGAAAAGAATAGGGGACTGACCATACCAGTATTCGGTGTTACCATCCCATATAAATTCAAATCCACTTTCTTTTGATTTTAGTGAATTTAACTCTGCGCCCATTTCTTTAACGGCTAAAGTAAAGTTATTGTTTTCTGCTTTGAAAATCATTATATTTCATCCTTTATAACAAAGGCATTACCAAGCGGTAATGCCTTTTAATTTGTTATTTAATTATATAATAACAGTTATGTGATGTCAATTATTCTTGAATTATTTTGCTTTTTTCTTTGAAAGAACGATGTTAACAATAATACCGAGAATAAGTGCACAAGCGATTGATGTGAGAGTAACCTTACCGATAGCAAGAGCAAGTCCACCTATACCTGCAATAAGAATAACAGATGTTGTGAAAAGGTTTGCGTTATCTTCAAGATCAACCTTCTGAATCATTTTAAGTCCGCTAACTGCAATGAAGCCGTAAAGTGTGATACATACACCACCCATTACACAACCGGGGATAGAATCAAGAAATGCTACGAAAGGAGAAAGGAATGATATTAAAACAGCAAGGATAGCTGTGCAGGTGATTGTTTTTACAGAAGCGTGTCTTGTAATAGCAACGCAACCAACTGATTCGCCGTATGTTGTGTTAGGACAACCACCGAATATTGCACCAACCATTGAGCCTACACCGTCACCAAGAAGTGTTCTTGAAAGACCGGGCTCTTCAAGAAGATCTTTTTCGATAATTGATGAAAGGTTTTTGTGGTCTGCGATATGCTCTGCAAAAACAACGAATGCAACAGGAACATATGCAACCGCAACAGTTGTGATATATGTTGCATCAAGGTTTTTAAATTCCTTTATACCTGTAAGGAAAGTGAACTCAGGAACCTGGAAGAATGTTGCAAGACCAATACCGTTTTCTGTAAGTGCGTAGAAGGGTGCAAGGTCAAGAACAATAAGAGCATCGTTACCGGTTGATACACCGATGATTGTGAATACCCCTGCAACTGCATAACCGGCAAGAATACCGATAATAAAGGGTATAAGCTTTGCCATTTTTTTGCCGTATGTTGAGCAGATAGTTACTACAAACAAAGTAACAAGAGCACAAATAAGCGATACCCATGCGTTAGTTGTCATAATGAATGATCCGTTTCCGTCTTGTGCTGCATAACTAACAGTATCTTTTATTGCGGCACTTGCAAGAGAAAGACCGATAATGGCAACTGTTGGTCCTATAACAACTGGAGGCATAAGTTTATTTATCCAGTTAACGCCTGCGATTTTAACAATAATAGCGATAACAACATAAACAAGACCTGCAAAGATTGCGCCAAGGATAATACCGAGGAAACCCATTGCTGCACTTGCTGCACCTGCAAAAGCAGCAAACATTGAGCCTATAAATGCGAATGATGAACCAAGGAAAACGGGGCTTTTAAATTTTGTGAAAAGCTGGTAGATGATTGTACCAATACCAGCGCCGAATAAGGCGGCTGATGCTGTCATTCCGTTACCTACAATAGTAGGAACAGCAATGGTTGCTGCCATAATTGCAAGTAACTGTTGGAAAGCAAATATCAACATTTGCCCGAATTTAGGTTTGTCTTCCACATTGTAAATTAGTTTCATAAACTTACCTCCACAAAGAATTTATTTATGCCCAAGGGCTTAAATACTGTACAAATTAACCGATGTTTGTCCGTCGGTTTGTTTTAACATTACAGATATTAACTCGTTGGCGGATGTAGGAACATTTTTGCCAACATAATCTGCTCGTATTGGTAGTTCGCGGTGACCTCTGTCAACAAGTATAGCAAGCTGAATGCTTGATGGTCTGCCCAAACTGAATATTGCTTCGATAGCAGCTCTGACAGTTCTGCCTGTGAAGAGGACATCATCGACAAGAACAATATACTTACCTGTTATGTCAAAGGGGAGAACGGGTTTTGTAACCTCTGGCATAATGTGAGCCTCTGTCAAATCATCTCGATAGTGGTTTATATCAAGCTCACCAACGGGTGGTTTGCATCCCTCGAATCGATTGATGTTTTCAGACAAGGTTTCAGCTATAGGAACACCACGAGTCTTTATACCAATAAAAACGATGTTGTCGATACCTTTGTTTCGTTCGATTATTTCGTGTGATATGCGAATGAGAGCTCTGTTAACAGCAGATTCATCCATCAATTCTGATTTGAAATTCATTGTTTACCTCAAAAAAAGACCTTGTCCAATATGACAAGGTCTTGGTTTAGCTACTGTAATAATAACCTTATCAATTCACTGATTGATTTAAAAGTTCTATAATACAATAGTAATATTATTTTACCGATTTGTAAATTGTTTATTTGTTAGAAATCTTAAGATAATATTTGTGAATTATTACATATTCATAAATATTGTATCAAAGCATATAAACTCCGGATTCCAACTCCACGATTTCTCTGTCATTTGTCCTTATATATCTGTATACAGGTTCATCAAATGTTTTGTAATCCTGTACAGTATAATCCTTAAGATTCACGGTACGAATTTTACATGATTCGTAGTTGCAGATATAAAGAACATTATCATAGACCGAAATCGCTACGGGGTGAAGAAATGCTGTTGAAGCATCGCCACCGATTCGCAGAACAATTTTCTCTGTTGAAGGGGAGTAGCGAATGATGCTGTTGTTATCAGGAACAACACACCAAATGTATTTGCCTTCGGGTGCAACACCGCTGACAGGACAATCTTTATAGAGAAGGTCACCTGTCCAATATAACTCACCTTTATCATTAAATAGGCCGATTTCACCACTTGCATAAGTTACAGCAACATGCTTGTTGGGTAAAACAGCTGCGTTGCAATAAAGGAAATCACTTAATTGCTCAGAAATTTTCTCGAAGTTATCACCGAATTTGTTTAATAGATATGCACCGCGCGTACTTGCAGTAGGTCTTTCGAGTTTAACATCGTATGTAAAAAATGAAACCTTTGTAGTACCGCTTGGTAAGGTGTCCTTACGTGCAACAATTATACCTTTTGTAAAGGGCACGATATCAACAATATCGATATCCATCAATTTTTTCATTTTTCTACCACACCTGTTTCGGAAAGCTTATTTATCTGATAACAAAGGGTCATCAAGGAATCTCCTAAGTGCACGTTTTCAACGGCAACGTTATCATAACGGCTTACAAGGTCACACTGAGTGAAGTTCCAGAAGCCTTTAATACCTAACTGTACAAGTTTGTCTGCATTTTCTGCGGCATATTCTGCAGGGATACAAAGGATTGCAACAACAGGCTTTTCTTTTTCACAGAATTCATCCAATGTCGCAGAATCCATTACTGTTCTTCCGCCAACCTTTGTACCGATAACAGTTGGATTGTTATCAAATATGCCTACTAAATCAAACCCACGGTTTTCAAAATGGAGATGGGTTGCAATGGCATGACCAAGATTACCGGCACCAATCATAATAGCCTTTGATTTTTTATCAATGCCTAAAATTAAGCCGATTTCATTATATAACTGCTCGATGTTATAGCCGTAGCCCTGCTGTCCAAATCCGCCAAAGCAGTTTAGGTCCTGACGGATTTGTGATGCAGTAAGTCCCATTCTCTGTGATAATTCTTTTGATGAAATTCGCACAATGCCCATATCTTTGAGTTCCTCAAGATATCTGTGATAACGGGGTAATCGTTTGATTACAGGTATGGAAACCTGATTGTTATTTTTCATCATGAACCGTCCTATCAATCTAAAGTCTGGAGAGTATCCATAACATATTTACCGAATTCCTCACATGTGCAGCCGTTATCACGACCTGTGATAGTAAGCTTCTTCTCGGTAATCATACAAATATCGAGAGCTTTTTCAAGCTTGTCTGCTTCAACCTGTTTGCCGATGTGTGAGAGAAGGAGAACCGCTGCTCTGAGCATTGAGCAAGGATCAGCATACTGACCGCGACCTTCTTTGATCATACGAGGAGCAGAACCGTGAATAGCTTCAAACATAGCGTACTGTTTACCGATGTTTGCGCTACCTGCAGTACCAACACCACCCTGGAATTCAGCAGCTTCGTCTGTGATGATGTCACCATAAAGGTTGGGGAGAACAAATACCTTGAAATCAGTTCTGCGCTTTTTGTCAATAAGCTTTGCTGTTGTGATGTCGATGTACCATTCATCAGTTGTGATTTCGGGATAGTCCTTTGAAATTTCTTTGCAAAGGTTAAGGAATTTACCATCAGTTGTTTTGATGATGTTTGCCTTTGTGATGATTGATACTCTGTCCTTCTTGTTGTTACGAGCATATTCATAAGCAAGCTTTGCGATACGCTCTGTACCTTCTGTTGTTGTTACAACGAAGTCCATTGCAAGTTCACCGTCAACGTCAACACCCTTTGAACCAACCGCATAAGCACCCTCTGTGTTCTCACGGAAGAATGTCCAATCAATGCCTTCCTCGGGGATTTTAACAGGTCTAACGTTTGCGAAAAGGTCAAGAGCCTTTCTCATTGCAACGTTAGCACTTTCGATGTTGGGGAGACCGTCGCCCTGCTGAGGAGTTGTTGTGGGTCCCTTAAGGATAACGTCACAAGCCTTAAGCTCTTCCATAACATCATCAGGAATTGCTTTCATAACCTTTGCACGGTTTTCGATTGTAAGACCATCGATGTTCTTGAACTCGATTTTACCTGCATCAACGTCTGCCTTAAGGATGAACTTAAGAACGTTTGCAGCTTCATTTGTGATAATCGGGCCGATGCCGTCACCACCGCAAACACCGATGATGATTTTATCAAGTGATTTGAAATCCTTGAATTCTTTTG
>JAZRFZ010000070.1:0-29203 GCA_045643925.1 Acutalibacteraceae bacterium | reverse complement strand
GCTTGTGTTGCTCGTGTTCATATTTGGGGGACAATAAACAGTCTGTCGGGGAGTTGCTTCGTCATAAATGATTGTTGCAACAGAGCCGGAGTTCTGTACGGGAGCCTGAGTGGCAGCCTCGGTAGGTGCTTCGGTCTGTTGGGTTTCCTGCACGCTCTGTGTGGGTGCTTCGGTCTGTTGGGGCTGCTGTACAGCCTGTGTAGGCTGCGGAGCATAAGTTGCCGCCGGTGCTTCAGTTACCGCATCTGTAACAACAGAATTATTCTGTACGTCCTGAACATTCTGTACAACTGCCTGTGTAGTTTGCGTGTTGGTTGTTTTCTTTTTACCGCAAGCGGCATAAGAGAACACCATTGCAAAAACACAGAGTATAGCAATTATTTTTCTGAAACGCTCCATAATAACGCCCCTTTGAAATTATTTGTTAATATGAGTATAACAGAATTATTCCAGAAGTGCAATATGAGGTTTACGAGGCAAATCAATGCGTAGTGTTGTATGTAATCCGTTGTAGATGTGATGTATGTAATCAAGCTGAATGATTGTGTTCGCCTTCGGCGAGATGGGGTTCAAATCCCTGCAATCACAAACCAATAAAAAGAAAAACACCAACCACAAGGGTCGGTGTTTTATTTTGGCAGCGGGATAGGGATTCGAACCCCAACAAACAGAGTCAGAGTCTGTCGTGCTACCGTTACACTATCCCGCTAGGAACGAGTGATATTATACTATCAGTTTTTGCACTTGTCAAGAGAAAAATTCAAAAAATATTTTATTTTTTTACTGTATTATAATTTATTATGTGCTATTATAGTAACATATTATAAAATTTTGTCAGGAAGTGTATTATTACGACTCACAAAACTCAGGACCAATTCAGACTTATGACCGAAACACCTGTTTCGTCACTTATAATTAAATTAGGTATTCCCACAACTGTGAGTATGCTTGTGACCAATATTTACAATATGGCAGATACATATTTTGTGGGTACATTGGGAACAAGTGCAAGTGGTGCCGTTGGTGTGGTTTTCGGACTTATGGCAATTATTCAGGCTTGCGGATTCACCTTCGGTCACGGTGCAGGCAGTATCATATCCCGTCGTCTGGGTGCAAAGGATAAGGCAACTGCTGATGCAGTTGCATCCATATCATTTTTCTGCTGTGTGCTTTGTGGTTTGTTCCTGACGATAGTGGGACTGGTGTTTTCAACACCGTTTTTGAAGCTTCTCGGTAGTACACCGACTATCCTGCCTTATGCAAAAGATTACGCTTTGTGGATTCTACTTGCTGCGCCTGTTACTATGTCCAGCTTTGTGCTTAATAACATTCTGCGTTATGAGGGTAAGGCTTCACTTGCTATGATTGGACTTACTGCAGGTGGTCTTCTCAATATTTTCGGAGACTGGCTTCTTATCAATGTTTTTGATATGGGCATCGCAGGGGCAGGTATTTCTACTGCGGTTTCACAGACAATCAGCTTCTGTATTCTGTTGAGTATGTTTGTGCGAGGTAAAACCCAGAGTAGGATTAGTCTGCGTAATGTGAAAGCAGGACTTCCGTATCTTAAGGATATAATAGCGACGGGCTTCCCAAGTCTTATGCGACAAGGTCTTTCAAGCGTTTCTACAATGCTCCTCAATAATCTTGCAGGACTTTATGGTGATGCCGCCGTTGCAGGTATGACTATTGTAAACCGTATTTGCTTTTTCATTTTTGCAGTTGGCTTGGGCATCGGACAAGGTTATCAACCTGTGTGTGCTTTTAACTACGGTGCTAAAAAGTTTAATCGTGTGAAAAAAGGTTTTTTATTTACCTTCGGTATAGGTGAGCTGTTCCTCAGTATTCTTGCTGTAATCGGATTGTTCTTCAGCGATTACCTTGTGGGTATATTCCGTGATGACCCACAGGTTATAGCGGTTGGTTCATTTGCTCTTAAGGCTCAGCTTATTGCACTTTTCTTTCAACCATTGTCGATATGCAGTAATATGACATTCCAGAGTGTGGGTAAGAACAAACCTGCCACATTTCTTTCTATGCTTCGTAGCGGACTTGTTTTCATCCCGGTTATTCTTATATTATCAAACCAAATCGGACTTACGGGTGTGCAGGTGGCACAGACTGTAACAGATATAATAACATTCTTCGTTTCAATGCCGTTTATTATTTATTTCTTTAAAAAACTTCCAAAAGATGATGCGGAACAACTTCAATAAATTAAAAGGGGTAAAGAGTATGAAAGCAAAAATTACACTTGCAAAAGAATTTAAAATAGGTGATATTGATAAAAGAATATATGGCTCTTTTGTAGAGCATCTTGGTAGGGCTGTTTATGGTGGTATCTATGAGCCGGGTCACCCCACTGCAGATGAGAATGGCTTTCGTGGTGACGTTATTGACCTTGTGAAGAAATTGAACGTTCCCATTGTTCGTTACCCCGGTGGTAACTTTGTATCGGGTTATAATTGGGAGGATGGTGTTGGCCCTGTTGCCGACAGACCCAAACGCCTTGACCTTGCCTGGGGTACAACCGAGCCTAATGAGTTTGGTACAAATGAATTTATGAAGTGGTGCAAAAAGGCAAACTCTGATTGTCTTATGGCAATAAATTTGGGTACACGCGGTGTTGAAGAGGCACGTAACCTTGTAGAGTATTGCAACCATAAATCGGGTACATATTGGTCAGATTTAAGGCGTTCTCATGGTGTTGTGGAACCGCACAATATCAAAACATGGTGCCTTGGTAACGAGATGGACGGCGGTTGGCAGATGGGTGCTAAAACAGCCGTTGAATATGGCAGACTTGCGCTTGAAGCCTCAAAGGTTATGAAGTGGACCGATGACCGTATTGAAACAGTTTTGTGTGGGTCATCAAGCCGTAATTCACTCACATTCGGCAAGTGGGAGGTCGAAAGCCTTGATATTGCCTATGACAGCATTGATTATGTTTCACTTCACCAATATTATGAAAACAGAGCAGATGATACAGAAAGCTTTCTTGCCAAGAGCCTTGAGCTTGACGAGTTTATTTACTCTGTTATCTGCGCTTGTGACTATGTGAAGGCAAAGAAACGCTCCAAGAAAACTATTAACCTTTCATTTGATGAATGGAATGTGTGGTATCACTCAAACGGTGCACATTTTGAACGATGGAGTATGGCGCCCCATATACTCGAGGATATTTATAATTTTGAGGATGCACTTGTTGTGGGTTCAATGCTCATTACACTTTTAAGACATTGTGACAGAATTAAAATTGCTTGTCTTGCACAGCTTGTTAATGTAATTGCACCCATATTCACCAAAACAGGTGGCGGCGTATTCCCACAGACGATTTTTTACCCCTTTATGCACCTTTCAAATTATGGTAGAGGCGTAGCTTTGAAGCCTCTTGTGGACTGTCCCAAATATGATTGTAAAGAGTTTACTGATGTACCTTATATCGAGACTATTGCAACTTATGACGAAGAGAATGGCGAGGTAGCAATTTTCTGCGTTAACAAGAGCCTCGACGAAAGCGCTGTTTTAGATGTGAATCTTATGGATTTTGATGGCTTTGAGCCTTATGAATTTATATCTATGGATGGTCATAGCAAAAAAGAGGAAAACACATTTGATAATATAATTGTAAAGCCTCACACAAATCCTGTGCCAAAGAAGGATGGCAAAATCCTTACAGCAGAATTAAAGCCCTTTAGCTGGAATGTAATTAAATTAAAGGCGAAAAAATGATGAGAAAAATTGTGATTGTAACAGGAGCCAGTTCGGGTATCGGCAGATATACCGCAAAGTCCCTTGTTGAAAATGGGTGCACTGTCTATGATTTCAGTAGGCGTGAAATCCCTTGTGACGGTGTGATTCACATCAAAACCGACGTAACAGACGAAAGCAATGTTATTGCATCTGTCAACTCAGTGATTGCAAAAGAGGGCAGGGTGGATGCGGTCGTAAACTGCGCAGGTTTTGGCATTTCGGGTGCAGTTGAATTTACTGACCTTGCCGAGGCTAAAAGGCAGTTTGATGTGAATTTCTTCGGTATGGTAAATGTGAATAAAGCGGTTATACCCTTTATGCGTAAGCGAGGCGGCGGCAGAATTGTGAATATAAGCTCTGTTGCAGCGGTTGCTCACATACCGTTTCAGACCTATTACTCTGCATCAAAGGCGGCAATAGAGTCATATACCTGTGCCCTTGGTAATGAGGTTAAACCCTTCGACATTACAGTTACTGCTATTCAACCCGGTGATATATGCACAGAATTTACACAGGCAAGGGAAAAATCCTTCCTCGGTGACGACGTTTATGATGGCAGAATTGCACGTAGTGTTGCAGGTATGGAAAAGGACGAACAGAATGGTATGAGCCCCGACCTTGCAGGTAAATATATCGCAAAAATCACCTTGCAGAAAAAGGTGAAACCCATTTATGCAATAGGTGTGGGGTACAAAGCACTTGCCACCCTTTGCAAAATCTTCCCATGCAGATTCAGGAATTGGGTTGTGGGGAAACTTTACGGTTAATTATAAATTTTAAATTTTAAAATTCAGAACTGCGTTGCTATTATAATGCTGTCGCTGATGTGACGCGAAGCCTTGCCTCCCTATCCCTAGGGAGGGGGACCAAAAGCTCTGCTTTTGGTGGTGGGTAGTTCTCTTGCTCATTTTCTTTGTTATGATAGAAAAAATCCTATACAACCGAGTGGTTGTATAGGATTTTTATTGTTGCTTCGCCGAGAGGAGTTCGAGTCTCTCCACCAAAAACAACAAAGCAAAAAGGATACCCGAAAGGGTATCCTTTTTACTTGGCGCAGAAGGAGAGACTCGAACTCTCGCGCCGGTTTCCCGACCTACGCCCTTAGCAGGGGCGCCTCGTCACCAACTTGAGTACTTCTGCATTGGTAACAAATTATGTTATTTAATTAAAAAAGGATGTTGCAGGGGACTGCAACATCCCGTGTGGCGCAGAGAGTGGGATTCGAACCCACGGTACGTTGCCGTACGACGGTTTTCAAGACCGTTCCGTTATAACCACTTCGGTATCTCTGCATTTGTTAGCCTCGATATAATATCACACACTTTGTAAAATGTCAACACATTTTTGAAAAGAATATTTATTTTTTGATTTTTGTTTTAAAAAAAGGTTGTTTTCTTTTGTTTGTAACTATGATACATAGTTCAGTACTTCTTTTTATATAATATATACATACTTTATAAATCAATAATATTTTTTCTTTGTTACAGTTGATTTTGTCTGATTTTTAGTGTAAAATGTACAATTAGATGGGTGAAAACCCGTGTTTTTATAAACTTTTTTGGGGGATTTGTATGAATTACAAGCTTACAAAGAAACAAGCAAAGGAAATGCTTGAAAATAAACTTCTTCATTATTTTGGCATTACCACCGAAAATGCAACCAATGAGCAGTATTATAAGGCTGTTGTTATGATTGTTCGTGATATGATGGCACAGTCAAGAGCAGAATTGAGCAAAAGGGCAGACGACGAGGGTAAAAAGCGCGTTTGCTACCTCTCAATGGAGTTCCTTATGGGTCGCTCTCTTAAAAATACACTTTTCAATCTTAATCTTACAGGCACATTTGAAAGTGTGCTTAAGGATTTCGGTATCAAGCTTGACAGCATCTATGATTGCGAACCTGATGCAGGTCTTGGTAACGGTGGTCTTGGCAGACTTGCTGCCTGCTACCTTGACGCACTTGCAACACAGGGTTATCCTGCTCGTGGTTACTCCATTCTTTATGAATATGGTATCTTCCGTCAGAAGCTTGTTGAGGGCAGACAGACCGAGCTTCCCGATAACTGGCTCCCCGGGGGTGAGGTGTGGCTCGTTCCCAGGGAGAGCAGCGCAGTTGATATCACCTTTGAGGGTCGCGTAAATGAATCATGGGATAATCAGTATCACCATGTTGAAATTGTTGATGGCAATGTTATCCAGGCTGTTCCTTATGATATGTTTGTTGCAGGTAAGGACGGCAAAGGCATCAGCGTTCTTCGTCTTTGGAGTGCACGTGCACCCGAATTTGATATGAAATCCTTTAATCAGGGTGACTTTATGCGCTCAATGGAGCGACAGGCAATGGCAGAGGTTATCAGCAAGGTGCTTTATCCTATGGATAATCACCCCGAGGGCAAGTCTTTAAGACTTCGTCAGCAGTATTTCCTCGTTTCTGCATCTGTTCAAGATATCATCCGTCATCACCTTCGTGAGTATGGCACTGTTGAGAATTTGCCCGAAAAATTGGCAATTCATATCAATGACACACATCCCACAATGGCAATTCCCGAGCTTATGCGAATTCTTCTCGATGAATGTGGCTACGGCTGGGACGATGCTTGGCGCCTTGTTACAAACACAATGGCGTATACAAACCACACTGTTATGAGTGAGGCTCTTGAGTGCTGGAGTGAGGAACTTGTTAAGCGCCTTATTCCCCGCATATACGATATTATAAAGGAAATCGATAACAGATTCCGCGGATATATCTGGGAGTGCACTCATGATGCGGATTATGTTGAGCGTACTGCTATTATTTCCGGTGGTGCGGTAAGAATGGCAAATCTTTGTGTTGCGGCTTGTCACAGTGTTAATGGTGTTTCTGCACTTCACAGTCAGATTCTTAAGGATTCACTCTTCAATGATTTCTACAGACTTATGCCCGACAAGTTCACAAATGTAACAAACGGTATTGCACACAGACGTTGGCTCTGTCAGGCTAACCCCCGCCTTACATCTTATATCACAGAACTTCTCGGTGACGATAAGTTCGTTTACGATGCAGAAAATCTTTCAAGACTTGCAGATTTCAAGGATGACGAAGCAGTTCTTAATAAAATTGGTGAAATCAAAAAGGCAAACAAGGAAGAGTTTGCAAAGCATATTTTGAAAACAACAGGTGTTAAGCTTAACACAGATTCAATATTTGATGTTCAGGTTAAGCGACTTCATGAGTACAAGCGTCAGCACCTCAATGCACTCAACATTGTTTCCGAATACCTCGCTATTAAGGAAAATCCCAATGGCGATTTTGTTCCGAAGACATACATCTTCGGTGCAAAGGCGGCTCCCGGTTACTTTGTGGCACAGCGTATTATCAGCCTTATTCTTGCCCTTGGTGAGATGATTGATAAGGACCCCGACGTAAAGGGTAGACTCAAGGTGCTTTATGTTGAGGATTATAATGTAACAAATGCCGAACGACTTATGCCTGCGGCAGACGTTTCCGAGCAGATTTCTCTTGCGGGTAAGGAAGCAAGTGGTACAGGTAATATGAAGCTTATGATGAACGGCGCACTTACTATCGGTACTCTCGATGGTGCAAACGTTGAAATCAACGAAGCTGTAGGGGATGACAATATGTTCCTCTTCGGTATGCGTGCCCACGAGGTTGCAGAGTTAAGAAATGCCGGTTACAATCCGCAGACATACTATAATAATAATGCAGAACTTCGCAAAGTTCTTGACTTTATCAGCCGTGGTGGTATTGATGGTAAAGATTTCTCTGATATTTCAGGAACTATTATTCACCACGACCCCTTTATGGTACTCGCTGATTTTGCAGACTATCAGCTTGCTCAGCAGAGAATCCGTGAAACATTTAAGGATACTAAAAAGTGGAATCAGATGTCACTCATGAATATTGCAGGTTCCGGCAGGTTTGCTGCAGACCGTGCAATAAACGAATATGCAAAAGATATATGGAATACACAAAAAATGGTGTGATTTTTCGGCTTTTTGACGAATTTAAAATAATGTTTGTCATTTGCAGTAAATTTCACTTGACTTTTTGTGCACTTTGGGGTAATCTTAAGATATTAAAAAAGAATATTATACTGTCTAAATATGGCAGTATGGTGAAAGGGGTATTATACCAATGAAAAATTCTGATATGAAGGTTATTGCTATCATCCTCAGTATAGCACTTCTCTTCACAATCATCACAAGCAATGCTGTTTCAATTGCTTCAGTTATCTTGCTTGCTAAGGGTGGTATTTCAACATCAGAGACAGTTGAAGGCGAAGGCACTTCTAACGACGGTGGTTCAATGTCAAGCACACCTTCTTCAAGTTCTTCAAGCTCATCAAGCACACCTTCTTCAAGCTCAAGCTCATCAAGCACACCTTCTTCAAGCTCAAGCTCAAGCTCTTCAAGCTCAAGCTCAAGCTCAAGCTCTTCAAGCTCAAATTCATCAAGCTCAAATGATGCAAACACAAACAACGATGCAGGCACCAACGATGCAGGTAACACAAATGCACCCGCAGGTCCCGTTGATGCAGCAGCTCTTAAGGAGTTCCAGGCTGCAGCAAAGGCAATTAACGAGCAGGGTATTGCAGGTTACAACAACATCACTTGGCAGAAGCCTCTTAAGATCGAAGGTCTTGGTATTCTCGATAACGTTATCGTTCCTATCCTTGAAAGCTTCATGACAACAGAGGATGAGGCTGAAGTTAAGCAGAATGCAAAGGGCTCAGACGATGCAAAGCGTCGTATGCCTCTCAGTAACTGTTCAGAGGGTACTGTTGCATCTTGTAAGAAGGAAGGCAACACAATCACTATCGTTATGAAGGATCAGGTTAACCCCTCATACTCAGAGACTGACGGTATTGCAGTTATGTCAAGAGACTTCCTTGACTACAAGGACGTTGAAAAGACAGTTGTTGAAGATGCTACAGTATCAAAGATCGTTAAGAGTCTTGAAGGCCAGATCGAATACAAGGCATACACAATCACAGCTGAGATGACAGCAGACGGCAAGTTCGTAAGCATTACTCACTATGGTATTGGCTACATCACAGCTAACATCAATGGTTCACTCAATGCTAACGGTGAACTTGAGTTCAACTCAAAGTACACAGACTTCGTATATTAATCATCAATGCGTAATTCAAGCCGACTCGCGTAAGCGAGTCGGCTTTTCTTTGTGAAAATGTTTTGTTACGATATTGTAAAATTGGTTGACTTTTCGTGGGTTTTAATATAATCTATAAATGTATTATCTTTGAAAGAGGTTTTGTAATGAAAAAACTAAAAAAGAGCAAAGGCTATGTTATTGGTTGTGTAGCTCTTTCAGTTCTTCTTGCCCTTAGCACATATCTTTCTCTTGTGGTTTTCGGTGTTGTTGCCGAGGACAGAAAGCTTAATGGTGCAGTAGAACAGACCCAGGTTGTGGAAACGGTTTATGTGGACGGTCAGCAGACAGTTGGTAATAGTGTCATCGTAAATGACGGCACACAGTCAATTTTGGATGGTAACAATTCTTCTCGCGTTCCCAATAATAATCAGTCAGCTGTTTCGGGTAATAATCAGTCACAATCTCAGAATTCGGTACTTGATAATCAGGGAGCTTCACAAGGTGGACAAGCTGAGAATCCCTTGCTTTCAACAAATAAAACAAAAGCAGATATTGTTAAAATATACGCCGATGTTATGAATAATGCTAAAGCCAAAAAAGTCGGATTTAAAAAGGTTGAGTACCAGGAGTTGCCCGGTGACCCTGCAAACAGAGTTTTCTCTGAGGGTGAGGAAAGTGCCGGAGAGGATACCGTAAACAAGTTCTTGGGTATCATTGAAGGTCTTGGCGTGTTCGTTCCCAAAGAAAAGGCAGAGGCGGAGCCTTATATCCATGAAAAGGGCGATGAGGATATGTCATTGTTCCCTGTTTTCTCCAGGGAAAAGGGTTCATATCTCACAGACCCTAACGGCATTGAGAAATTTACATATGAAGTATTGGCAAACGGCAATGTTAAAATGAACTTTACACTTGTCAGCGAGGATAATCCCGAACCTATCGGCGAGAATTCCAATGTTGCACCAAGTTACACAGGTGCTGTGTTCTCACCTATGTCAAAGGCTAGGATAGATAGAACAGTCAACCATCCTATTATATCTGTTTTTGCTACTAATGTTCAGTATTCATTAAGGTATCACGATTGCTATGTTGAGGTAGAATTTAATCCGAACAATCTTGAGATTGTAAGACTTACACAGTTTGCGGACGTTAGTATAAAGGGTTCAGGTCAAGTTGTTGGCATAGGCAAAATAGGTCTGGAACGTCAGGAACTTTTTAGTACAGTACTTATTACTGATTTGGTATATTGATTATTGAAAACTCCGTTGATATGTATATTCGACGGAGTTTTTCTTTGTTTGTTGCCTTTTAAGGGGATATGTGTTAGAATGGTTGTATATTGGGAATTCGGGGTGTTTACATGGCTTTGAATATAATGTTTGCTCTTTGTTGTGTGTTGGAGTGTGTTTTTGTTCCGTGGTTTTTAAAGGTTATGTGGCCCAATCCCTCAAAGAAATCACTTCTTTTGAAAATGATTTGTGCATCGCTTTTCGTCGGAGTAGGTGTTTTAGCGATTTTTATTGCTGATAATCACACAGAGTATGCATACACAATGCTTTTGGGTCTTGTTTTAGGTTGGATAGGTGACTTTTTTCTTCATGTGAATAGTACCCAAATTTGCTTTGGAATCGGATTTACAAGCTTTCTCATAGGTCATATAGTGTACATAGTTTCGTATATCCGTGCTTTGGCTAATATATTCCCTGATTATTCTGTTGTTAATGGTGTGGAGATTTGTGCGGCTGTTGCATTGTGCATTATAGCTCTTGTATGCTATGTGAAATTAAAGCTTGATATGCCCGGGATTTTTGTTAAATTAAGTATGGGGTCATATTTTGTTATACTTGTTACTATGTTTGTAAAGGCAACGGCTTTAGGTGTTAATTACCTGATTTCAGGCGGTCAATATGGAGTGGTTGCCTTGCTTGTACTTATGCTTGGGTCTTTGTGCTTCCTTGTATCTGATGTTGTTCTCGGATTTATTATGTTCGGTGGCTTTAAAAAGAATTACCCCATAAAGATAGTTAATATTGTTACATACTTTGCGGCACAGGTTTTACTTGCTACATCAATTCTGTTTATAAAAGGTTAAGGTTATGTTTGATAGTGTATTTAACAGACGGGGAACAGGCTCCTATAAATGGGATACAACAGTTCCCGACGGCTTGATTGAACGGGGAGCATATCCACTTTCAGTTGCGGATATGGAGTTCAGAACTGCGCCCGAAATCCGAGAATCAATTTCAGTATATGCCGAAAAAGGTTTTTTCTGCTATACGGACAGTGACAAAGAATATCGTGATACCGTTCGTGAGTTTATGCTCAGAAGACATCATTTTTATATTGAAAATGATTGGATAACCTGTGTTGGCGGTGTTGTTTTTGCCATAAATACGGCAATAAGAGCTTTCACAAAACCGGGTGAGGGAGTTATTATACAATCTCCCGTGTACTATCCTTTCAAAAATTCCATTGAAAATAACGGCAGAACAGTTATTGATAATCCTTTGGTGAGAGAGGGTAATTCTTACAAAATGAATTTCTCTCAGCTTGAAGATATTGCATCCCGTGATGATGTTAGTCTGATGCTTCTGTGCAGTCCCCACAATCCCGTGGGAAGGGTGTGGACGAAGGAAGAATTGAAAAAAGTGGGGGACATCTGTTTAAGGCATAATGTTGTGCTTCTCTCGGATGAAATTCACTTTGATATACTTCGTGCAGGTCAGGAGCACACTGTGATAAATAATGTGGATTCTGCTTTTAGCGGAAATACTGTTATTTGTACTGCAGTCAGCAAGAGCTTTAATCTTGCCGGGCTCGGCACATCAAATATTATAATTGCTTCGGACTTCTTGCGAGAGCGTTTCAGAAAACAACTTGCAGCAGATGGTTATAGCTGCATAAATTCTGTTTCGCGACCTGCCACAATAACCGCATATACACGATGTGATTATTGGCTTGATCAAATGAATTCCTATGTTGATTCAAATATTGAACTTGCGAAAAGAATCGTAGATACAATACCGAGTATTGATATGCTTGAATGTCAGGGAACATACCTTGTGTGGCTTGATATGAGCAAACTCGGTATGAACGACGAGGAGCTTGACTCCTTCCTTCAGAATGAATGCGGAATTATACAAGACCCGGGATTTTGGTTCGGTGATGGAGGGAAAGGCTACACACGTCTTAATGTAGCTTGTCCTCGTTCGGTGCTTGAGTCTGCACTTTTGAGACTGAAATCTGCTTGTGAAAAATTATAAGGTTGGTGCTTTATGAAGAAGATAATTGCTTTGATACTTTGTCTTATAACACTTGGTTCTTTTAGTGTTACTGCTTGTGCAGTTACAGAAGCGAAAACCGAGGCAGAGTTTGAACTTGAAATCGATGTTGAAAAACGCTATACGAACATATCTGAGATGGACGATTATCACAAAACTTTTCTTGATGTTGAAGATGCGGAAGAGGATGTTAAGGAAAGTCGTAAAATGATTTATATTGTCGTTCTTTGTGTTCTCTTAGTCATCGCCATTGTGATTCTCGTTGTTTCACTCAAGCGTGTTCCGTCTGTTGATGAGGAGGAGAGAACTGACGATTCATCAGTTTTAACTGACGGAAATACCGAGGATTCCAAGAAAACAAAGGAAGAAAAAGATACTGAGGACTGATTATGAGGCGAATAATAAGCCGCACAAGAGCGGCTGTTGATGATTATAAAATGATTGCCGACGGAGACAAAATTGCTGTTGGTGTATCGGGCGGTAAAGATTCATTACTGTTGTTGAAATCCCTTTGTGAACTCAAAAGATTTTATCCTGCCGATTTTACTGTTGTTGCAATCACTCTTGATATGCGTTTTGGTTGTGAGGATGGAGATTTTTCTGCCATAAAAGAAATGTGCGATAGTTATGGCGTGGAGTATGTTGTGAAACCCACTGATTTATACGAAATTATATTCGAGGTTCGTAAAGAGCCTAATCCCTGTAGCTTGTGTGCACGAATGCGTCGTGGTATTCTCCATGATACTGCCAAGGAGCTTGGATGTAATAAGATTGCTCTTGGTCATCACCTTGACGACGCGGCAGAAACTTTTCTTATGAATCTGCTTATAGAAAGCAGGGTTGGTTGCTTTGCTCCCGTAACATATCTTTCTCGCAGGGATATTACTATGATAAGACCCCTTATATATGTTCGTGAACGCGAGGCGGAAAGTGCCGCAGAAAGGCTCTCTTTGCCCGTTGTGGAGAGCAAGTGCCCTGCCAATGAAAACACTAAGCGTGAGGACGTAAAACAGCTTATAAAGGCTCTCTCGGAGCAGTACGGTGATGTGCCCGAGCGTATCGTCGGTGCAATGCAACGTGCAGGCATTGACCGTTGGGGAAAAACAGAATAAAAAATAAATCCGATTAAGATAATCAATCTTAATCGGATTTTCTTTTTATGAATTATCAATAACCGAAATCGTCAAAGTAACTGCCGAAGGGGTCGTACTGAGTTTCGGGCTCTGTTACAACATTGTTGCCTTTGTCCTCGACGAGTTTTACTTTAATGGTGTGTGTGCTGGTAATAGAGCCGCTTCTGCCAAGTCTGCAGATTGAAAGCTCCAGAGTGTCACCAACTTTTGCTTTTTCGATTTCTTCCAGAAGAATATCGGTTGTTTCGAGATTTTTTCCGTTCACTGCAGTAATAATGTCACCAACCTGAACGTCGTGGTTAACCATATCACTGTTTTCGTTGATTACTGCGATTACAATCGAACCATAGGGAAGATTATTTTTCCACGCTACTGTAGCGTAAGTGTAATCACTGGAAACAGGTGAGTATGTGATGCCAAGCATAGGTCTGTTGGAAACGTAACCATTTTTTACAAGCTCGTTGTAAACCGTGAGCATTGTGCCTGAGGGAACAGAGAATCCCATACCCTCATACTCTGTGCTGGAGATTTTGGATGAATTAAGACCGATAACCTGACCGTATTCGTTGACGAGAGCACCACCGGAGTTGCCGGGATTGATTGCAGCGTTGTGCTGAATACAAGGTAAGTCGTAGGAACTGTTTGTTGTGGGAACGGGTCTGTCAATAGCGCTAATCATACCGCTTGTGAATGAGCCGAAGAACTCTGTACCACCGGGATTACCGATTGCATATACAGTCTGACCAACAACAAGCTTATCTGAGTTGCCAAATGTTGCGGCTTTGAATCCTGTTTTCTCGACTTTGAGCACACCGATATCTGTCTTGAGGTCGATGCCCACGATGGTAGCCTCTGCTTCAGTTTCATCATAGAACTGAATCTGAACATCCACACCGGAATCAGCAATAACGTGTGCCGCGGTTAAAATGTAAGTAAATTTACCTGTGGGGTCTTCACCTACAATAATACCTGAGCCTTCACCGGCTTTCTGGTTTTGTGCATATACAAGAACGCCAACGTTGATTTCCTTGACTGCCTCGTAAACCTGCTCGGGTGTCATAGTGCCTTTGCCGGTATATTTTTTATAAGAAACAGGTGAGTCTTGTGTCTGAGCATCTGCACCTACACCTGTGGTGTTTTCAACCTCGGACTGCTCCTCAGTTTTGTTTGATGTTTTATCCTCTGATGAAAGTGTAGCACCGAGACCGATAGACGCCAGAACGATGCACACACAGATAAGAGCTACAAAAACTATTTTGCCCACATTCTTTTTCTTTTTGGGAGGCTTGTATCCGTCTGTGGGGTGTACAGGGGAGTAAGGTTGCTCACTCTGTTGTGTGGGATTTGGTTGTGCATAAGCCGGTTGGTATGGCGGTGCATAGTATGGGTTAGGTTGTGCAACAGGGGGCATATTGTATGCAGGTGGTGTTTGCGCAGGTGCATAACTTGGGCTGGGTTGCTGAACCGGTGCCGCTTGTGCAGGTGTGTTGTTAACCTCTGTGTCAGGGGTATTGTTGAAAATGTCGTCCATTGAGTTTTCCTCCATTCTGCCGTGAGGCAGACGTTGTGTTATTATTTTGGTAATTTGACAGTGAAGCGCGTGTAGTTATCGGGCTGACTTTCTACGGTAATAGTGCCGTTGTGAAGACTCACAATGGTTTTTATAAGGTACAGACCTAATCCTGTACTCTTTACGTCTGTGCTTCGTGATTGGTCAACCTTATAGAATCTGTCAAAGACTTTATTTATATCCGCTTCGGGAATTCCCTTACCGCTGTTGGTAATTGCAAAATAAGAGTGTTTCTTGTCACTTGCGGTGTTTACAGTGATTTTACCGTCCTTTTCGGTGAATTTAACTGCGTTGTCAACAAGGTTGTAAATAACCTGGTCAATCATCGAGCTGTCACCGTGAACAGTAACTGTTTCAAGGTCTTCAAGACCTGATACTTCAATATTTTTCTTGGAAATAAGTTGTTCAAAACCAAGAAAAGTTGTAACTAATTTAGGTGAAATATCAAATGCTTCGATGGTCATATCAACATTGCCTGTTTCAATTTTTGAAATATTCAGCATTGTTGTAACCATACGGGAAAGCCTGTCGATTTCCGAAGATACTATATTGAGATAGTAGGGTTGCTTTTCTTCGGGAATGGTGCCGTCAAGAATACCGTTTATAAAACCGCCTATGGTTGTCATAGGTGTTTTGAATTCGTGAGATACGTTTGCAATAAAGCTTCGTCGTGAGTCCTCAAGCTGAGATAGTGACGATGCCATAGCATTGAATTTTGTAACAAGGTGTGCCAGCTCATCGTTGGATTTCAGTTCAGGTACACGGTAAGTAAAGTCCCCTGAGGAATAGCAGGTTGTAGCAATTTCCATATTCCTGATGGGCTTTGCAATTTTACCTGTCATAATGTAAACAACAATTGTAACGAGGACAAGGGCTATTGCTGCCGATGACATAAACATTACAAAGATGTTTTCAAGGTTTTCTGCGATTGCACCCGAAAGGGGAGTGGCTACCACACAAAAGCCTGTATAGGTGTTGTTTACGTAAAAGGGCTCCATTGATACACAATGATTCTTCTCATAAATTGTTCCCAAAGGAGTGAATTCTGACACCTTGCCGTGCTTAACCCTTTGTACATAAATGTCAGGGATTTCGTAATTGTAGTGCTTATCACAGTGGTGGTCGACATTCAAACTAAAACCCTTTACTGTTTCGGGGCAGATTACAACTCCACCCGACGGGTCGCATATGAAAATATCGGCTCCTGCAGAATCCGCCATCAAAGAAACGTTTTTGCACAATACCATTACTGCGCCCTGTGGGTTTTCTTTGATGAACTCTGAACTCATAAGTTCTTCGGACATTTCCGCAAGCTGCGAAGCATTGTTTCGTGTTTCGGTGAGCATCTGTGTTGTGAGGAAATTACCCACAAAGAGCATGAGCGTAACACCGATTATGAAAAAGCTCACAAGAACGATTGCAGAAAATATGAAGAAGTATTTGAAGAAAAAGGCACCCTTTTTACTTCTGCGAGGGTTCATAGAATCACCTTTTTACTTTGTTTCGAATTTATAGCCAACGCCCCAAACTGTTTTGAGCTCCCACTTGTCCGAAACACCCTCGAGCTTTTCTCTGAGACGCTTAACATGCACGTCAACAGTTCGTGAGTCGCCGTAGTATTCGAATCCCCACACCTCGTCAAGAAGCTGGTCGCGGGTGTAAACTCTGTTGGGGTTGCTTGCCAAGTGGAAAATAAGCTCCAGCTCCTTTGGGGGAGTATCTATAGGATTGCCGTTAACCTTAAGCTCGTAGTTTGTAAGGTTTATGGTAAGCTTATCAAATGAAACCTCCTTGGGAAGCTCGGGAACTGCCGCATGTGTGCCTGAACGTCTGAGGACAGCCTTGATTCGCGCAACAACCTCTTTTGTTTCAAAGGGTTTTGTAATATAGTCGTCTGCACCCAATTCAAGACCGAGCACCTTGTCAAAGGTTTCACCCTTTGCAGTGAGCATAATAATCGGCACCTGTGAGGTTTTTCTGATTTCACGGCAAATTTGCCAGCCGTCAACACCAGGGAGCATAATGTCCAACAAAATAAGGTCGGGCTGTACTGTTTCAAAGGTGTTGAGTGCGGTAATACCGTCGGTAATAACTTCGGCATCAAAACCATCTTTCACGAGGTAAAGTCGAAGCAATTCACAAATATTAACATCATCATCAACTATGAGTATTTTTGCGTTTGCCATTTTAATCCTCCTTTGATATTCAATATTAAAATATCTTAATGTAATTATATACTATATTATACCATAAAATATGAACAATTTTTAAAAATAAATCTGATTTATTTTTAAAAAATAACGGCAACAGGGCTTTTTTGCCTCGTTGCCGTTAAAATTATAGAATTTTATTTATTTTTCTTCTTTGCTTTCTTGGCTTCTTTGGCTTCAAGCTTTTCTTTCTTTGCTTTTTCCTTCTGGCGTCGTGCTCTCACTTGCTCTTCACTGTTGCCACGTTTTTTGGTTACCGCAACGGTAATGATAAGCGCCAAAATAAGTGCTATGCACATAACGACGGAGCCGATAATTATTATTTTGCGGATATCGTTGTTTTCTTCGTTAAGCAATGGAGCATCATCAGAGGTTGTAGGCTCTGATTCGTTCATCAACACAACCTGGATTATACCGTCATCACCAAGAACGTATTTGTAACCCTCAGGGAGTGTTTCAAACGTACCCTGACTGATTACGTTGCCGTACTGGTCAACCAACTGACCCTTGTCATTGAGGGAAAGCACCTTGCCTACCAGGTTGGAAGCCATTCCGTTTACACCTGTTACATAGGGCAGAGCCATTGATAAGGGGGGCACGGTGATGAACGCGTTGCCGTTGGTGTCTGTTATAAGAGCGTTACCGCTACCTGTTGTACTGTCGGTTGAACCCATTGTGGGAACAAGACCTGTAAGGTCACTGTCGGGGGGCGGTGTAGTGCCCTGAATAACGTTGATTTTGTACTTGGATGTTGTTGATTTGCCATTCACTGTGTATGTAGAGGTGATGGTGAAGGCTTGAATTCCGTCATTGGTTAACTGTACTTTTGCGTACTGTCCGCCTATAACCGCAACGCCGTTTATCTTAATCAGTGAAGTTGCTGTTAAAGGGTTTGGATTTACTGAAATGTTGTCACGCTTGCTGTTCAGATAAATGTTGTATTCGTATATATCTGAAAAGAACTCTTTTTCAAGATCAAATCGCTGTGTCTTCTTGAGGACGTAATCAAAGCACTGTTCATATGTATATCGGGTGTGAGATATTGTCATGTTGGCATCCTCTGCTGCCATTCTTTGCAGAACGTAGTATGGTATGCCTTGATTTGAACGTGATTTGATGAGGGATGCGGGGTCAAGTGAAACCCTGTAATGAGTACCAAGCATTGCAGTGAGGTACTTCTGTTGGAGCTCCTCTGTTGTAGCTTTTTCAGAGTCGATTGCAATACCGTAGTTGCGGATTGTCATTATGGCAAGTCTTCTGAAAACCTCTGCCCTTGGAAGGGTAGTGATTTCCATAACGGAAACGTAGCCGTTTGTGTAGAGCGCCATAAGTGATGTGTAGTAGATGTAATCCTCAAGACTTCCGAAGGAGTTCTTGCCGAAGAATTTAAGGATGAATGAACCAAGAGAATTTTCCTGACCCGAAAGAGCGACGAGGTACATAACAACCGCTTCCTCGAGGGGAGTACCTGCAGGGATTGTGTATTGCTCACCCTTCATTACGTAATAAAGGTCGTTTCGCATCATTGCGTAAAGTGCGCTTATGAGGAGAACTCTTTCTGCGTCCTTTTCGTCTTCCTCTGTCACAATGATTCCTTGAGCGCGTAACCAATCAGCCTTTGTTTCGTTGGAGGTTGTGGGCTCTGAAATGAGTGTGAGAGCGCCAATTTGATTAAGCACGTAAAGGTAGGCGGCTTTTTGTGATTCCTCATCGAGGGTGTATGTTTTTATACATTCTTCAACCTCTGCCTTGAAGTGCGGGGCGTCTGTTGTGTAGGGGTAATCCGTAACGGGATGAAGCACCGCTTCATTGAGAATACCTGATGAGGAAAGCATATCTTCCTTTATTGTGAGCTGTCGAAGCCACGATACGTTGTTCTCAGAGTATAAGTATTGGGTGTTTACACCAAGGTTCGTTGCGTTGAGCTTAGGTGCAAAATCCTTTGCGAAAGCAGACGGAATCATTGTGGTACAGAGCAACACTGCTACTAAAACAGCAGATAAAAGTCGTGCCACTTTTCTCATAATTCACATCTCCTTTAAAATTAGTGTATCCAAGGTATTATAGCAAAAAACCACAAAATCGTCAATGATTTTATTTGTTATAACGAAAAGGCAAATTCTGTAACTGTTGAATACTCCTCACCTGCATCGTAAATGCACTTGTGCCACTCGGGGTGGTTGGGTGAGTCGGGATAAACCTGTGTTTCAAGGCAGAATGCACTGCGCTTTGTGATAGGCTTGTCACCCTTGCCGATAACGGAGCCGTCAAGGAAGTTACCTGTGTATAACTGTACACCGGGTAAGTCCGTCTTAACTGTCATTGTGATGCCGCTTTTGTCACCTGTTGCAACTGCGATTTCTTTAAGTGAGCCGTCAAAATCCGCAATGCAGAAGTTGTGGTCGTAACCCATACCGTTTTTGATTTGGGGATGGTCTGCCTCTATATCTCTGCCGATTGCTTTAGGTGATGTGAAGTCAAATGGTGTGCCTGAAACAGAGGGTAATTCACCTGTGGGAATGCTTGTTTCATCAATGGGTGTGTAGCGGTCTGCATTGATTTTAAGTGTGTGGTTAAGCACATCACCGCTGTCATAACCATTAAGGTTGAAATAAGCATGGTTTGTAAGATTGATAACTGTTTTCTTATCGGAAACCGCCTTATATTCGATAACAAGTCTGTTATCATCAGTAAATGTATATGTTGCGCTTACGTCCACGTTACCGGGGAAGCCCTCTGTGCCGTCAGCGCTGAAATATGTGAACTTAACCGCGTTATCAGATATGATTTCACCATTCCAATGTGCGGAGCTGTACTCACCGCCACCGTGAAGGCAAGTGATGCCCTTTTCGTTGCAAGTTACATTGTACTCAACATCATCAATAGTGAATTTGCCACCCTTGATTCGGTTTGCATACTGGCCTACAACAACACCCTGATAATCACTACGATTGATGTGTCCGTCAAGCGTGTCGTGACCTACGAGAATATCAATAAAATCGCCGTTTTTGTCCTTGATGAACAACTTGTCCAGAGTAGCGCCTTTCTCTATAATCTGAGCCTTTGCGCCCTGTGAATTTTCGATAATAAAAGCGTGAACGTCCTTGCCATTCATAACGCCGTAAACTGTCTTTGAAACTGACATATAATCGCCTCCAAAATTTCCTTCTATTACTATACCCTATGCAAATGCCGTGTGTCAAGGTGAGAACGGTGTGTTATGTCTTTTTATAATTAAATTTACAGTTTCTTCTTAATTCTTTAACATTTGACGGGGGATGTTCCGTTGATTATTCGATAATTTTATGTTATTATAATAACATAGAGACTTATGGCTGATTATAAGGAGGGGATTGCTATGGTTGATATGATAACAATGGTTTCACCTGCTATGCGTTACATAATGCTTGGTATTGTGCTTTTTGTTGCGGTGCGTATGCTTGTGGCTATGTTTTTTAAGAAAACCACAGACCCCATCAGGGCAAAACTGGTGAATACAGTTACCAATGAAACTATTTCACTTTACGAGAGAGAAACGTCCATCGGACGAAATAAGAAATGCGATATAGTGTTGCCGTTTGATACCATATCAAGGCTTCACGCAGTTATAGCATACAGAAACAAAGGCTTTGTGATTTTTGATACATTCTCAAAGTCAGGTGTTTCCGTAAACGGAAAGAAAATTGAAAAGAAATCATATGTTTCGAACGGAGATATAATCAGTATCGGCGGGATTGAATATATGCTCCATGAGGCGAAATATAAATTCATCAAGGATAAAAGTCCTTTGGCAGGCAGACCCTCTTACGGTATAACACTTTTGCTTATCGGTCTTTTTAACCTGTGTGCGATGCTCCTGAATATGTACCCCGAGGGAGCATTTCACGGTGTAGTGGTTGCGGTATATCTCGGATATATTGCGCTTCAGTGGTGTTATTTCCTTTTTGCAACCTATGTTCTGCGTATTCATAATTTTGAGTTGGAAATGATAGCATTTATGTTTGCATCTGTCGGACTTGCTATCGTCGGCAGTATGTACCCCGATGCAGTTCTCAAGCAATTTGCAGCGGTTGTTCTCGGTGTTATCTGCTTCTGCATTATTCTCCTTGTGCTCCGTTTTGTTGATACCATGAAGGCTATCCGTTGGATGCTTGCAGGTGCATCAATACTTATTCTTGGTGTTACACTCATTCTTGCGGAAACAACGAACGGCGCCAAAAACTGGCTTTCCTTGGGTGGTATTTCCATTCAACCAAGTGAGCTTGTGAAGGTTGCATTTATCTTTGCAGGTGCCGCAACTCTCGAAAAACTTCAATCTATAAGAAACCTTACCTTGTATATAGCTTTTGCCGCAGTATGCGTGGGTGAGCTTTTCCTTATGTATGATTTCGGTACTGCGCTCATATTCTTCTTCACATTTATTGTAATTGCATTTATGCGCTCAGGTGATGTTAAGACCATTATGCTTGTTTGCGGTGCAGCGGCAATCGGTGCGGTGCTGATACTTGTGTTTAAGCCTTATGTTGCAAGTCGTTTTTCAACATACCTTCACGTGTGGGAGTTTATGGATGAAGGCGGTTATCAGCAGACACGAACCCTTATTTATTCTGCCTCGGGCGGACTTTTTGGTCTCGGACTTGGTAACGGTGAACTACGTAATATCTTTGCCGCATCCGAGGACCTTGTTTTCGGTGTGGTTTGTGAGGAGTTCGGCTTGATTATGGGCTTTTTAATTCCTCTCACATATTGTGCAATCGCAGTGTGGGCGGTTGTTAACTCCAAGAAAAGTAAATCCACTTTCTATACCATTGCGGGTGTTGCCGCAATCAGTATGATGCTTTTCCAATCCATGCTCAGCATCTTCGGTATAACGGATTTGTTGCCCCTTACGGGTGTTACACTCCCATTTGTAAGTAAAGGTGGCTCAAGTATAATCAGTTGCTTCTGTTTACTTGCATACATTAAGAGTATCGATACCCGTTCCTTCGCAAGTTTCAAGGTGCTCCCCAAAAAGGAGGTTGAGACAAAATGAGAACTACTGCAAAAAGAAGTATAGCAATCCTCGTGCTTGTTGCAATGGTTGTGTCGGGTCTTGGCTTTCTTGCATCCAAGTTCGTTCTCAACGGTGAAAAGTGGGCGACTATGAGAGCCAATGAGCACCTTAATGAGAACGGCAGTTTTATTGCTGCAGGTAACGTTACCGACAGAAACGGTGAATTGTTGGCATACACGGAAGGTGAGGACAGGCATTACAGTGAGTCCGAGCGCATAAGACGTTCCACACTTCACATTGTGGGTGATACGGAAGGCTACATTTCCTCGGGTGTGCAGACTGCATATAAAACAAAGCTTACAGGCTACAACCCTGTAACAGGTCTGTACTCTCTTAAAAAATATGGTAGAGGTAATGACGTCAAACTTACTATCGATGCCGAGATTTGTGCCAAGGCTTATGATAAACTGAACGGCAGAAACGGTGTTGTGGCGGCATATAACTATGAAACAGGTGAGTTGATTTGCTCTGTTTCCGCACCTAACTACGACATAAACAACAAGCCCTCGGAGGAAACCATAAATTCTGACGAAAGTGGAAAATACGAGGGTCTGTACCTTAACCGACTTATCGACGGAATGTACACTCCCGGCTCAACCTTTAAGATTATCACAACCACAAGCGCTATTGAAAATAATACTGATATTTATAATTTCACCTATGAATGTACAGGTGAAACAACTATTGACGGTGTAAAGGTTACTTGTCCTTCAAAACATGGTGAAATGGACTTCAAGGAGTGCCTTGCAAACTCCTGTAACTGCGCCTATGCCCATATTGCCAATGATTTGGGTGCAGACAAGCTTACCGCCACCGCTAATGAATATGGATTCGGTGATCAGTTCGATTTTGGTAATCAGAAAACCAATCCCAGTAAATTCGACCTTAGTGGTGCTGCTGATGGTGATATAGCCTGGGCAGGTGTCGGTCAATATACTACACTTGTGAACCCATATCATATGCTTACCGTTGTTGGTAGTATTGCAAATGGGGGAGAGGCTGTTCTGCCTTATGTTGTATCCGAGGTTATGACTCCTGCCGAAAAGGTTGTAATGCAGACAAAGGCAAAAACCGTGACTTATCTCACTCCTGAAACCGCCTCTAAGGTGGACGAAATGCTCCGTTTCGTCGTTAAGGATAATTACGGTGATGGCAGATTCGAGGGTCTTTCAATGTGTGGTAAAACAGGTACTGCAGAGGTTGAAGACGGCAAAAAGCCTCATTCATGGTTTATGGGTTATTCGCAGAATCCCAAGTGTCCAATTGCTATTGTGGTGGTTGTTGAAAACGGCGGTTGGGGCTCTGAAAATGCTTTGCCCATAGCGTCACATATTATGTCTGAGATTTATAAAATAATGGCGTAGCTTAACATTAAATTAACAATATATTACATTATCTTTTTGTTGACTTGTTTAGTATAATATTGTAAAATGTATTCTATATGTAAAAAATAATTGAAAGGCTGAATTAAATGAGCTTTATAGAATTTGACTCTGTTTACAAGAGATATAAAATGGGTGAGGTTGTTATCAATGCAGCCGATGGCGTTACCTTCAACGTAGAACAAGGTGAGTTCTGTATTGTTGTTGGTGCCAGCGGTGCAGGTAAAACAACCGTACTTAACATTCTCGGTGGTATGGACGATTGCGACGACGGTAAGGTCCGCGTTGCAGGTGACCTTATCAATGAGTATGACAGTAAGCGCCTTATTGAGTACAGACGTTTCGATGTTGGTTTTGTTTTTCAGTTCTACAACCTTGTGCCTAATCTTACTGCACTTGAAAACGTTGAGCTTGCATCTCAGATCGGTACAAAGGCTCTGAGCCCTGCAAAGGTGCTTGAGAGAGTAGGACTCGGTGAACGTCTTAACAACTTCCCTGCACAGCTTTCCGGTGGTGAGCAGCAGCGTGTTTCAATAGCACGTGCCCTTGCCAAGAACCCAAAGCTTCTTCTGTGTGACGAGCCCACAGGTGCTCTTGACTACAATACAGGTAAACAGATTCTTAAGCTTCTTCAGGATACAAGCCGTGAAACGGGTATGACTGTTATTGTTATCACTCACAACCAGGCAATCACACCTATGGCTGACAGAGTTATTACAATGAAGAGTGGACGTGTTGTTGATATCACAACCAACGAAAATCCTGTTTCCGTTGACGATATTGAATGGTAAACTATCTCTTTTTGAAAGGATAATATAAAATGACAAGTGCCTATATTACAGATAGTTTCCGTTCCATAAAGCGGACGTTGAGCCGATTTATGTCGATTGTTGCAATCGTTGCTCTCGGTAGCGGACTTTTCTGTGGTTTGAATGCCGTCGGTCCTGATATGATTGATACGGCAGACCAATATTATAGTGAATACAACCTGATGGATTTGCGTTTGCAGTCTTATCTCGGTCTTTATGACGAAGACCTTGAAAAGGTGCGCAATATTGAGGGCGTTGACTCTGTTATGGGTGTTAAGTTTGTGGACGGCTATGTTCAGACACCTAATGACAAGGGTGAGTACGAGGGTATTGTTGATATCGACGGCTCCGAGCTTACAATCAGGGTAACAGGTCTTGACCTTATGAGTGCTGTTAACTTTGAAAACGGTGCCGCTGACCCTGGTTATATTAACCGACTTGATATCGACCTTACAACGGGCAGATATCCCGAATCACCCGACGAATGTGTCGTAACCTGTAGCGGTCTTACCACTCCCGAACAGTTTAAGATTGGTAATACAATCCGTGTTACAGGTGACGACGAGGATATCAGATATTACCTCAAACATAATGAGTTCAAAATTGTTGGTATTGTAAAAACACCCTATTGGGTTTCTTATGAGCGTGGTGTTACCACCGCAGGTAGCGGTAAGCTTGGTGACTTTATCTACGTTAATAATGATGCATTTACCGAAAACATCACTTATTACAGCGAGGCTTACATAACTCTTGAGGGTGCTGATAACTTCACCGCATACAGTGATGAATACGATGCTTACGTTGAGACAATGCGACAGAAGATTGCGGAGGCGGCAGAGCAGTTCTCTGCAGAAGCACGTTCAAGGCTTATTGTTGGTCTTCCTCAAAAGGTAGCCGCCGCCAAACAGCAGATTGACAAAGCAGAATCTACTGTTGGTGCACAGCTGATCGAAGGTAAAAAACAGTTGGAAGAACTCCGCCAACAGGAGAAAACAGGTGCTCAGCAGTTGGCAGATGCTCAGAAAACAATGGATGAGGAGTATGCCAAGGTTCAGGCGCAGCTTCAGGACGGAAGCAACCAGTACGTTAATGCGGTCAATGAATATAATGCCAAGGTAACGGCAGTTTCACAGGGTCAGGCTGACCTTGCAATGAAGCAGACCGAGTACAATACTAAGAAAACACAGGCAGAAGATGCCCGTTCAAAGCTGGACAAAGCGGCAATCGAACTTACTGTTGCCGAAAAAGAAATTCAATACACAGAGACACTTATCGCAACTACACAGGATACCTTGCAGACACTTAAGGCTAATCAGGATGTGTCACAAGAGGACCTCGATCTTGATAAAATCGCAGAAAGGCTTGAAGAAACTAATCCCGAACTTGCCAAGATTTTGCTTTCAGCATCCAATCTTACTGCACAGGGTATGGCAGCCGATGCTATTGTTGAGGTTGACCAGTTGCTTGATCAGTATCAGTCAGAGCTCCTTATAGCCAAGGAACAGTATGATGCAGGTAAGATTGAATATGACACCAAAAATGCAGAGTGTACTGCTGCAGAAGCGCAGCTTGCAAATGCAAAGGTTCAGCTTGATGCAGCAGAAAAACAACTTAAGGATGCGGAAAAACAGTTAGAAACTTTCAAAGAAAAGATTCAGTCAAGTGGTAATGAGCTTCAGTTCAGTTCTATTGAAGCACAGAATAAATATATGGTGGCACAGGCAACACTTGCCCTTAAGATGTCGCAGTATCAGAACATCAAAGCAACCATAGCTGAGGCAGAGGCGAAAATCGAAGCCGCTGAGGAGCAGGTTAACGAAAAGATAGGTGTAGCAAGGACAGGCTATAACAAAGGCTCTGCCCTTATTGACAACATTAATGACAACGTAGGCTGGTCGGTATATACCCGCCACGATAACCCCGGTTACACGGGTTACGGTCAGGCGGCTGAAAATATGGTGCGACTCGCTTACATTTTCCCCACATTCTTCTTCCTTGTTTCCACAATGGTTTGTCTTACAACCCTCACACGTATGGTTGAGGAAGAAAGAACACAGCTTGGTACACTCAAGGCTTTGGGCTACTCAAACAAGATGATCGCAGGCAAGTATATACTTTATTCATCACTTGCAAGCTTTATCGGTATTGTTCTGGGTGTTGTTTTCGGCTTTGCGGTTGTGCCGCGTGTGTTGTATGCTGCATGGTGCATTATTTACGAGATGCCCGAAATCATAGCATCATTTATGCCCTTGTATATGATTCTCGGAGTTCTTATCGCAATGGGTACAACAATCCTTGCAGCATTCCTTGCTTGTCGTAAGGAGCTTAAGGATGTTCCTGCAGTTCTTATGAGACCCAAGCCTCCCAAGGCAGGTAAACGAGTATTCCTTGAAAAGATTACATTTATCTGGTCAAGGCTCAGCTTCACAGGCAAGGTTACTGTTCGTAACCTGTTCCGTAACAAGAAGCGTTTTGCGGTTACTGTTATCGGTATCGCAGGCTGTACTGCACTCCTTCTTGCTTGTGGTGGACTTCGCGATGCGGTAAGTAATGTTATTGATAACCAGTATGGTGAAGGTACAGGCGTTGCACAGTACGACCTTCAGATTGTTCTCGAGGATGGACAGACAAGCTTTGCTGACAGTAAAGTTGTTGCGGAAATCAGTGCACTTGAAAATGTCGAATCATCAATGCTCGGTTGGTTGAAGGTTTGTAAGGGCTACTCCGATAAGAGTAGCAAGGAGATAGAGGTTGATGTTCTCGTTCCCGAGTCAGCATCATCTTTTAAGAATTTTGTTAACCTTGCAATCGACGGCAAGGACGTTCCCTTTACCGATGAGGGTGCAGTTATTTCAAGAAAGCTCGCTACCAAGACAAATACGAAAATCGGTGATATGTTTACAGTTTCGTGGACAGAGGGTGCGCGTACCGTTGAACATAAGGTAAAGGTAACAGGTATCGTTGATAACTACGCTTTTCATTATGTTTATATGACACCTGCATACTTCCAATCAGTAACAGGAAGCTCGTTGGAATATAACAACCTGTTCTGTCAGATTCCCTCCAATATCGAGCAGGGTGCAAAGCTTCAGCTTGAAAAGGAAATCAATGAGATTGACGGTGTTAACGGATCTGTTTATACAACCGTTGTTATTGATAACTTTAATAACATCATCAATACACTCAACCTTGTTATTATCCTGTTTATGGTTGCCGCTATGGCTCTTGCGATTGTTGTTCTTTACAACCTTAACAATATCAATGTCAATGAGCGTATCCGTGAGATTGCCACACTTAAGGTGCTGGGCTTCTATAATGGTGAGGTTTCTGCTTACATTTACCGTGAAAACGTAATTCTTACATTGATTGGTATCTGTGTAGGTCTTGTGCTTGGCATACCGCTTAACTATGCTGTCATAGGCATAATTGATATTGATACCATCACGTTCAGAACAGACCTTGAACCGTTCAGCTTTGTTTTTGCAACTATTACAACAATCCTGTTCGCAGTTGTTGTTAACATTATTATGCACTTCAAACTGAAGAAAATCAGTATGGTTGAGTCACTTAAGTCTGTTGAGTAAAAAGTAAGGGGATGTAAAAAAACCGCAGACCGTATAAAACCAGATATAGCAAGGGGTTCTGTAGGTTTAATAAGCCTATAGAACCCCTTGAAAATATAAAAAATCTAAAATTGATGAAAAAATTATGTTTTATACTACGAACAAACTTCGCCACTCGACGTACCCTTGTACGCCTTCGGGCAAACAAAATCAAGTCTGAAGCCTTGATTTTGCTCAGTTTGTCCGTTCTGCATCTTTTTTTTCTATCCCCTAAAAAGGAGCTGCAAAAAAACTTACGTTTTTTTACAGCCCCTTTTTGTTGTATCTTATTTATTATTCTTAGCGTATATCTGCTTTGTTTTATATGAGCCGTTGATGTAAATGTTTGCGCAAAATTCTGCAAGCTCGTGAGGGGGGATTTTCATACCCTCGTCCATCCAGTCGATAACAATACCGACCATTGCCGTAAGGATAAAGTTGGTGGTGTATCGGGCAGGGTTGCGGTCATCATACACGTCCTTGGAATTTGGGATGTTGTTGAGCATCAATATGCGAATCTGCTTGTAAAGCTGGTTGTTAGCATCATTGTTGATGATGAAGCGTACAAGAGTTTCCTGTTCCTGACAGAAGTTAAGGAGCCTTTCGCAATATTCTGTGAATCCCTCAATGGTGGTAATGGATGAGGTGGATTCATTTATAATCTCTTTGAAGGATTGATATGACTCGTTCTGAATCTGCTGAAGCATATCAAGAAGGTCGGTGTAATAGAAGTAAAAGGTTGCTCTGTTAACGTCCGCAAGGTTAGTGAGCTCTGTTACTGAGATTTCATTTATGTTCTTGTTTTCCAACAGGGTAAGCAGGGCATCGCGAAGTGCTTTTTTAGTCCTTTTTACTCGTCTGTCAGTATTATTCAAACGGCGTTTTTTGTCAGTTGCCAAAAATACCACATCCTTTTAATAAACATCACTTGTTGTTTATCATTCTATCATAATATTTCTCATTTGGCAATATGATTTGAAAATAAAATTAAAGAATAACGGCTTGTTTTCTTAAAAGAAACAAGCCGTTAACGTTACAGGTAAAAGTTCTGCGTACCGTAGAATTTATATAGTGTGTTTGGTTTGTAAATAATACCTACACCCAGATGTTCAAGGTAAGGAAGCAACAGACCGTGTCTATGACCCTCGGAATTGTACCATCCATTGGAAATATCATAAGCATCTGTGTAGCCTGCTGCAATGTTTTCCGCATATCCGTACCAGTCGATACCCTCTGCCTTCAATCTGTCACCGGGGCCTTTGTTTTCCGGTGTGTAGTGGTCAAAGTAACCGCGCGTTGCC
>JAZRFZ010000069.1:0-8240 GCA_045643925.1 Acutalibacteraceae bacterium | reverse complement strand
GTTGACATTCTCCGCAAAACCATTATAGGAGTGTGAATAAAATGTCTATTAAAGTTTTCAAGCCGACCACAAACGCAAGACGTAATATGTCGGTTACAGATTACTCCGAACTTTCAAAAGTTGCTCCTGAAAAGAGTCTTTTAAAGCCTCTCAGCAAAAATTCAGGTCGTAACAGCTACGGTAGAATCACAGTTCGTCATCGCGGCGGCGGAAACCGTAGAAAGTACAGAGTAATCGACTTCAAGAGAACAAAGTTCGATATTGAAGCAACAGTAAAAACTCTCGAATACGATCCCAACCGTTCAGCACACATCGCTCTTATTGAGTACACAGACGGCGAAAAAGCTTATATCCTTGCTCCCGTTGGTCTCAAGGTTGGCGATAAGGTTGTAGCAGGTCCTTCAGCTGATATTAAGCCCGGTAATGCATTACCCCTTACAAATATCCCTGTTGGTACTTTCATTCACAACGTTGAACTTTATCCCGGTAAGGGTGGCCAGCTTGCAAGAGCAGCAGGTAACGCAGCTCAGCTTATGGCTAAAGAAGGCGTTTACGCTCTTCTCAGACTTCCCTCCGGTGAGCTTCGTAACGTGCCTGTAAATTGTATGGCAACTGTTGGTCAGGTTGGTAACCTTGACCACGAGAACGTTAAAATCGGTAAAGCCGGTCGTACACGTCACATGGGTATCAGACCTACAGTTCGTGGTTCTGTTATGAACCCCAATGACCACCCCCACGGTGGTGGTGAAGGTAAATCACCCATCGGTCGTCCCGGTCCCGTTACCCCCTGGGGTAAACCCGCTCTCGGTTATAAGACAAGAGCCAAGAAGAATCGCTCCGATAAGCTTATCGTGAAGCGTCGTAACGGCAAATAAGCCGGAAAGGAGCAGTATTTAATGAGCAGAAGCATTAAAAAAGGACCTTATGTGCAGCCTAAGCTGCTCGAAAGAGTTCAGAAAATGAATGACAACGGCGAAAAAATCGTTCTTAAAACATGGAGCAGAAGCTCAACAATCTTCCCTGATTTTGTTGGTCATACTTTTGCAGTTCATGATGGTCGTAAACATGTTCCCGTATACGTAACAGAGGATATGGTTGGCCATAAGCTCGGTGAATTCGCTCCCACAAGAACCTTCAAAGGTCATGCGGGATCAAAAACTTCAAATAACGGTAAATAATTGGTCGAAAGGAGTGTGTAAAAATGGAGGCAACAGCAAAAGCTACTTATTTAAGAATAGCTCCCCGTAAGGTTCAGATAGTTCTCGACCTTATCCGCAATAAGCCTGCAGATGAAGCAATGGCAATTCTCAAGCACACACCGAAGGCCGCTTGTGAGCCGCTTGAGAAGCTTCTTAAATCCGCAATCGCAAATGCGGAAAACAAAAATATGGACGTAACTTCACTTTACGTTGCACAGTGCTGGGTTTGCCAGGGTCCTACTCTTAAGAGAATCAGACCTCGTGCAAGAGGCAGCGCTAACAGAATTAACAAAAAGACATCACATATTACCCTTGTACTCAAGGATGCAGAATAAGCGAGAGGAGGAAATATAATGGGCCAGAAAATCAATCCTACAGGATTAAGAATAGGCGTAATCAAAGATTGGGAATCTCGCTGGTATGCTAAGAAGGGTGAGTTCGGTGATATCCTCGTTGAGGATAACAAAATCCGTGAATTCCTTCTTGAACTCCTTGCTCCGGCAGGTGTTCCCAGAGTAGAAATTGAACGCGACCCCAAGAGAGTTCGCATCAATATTTTCTGTGCAAAACCCGGTATCGTTATCGGCCGTGGCGGTGCAGAAATCGAAAAGCTCAAAGAAACAGTTAAGAAAATGCTTGGCGGTGATAAGGATGTATTCATCAATATCACAGAAATCAAGCAACCTGATCTCAGTGCTCAGCTCGTAGCTGAAAGCATTGCAGCTCAGCTCGAAAAGCGTGTATCTTTCCGTCGTGCTCTTAAGCAGGCTATCGGCCGCACAATGAAGGCAGGCGCAAAGGGTATTAAAGCTCAGGTTTCCGGTAGACTCGGCGGTGCTGAAATCGCTCGTACAGAGCAGTACCACGAAGGAACAATTCCGCTCCAGACAATCCGTGCTGACATCGACTATGGTTTTGCTGAGGCAAAGACAACATACGGTCGTATCGGCGTTAAGATTTGGATCTACAAGGGCGAGGTTCTCCACGAGTCACGTAAGACAAAAAGGGAAGGAGGAGCCAAGTAATGTTATTACCTAAAAGAGTTAAATATCGTAGAGTTCAGAGAGGCCGTCTTAAAGGCGTTGCTCACAGAGGTAACAAAGTTAACTATGGTGATTTCGGTCTTCAGGCTCTCGAACCCGCATGGATTACTTCAAGACAGATCGAAGCAGCCCGTATTGCTATGACAAGATATATCAAGCGTGGCGGTAAGGTTTGGATTAAGATTTTCCCCGATAAACCTATCACAGAAAAACCTGCTGAAACTCGAATGGGTTCAGGTAAAGGTTCGCCCGAATATTGGGTAGCCGTTGTTAAACCGGGCAGAATTATGTTCGAAATCGGCGGCGTTGACGAAGCTCTTGCTCGTGAGGCTATGCGTCTTGCAGCAAACAAGCTTCCTATTAAATGCAAGTTTGTCGTAAAGGCAGAACAGGATGGTGAGGCAGAATGAAAGCAAGTGAATTAAGAAAACTCTCTCAGGCGGAGTTGGATGCTAAGCTCCTTGAACTGAAGAAAGAACTCTTTAACCTCCGCTTCCAGCAGGCCATCAATCAGCTTGATAACCCAATGAGAATCAGTGCCGTAAAAAAGGATATCGCACGTGTAATGACAGTTATCCGCGATATGCAGCTTAACGGCAAGAATTCTTAATGACGGAGGGCAATTAAATGAGTGAAAGAAATTTAAGAAAAACCCGTGTCGGTATCGTAACAAGCGATAAGATGGATAAGACTGTTGTAGTATCCGTTAAGGACAGGGTAAAGCATCCGCTTTACAGCAAGATTGTCAATCACACACTTAAGCTTAAGGCTCATGACGAGCTCAACGAGTGTGGTATCGGCGACCGCGTAATGATTATGGAAACACGTCCCTTGTCAAAGGATAAGAGATGGCGTGTAGTCGAGATAATTGAAAAAGCTAAATAATTTAGCTTATTAAAGGAGGCACACACTGTGATTCAACAGCAGAGTTACCTCAAGGTAGCCGATAACACGGGCGCAAAAGAAATTATGTGCATCCGCGTTTTAGGCGGTACCGGTAAGAGGTATGCCAACATTGGTGATGTTATCGTGGCTTCTGTCAAGAAAGCAGCACCCGGTGGCGTTGTTAAAAAAGGTGACGTTGTAAAGGCTGTAGTTGTTCGTTCAGCAAGCGGTGTTCGTCGTGATGACGGTACTTACATTCGTTTCGATGAAAATGCAGCAGTTATAATTAAAGAAGATAAGAACCCGAAGGGTACCCGTATTTTTGGACCGGTTGCCAGAGAGCTTCGTGAGAAAGAATATCTCAAGATTCTCTCACTTGCTCCGGAAGTACTTTAATAGGAGGTACGACTAATGAGTAAAGTTCATGTCAAAACAGGTGACGAGGTTATCGTTATTCAGGGCAAGGACCGCGGCAAAAAGGGTAAGGTACTCCAGGTAGCACCTTCCGAAGGCAAGGTAATTGTAGAAAACGTAAACATCGTTTCTAAACACGTAAAACCCCGCAAGATGGGTGAAGCTGGCGGCATCATTAAGGCTGAAAGCGCTCTCTATGCGGATAAGGTTCAGCTTATTTGTCCCAAGTGTGGCCAGGCTACAAGAGTTGGTCACATCATCGAGGACGGCAAAAAGTTCAGAGTTTGCAAAAAGGCCAATTGTGGCGCTAAGTTTGAATAAGGGAGGAACTATAAATGTCATCAAGACTTAACGAATTTTATAAATCTGACGTAGCTCCTCAGCTTATGAAGAAATTCGGCTACAAGAGCGTAATGCAGATTCCCAAGCTTGACAAAATCGTTGTTAGCGTAACATCAGGCGAAATCAAGGATAACTCCAAGATTCTTGATGCTATCATCAGCGACCTCAAGCAGATTACAGGTCAGACTCCCGTAGTTTGCAAGGCAAAGAAATCAGTTGCTAACTTCAAACTCCGTGAGGGTATGGACATCGGCGCAAAGGTAACACTTCGTGGCGACCGTATGTATGAATTCCTTGACAGATTCATCAATCTCGCTCTTCCCAGAGTTAGAGACTTCAGAGGAATCAATCCCAACTCATTTGATGGTAGAGGTAACTACTCAATGGGTATCAAGGAACAGCTTATTTTCCCTGAAATCGAGTACGACAAGATTGATAAAGTTCGCGGTATGGATATTGCGTTTATCACAACTGCGAATACAGACGAAGAAGGCCGCGAGTTACTTACACTCCTCGGCGCTCCGTTTGCTAAGTAAGGAGGGTCATCGTGGCTAAGACAGCAATGAAAGTTAAGCAGGCGAGACCTGCAAAGTATTCCACAAGACAGTACAACAGATGCAAAATCTGTGGTAGACCACACTCTTATCTTCGTAAATACGGTGTTTGTCGTATTTGCTTCAGGGAGCTTGCACATGCAGGACAGATTCCCGGTGTTAAGAAGGCTAGCTGGTAAGAGCAATTGATAAAGGAGGAAACACTCTATGCAGATTACTGATTCAATTGCTGATATGCTTACAAGAATCCGTAACGCTAATTCAGCAAAGCACGATATCGTGCAGGTTCCCGCATCTAACATCAAGAAATCAATTGCTCAGATTCTTGTAGATGAGGGTTATATAAAGAGTTTTAAGGTAATCGAAGACGGCAAACAGGGTATCATTGAGATTGCTCTCAAGTATGGCCCCAACAAGTCTCAGGTTATCACAGGACTTCGCACAGTTTCTAAGCCCGGACTCCGCATCTATTCAAATTGTGAGGATATGCCTAAGGTTCAGAATGGCCTCGGCATTGTAATCCTTTCAACATCAAAGGGCATTATGACAGACAAGGACGCTCGCAAGGCTAATGTTGGCGGCGAAGTTCTTGCATACGTTTGGTAAGGAGGTACAGTACTATGTCACGTATAGGCAGAGCACCCATTGCAGTTCCTGCTGGGGTTGATGTCAAGATTGACGGACAGACTGTTACCGTAAAGGGCCCCAAGGGTACACTTACCAGAACAGTTAATGATAACATCACTGTTACTCTTGACAATGGCGTGATTACAGTTACACGCCCCAACGATTTAAAAGAAAATCGTTCACTTCACGGTCTCAACCGTACACTTATTGCCAATATGGTTAAGGGTGTTAGTGAAGGCTTCACAAAGGAGCTTGAGATCAACGGTATCGGTTACCGTGCTGCTAAGCAGGGTAAGGATCTCGTTCTTAACATTGGTTATTCACACAATGTTATTATGTCAGAAATCGAAGGTATTTCAATCGAAGTTCCTTCTCCCAACAAAATCATTATTTCCGGTCCCGATAAGCAAAAGGTTGGTCAGTTTGCTTCCGAAGTTAGAGGTAAGAGACCTCCTGAACCTTACAAGGGTAAAGGCATCAAGTATGTTGATGAAGTTATCCGTCGTAAGGAAGGTAAAGCCGGCAAGGGCGGTAAATAATCCCTGAATTCAATTAAGAGGTGAAGAAAAATGGTAAAAAGACCTAACACCAATAAAGCTAGGGTTCAGCGTCACAAAAGAGTTCGCGGTAAGATCAGCGGTACAGCAGCTTGCCCCCGTCTCGACGTTTACCGTTCTCTCCAGCATATCTATGCTCAGTTGATTGATGATGAAAACGGTGTAACACTCGTTTCTGCTTCAACTGTTGAAAAGGATTTCAAGGATTACGGCGGAAACAAGGACGCAGCCTTCAAGGTTGGTAAGTTATTAGCAGAGCGTGCAGCGGCAAAAAACATCGTTGATGTAGTTTTCGACCGCGGCGGTTACATTTATCACGGCCGTGTTCAGAGCTTGGCCGAAGGCGCCCGTGACGGCGGCCTCAACTTCTAAGAAAGGGAGGAAATAACTTTGGCTAAATTTGACACAGCTCGCAAGGACTCAGACCTTCAGGAAAGAGTCGTAGCTATTAACCGTGTATCAAAGACAGTTAAGGGTGGTAGAATTATGAAGTTCTCAGCTCTTGTTGTTGTTGGTGACGGCGAAGGCACAGTAGGTTTTGGCTTAGGTAAGTCAAACGAAGTTCCGGATGCTATTCGTAAAGGCATCGAGGACGCAAAGAAAAATCTCGTTAAGGTTGCTCTTAAGGGCACAACAATTCCTCACGAGATTATTGGTAAATTCGGCGCAGGCGTAGTACTTCTCAAGCCCGCAGCACCCGGTACCGGCGTTATCGCAGGTGGTCCCGTTCGTGCGGTTGTTGAGACAGTAGGTATTAAGGACATCCGTGCTAAGGCACTCCGTTCAAACAACCCCTGCAACGTAGTAAGAGCTACTATGGACGGACTTATGAAGCTTCGTAATGTTGAAGAAGTTGCTAACATTCGTGGCAAATCCGTTAAGCATTTTAAAGACTAAGGAGGATGGCATAAATGGCTAACATTAAAGTTAAGCTCGTTAAGAGCCTTATCGGTTCAAAGAAAGATCAGATTGCCACCGCCTATGCGTTAGGTCTCCGTAAAATCGGCGATGTTTCAGTACAGCCCGACAATGCACAGACCAAAGGCAAAATCAGAAAAATTGCTCATCTTATTGAGGCTACTGAAGAATAAGCAAGGAGGTGCAACATATGAAGCTTCACGAGCTTTCACCCGCAGCTGGTTCCAAGAAGGACGTAAAGCGTATCGGTAGAGGTCCTGCATCAGGTCAGGGTAAAACTGCCGGTAAGGGTCACAAAGGCCAGAAGGCACGTGCCGGTCGTGGTATGCGTGCCGGTTTCGAAGGCGGCCAGATGCCTTTACACAGACGCCTTCCCAAAAGAGGTTTTGTTAATATTTTCGGCAAGGAGTTTGCTATTGTTAACGTAGCAGCACTCGAAGAGAGATTTGAAGACGGTGCAGTAATCGATATCGATGCACTTAAGAATGCAGGTCTCGTAACTAAGACACTTGACGGTGTTAAGGTTCTTGCCCATGGTGATATCACTAAAAAATTCACTGTAAAGGTTAATGCTTATTCTGATGCAGCTAAGGCAAAGATTGAAGCTGCCGGAGGAAAGGCAGAGGTGATTTGAAGTGTTTCAGACTTTGGTTAATGCATGGAAAATCCCCGACTTAAGAAAAAAGATTCTCTTCACAGCATTCATTGTTGTTGTTTACAGAATCGGCGCGAACATTCCTGTTCCCTTTGTTGACATCCCTGCAACAGGTCTTATCGATACTGCAGCAGGTACAACATTCCTCAACTATTTGAGTATGATGACAGGTGACGCATTCAACTACGGTACAATCTTCGCTCTTTCAATTACTCCCTACATCAACAGCTCAATTATTATTCAGTTGTTGTCAGTAGCAATTCCCGCTCTTGAAAGACTTTCAAAAGAGGGTGAAGAGGGTAAGAAGAAAATCGCAAAGATTACCCGTTATATGACACTTGGTCTTGGTCTTCTTCAGAGCGTTGCGTATTTCATTTACCTCAACGCAAAGAACTACCTTCTCTTCGAAGGTGACGGCTTCGGCAAAGTGTTCCAGGCAATTGTTGTTATCAGCGTACTTACAGCAGGTACTACACTTGTTATGTGGCTTGGTGAACAGATTAACGGCAAGGGTATCGGCAATGGTATCTCAATCATCCTTTTTGCAGGTATCATTTCTCGTATTCCTACAGAGATGACAATGCTCTTCGGTGTTAATTCAAATGGTTACTTCAGCCGTGGTGGTATTTACTACTTCCTTTCTCCCTTCGTACTTGTTTGCTATATTCTTATGATTGCTTACATTGTATGGATGGATAACGCAGAGCGTAGAATTCCTGTTCAGTATGCAAAAAGAGTTGTAGGTCGTAAGATGTACGGCGGTCAGAGCACACACATTCCGATTAAGGTTAATATGAGTGGTGTTATGCCCGTTATCTTCGCAAGCTCAATCCTTTCACTTCCTCCCACAATTCAGCTCTTCGTAGCTAACAGAATTTCAGAGGATAGTTTCTGGAACACCTTCTTTGGATGGTTTGAGCCCACAAGCGTTGTTTACGGCGTTCTCTACTTCCTCATGATAATCTTCTTTGCTTACTTCTATGCAGCAATTCAGTACAATCCCACTGAAATGGCAAACAATATCCGTAGCAACAGCGGTACAGTAC